>JAGBIO010000010.1 GCA_017934955.1 Clostridia bacterium
GGGGTTCTGACCTTGCAAACCTGTACGAACTCTTCCTCTGGTACGCGTACCGGATAGCGAAGGGTTTGTGGACTCTCGAGTACGTCTGTGATGACAGCTCGAGCGCCGGTAACTACTGGAATTCTCCGGATGCTTCGCATGGATTTGAAGTGAGCGGTAGGCGGAAGGTCGGCGGATTTGCCGACGGTGTAGGCAACACCTATAAGATAGTTAGCCATAATGAGGGTTTCGTGGCGTGTGGTGGTCACTTCGTCTGTACTGGGGTCGACTCTTCTGCGGCGAGAGTAAACTACTATGATCATCCTTACTACGCTTACCACTGCATCGGCTCTGGGGTTCTCGTGCTTAGGGGTAGCACTGCCCACTGATGCCAACTTTTAAGAGGCACTAAACTTCGGTTTAGTGTCTCTTCTTTTGCCTTAATGGTAGGGGACGCCGTCCCCTACCATTATTTGTTGAAAATTATTGCGGATCGAAGGAAAAAAATGTATAATTATCTTGAAAATTCCAAAAAAGAGGTGAGTTATATAGGATTAGCAAAGCGAAAAAGGAATCGATTGAAGGATTATGATTATTCGCAAGATGGTGCTTATTTTATAACAATTTGTACAGAAGATCATAAGTGTATTTTATCACAAATCGTAGGGGACGGCGTCCTCAACGTCCCGAAAGTAGAATTGACTGAATGTGGCGCTATTATTCAAGGGCAGATTTGTTTGATGGAGGATAGATATGAGCTTGTTAAGATTGAAAAGTATGTTATTATGCCAAATCACTTGCATTTTATCATACGAATTTGTAATTCATTAGAAGTTTGTATAGTCGGGACGTCGAGGACGCCGTCCCCTACTAATGCATTAATTCCTCAATTTGTATCGACGTTGAAGAGGTTTTGCAATGTAAAGTATGGAAAGAATATTTGGCAACGTTCTTATCATGATCATATTATTCGAGGAGAAAACGATTATCAGATGATATGGGATTATATTGAAAATAATCCGGCAAAGTGGAGAAAGGATTGTTTTTATAAAGAAGAAACATGAGAAAAGCGGGACGTCGAGGACGCCGTCCCCTACGATAGAGGAGACTTATTGAAAAATGTAAAATTCACTTGACATTTTGGATGCTCTATGGTATTTTTAAAATGTAAAGTGCATTTTACTTTCTGAGGTGGTGATTTTTTGGAGAACAGAATAAAGGAATACAGGAAAAATCTAAAAATAACGCAGGATGATTTGGCGAAGGCGGTGGAGGTTACGCGGCAGACAATTATTTCTTTGGAGAGCGGGAAATATAATGCGTCGCTTCAGCTTGCGCATAAGATTGCAAAGTATTTTCATGTGGCGATTGAGGATTTATTCATTTTTGAGGAGGAGTAAAAATGGAATTTTTAAAGAAACTGAAAGTTAGATTTTATACGGCGATTGTTTTTATCGTTTTAGGTTTAGTGCTTATTGCAGTGGGGTTGATGAATGCTACGGAAATGGCTTCGTCTTTTGGTTTAATGTTTGTGGTTATAGGGATTGCGAGAATTATTCAATATAAGCGAATTACGAAGGATGAAGAGTCGCTTCATCAAAGAGAAGTGGCGGAAAATGATGAGAGAAATGTTATGGTATGGACGAAGGCGAGAAGTTTGGCTTTTTCCATATATATCATGATCACGTGTTGTGCGATTGTTGTATTGTATCTGATGAATATGACGTCGATTGCACAGATTGTGGCATATAATTTGTTTTCCTTTATTTTAATCTATTGGGTTTGCTATTTTATTATCAGTCGTAAATATTAGAACGTAAAGATGGTTACTATTCAGACTAAAATCTTATCTCTTTCGGAAAATATCGTCAAAAAGCGGTTTGTAGGGACACAATTCATTGTGTCCTAATTCTAATATTCGCCTATTCTGCGGACACAATAAATTGTGTCCCTACAGTGGTTGCGCCTTCTCTATAAATTTAAGTCTGGACTGTAACAAAAAAAGAGTAAAATTCTGAAAAAAATTAGAATTTTACTCTTTTTACGCTTTCATATTACCATAAAATCAGCTTTTTTTCAAGACTTGTAATGAAGTTATATTCAATGTATTAAGAATAAGAGGTGATAAAAAATGGAAGAAAAAAATATGACGGCGTTGGTGAGTTGTTTTGCGAGGGCATACCATTACAAGAATAATACTTGCCGAATATTTTGTGACAGTGTTGCGGAAAAAATCTTGAGGGAGGAGGAGTATCAGGCAATCGCTTTTCAGATGACAAACGGGATTCAATTCTTTTGTCCGGGTTTCGTCGGTACAAAGGAAGAGGCGTTACGCCGGATTGTGGATCATCAGCTGTCTCCGTCGGTATTGGGGCGGAGTGCTTTTTGTGAAAAAGCGTTAGCGAAGGATGTGAAAGAAGGGTGCAAACAGTATCTGATTTTTGCGGCAGGGTATGATACTTTTGCTTACAGAAATGAAGAGGATAGTTTGAAGGTATTTGAAATTGACCGAAAAGAGATGATTGCAGATAAGCAAAAGCGGTTAAACGAAAGATGTATTGATGATTCCGGCGTAGAGTTTATTTCTTGTGATTTTACGCAGGAAAATTGGTACAATGCGGTAATTCATAGCAATTACAGGCAAGACCAAATTTCTTTTAGCAGTTTGCTTGGAATCAGTTATTATTTAACAAAAGAAGAATTTCGTAATATGATAAAAGCGATAGCGAATATGGTTTGCGAAGGAAGTCGGATTGCTTTTGATTATCCGACTGAAGAAGAGGGAAAGGAATCTAAGGTAAATCGGGAATTGGCGAGTGCAGCGAAGGAGAGTATGAAGGATAAATATACGAAAAATGAGATAGAAGAAATTTTAGCGAGTCAGGGGTTTGCTGTTGTGGAGGATTTGGGCGATAAGGAGATGACGGCGCAGTATTTTGCAGATTACAATGCGCAAACTTCCGATAAAATGAAGGCACCTGTCGGGGTTCATTATTGTTTGGCGGTAAAGAAAAAAGGTATTGACTCTCCCTTTAGGGGATAGATTATGATAATTTTGGGAGTCGATGAATTATTTAGATGGGGAGTTTAAGGATAAGGATATCAAGATAAGGTATGTCCAAGCGGTTGAAAAGGAAGGCGTTTCAAATGAGACGATAAAGTTTGAGAGATTAAAACCGGTAAATGCGGTTTGTATTTATCATAAGGGAGCGTATGATACTTTAGGAGAGGCGTATGGGTTTATTATGAAATATATCGAGGAAAACGGGTATGAGATGGTGGAGCTTCCGAGAGAAAGATATATTGATGGTATTTGGAATAAGGAGAATGTCGAAGATTGGTTGACAGAGATTCAGGTGCCGGTAAAGAAAAAATAAAAAGGCTTAATTTAGATGAAATTTATGCATATTTCCCTTCGTTCTGTAAAAACTACTTTTGACAAAAATTACAGAATGGAGGGTATTTATGAAGATAAAGGAGATTATGAATACGGATTTAAAGTGGGTAACTCCGAATACGGATTTGAAGAAAACCGCAGAAATTATGGAGAAGTATGATGTGGGTGTTGTGCCGGTTTGCAACGATAATAAAGTGTTGCTTGGCATGGTGACGGACCGTGACATTGTCATTCGTAATATTGCGCTTGGAAAGGATCCGGAAACGACGTTGGTAAAGGATATTATGACGGAAAATGTAAAAACAGGAACTCCGAATATGTCTTTGGATGAAGCCTGTGATGCGATGTCGGAATGGCAAATCAGAAGATTGCCGATTGTTGACCATGAGGAAAAATTGGTTGGATTGGTTTCTTTAGGGGATATCGCGTTGGATTGTGACTTCGATATAGAAGTTTCGCAATGTTTGTGTGATATTTGTGAATGCAGAGACGAGTAGCTTTAATAAAGGGAGAATAGCATAAGTTATCTATAGCTTATAATATTCTCCTTTTATTATTTAAACGATATCTTTCTATAATAATAGTACAAACGTTGTAGGGACACAATTCATTGTGTCCACGGAATAGGCAGAATGAACTTCATTTGTGAAAAAAAGGCAGAATAGCATTCATGTTGTCTAAAGAAATATCCGTAGATGCGTAGAATTAGGACAGCATGAATGCTGTCCCTACAATGATTGTGCTATTATTGCAGGAGATTATAGTATGAACTGTAACATTCTCTCTTTTATTAAAATCAAATATTCATTGGCAGAAGGAAAATTTTGTGATAGAATAATCGCATGAATAAATTTTTAGATATTTTAAATACGTCAAAAGTATATAATCAAATCATTAGCAGCGCGCAGCAGGGTTCGGTTTTTGTGAATGGAATGACGGCGGAGATTCGCAGGCATTTTGCTTGTTCGATGGCGAAGTTTTTACATAAGCCGTTTGTGTTTGTGGTTCAAAATGAGAATGTGGTGGCGGATACGCTTTCGGATATGAAGTTTTTTTGTGGGGAGGATGTTGTTTATTTTCCGGAAGAAAATACGCGTTTGTCATTAGGAACGAAGAGTAAGGATATTTACATTGAGCGTGCGAAGATTTTTGAAAGTTTATTGAAAGGGAAAACTCCTAATTTAGTGATAAATTACGGGGTTTTATTGAGTTGCTTTGAACGTCTTTCGGATATTCGCAAAAAGGTTATGGGTTTTCAAATCGGAAAGAGTTATGATCTTGAGAAAGTGGCGGAACAGTTGACAGCTGCCGGGTTTGAGCGTGCGGATATTGTGGAGGGTGTCGGACAGTTTGCGATTCGTGGGGGAATTTTGGATGTTTTTTCGCCGACTTCGGAGTTCCCGGTGAGAATTGAGTTTTTTGATGATGAGGCGGATTCGATTCGTTTGTTTGATCCGGTGACGCAGAGAACGATTGAGCAGAGAGAGGCGGCGGATATTTTCCCGGTGAAAAATGATTCCGGTGAAGATGCGTCTTTTTTGGATTATTTGGCGGAAAACTATTTGGTGTTTTTGGAAGAACCGCAGCGTTTGGTGGATAAGATTGAGAGTAATTTGTTTGAGATAAACGAAAGAGTGGAAAAGGAAGAAGAAATTCCGACGAAAATCTTTATGCGAGAGGAGATTTTTTCGGGATTGTTAGGGCGAAATGCGATTTTTTTATCGACGTTGGATTTGAAGTTAAAAGAATTTGCTCCGGTGATGAAGTATTCTTTTATGAGTCGGGAAATTGCGGGTTTCGGTAATTCTTTCGAAAATTTACTGAAGAATATTGAAGAATGGAAACAGAATAAATATCGGATTATTTTGTTGGCGGGAAATGACGTAAAGGGAAAGAATATCGTAAAGGAATTGACGGATGCGGGATTAGATTGTCTTTATATTGAGGAATTAACGCGTCTTCCGAATGAGGGCAGTATTTATGTGACGAAGGGCGAAATTTCAGCGGGGTTCGAGTATCCGGATGTTAAGACAGTGGTCATCAGCGATATTGAGATGTTCGGAAGAGAGAAGAGAAGAACAAGAAGTGTCGCAAAAAAACAAGGAATCCCGGTTCAGGTAGATAATTTAAAAATCGGCGATTATATTGTGCATAATAAGCATGGTATCGGGATTTATATGGGGATTGAGACGCTAAACGCCGGTGGTGTGGTAAGGGATTATATTAAAATCGGTTATGCGAAGGAGGATACGTTATACATTCCGATTGACCAGTTGGATAATGTGACAAAGTATGTGGGTGCCGATGGAAAAGTGCCGCATATTAACAAGATGGGCGGTCAGGAATGGGCGAAGACAAAGGCGAGAGTAAGGGCCGGATTAAAGGATGTTGCGGATAATTTGGTGAAGCTGTATGCGAAGCGGGAAATGTCTAAGGGATTTGCTTTTTCACCGGATACCGTTTGGCAGAAGCAGTTTGAGGAGAGCTTTATTTACGAGGAAACTGAGGATCAGTTACGGTGTATTGAAGAAATTAAACGGGATATGGAACGAACGCGTCCGATGGATCGACTTCTTTGCGGAGATGTGGGATATGGAAAAACGGAAGTGGCGATTCGCGCGGCGTTTAAGGCGGTAATGGATGGAAAACAGGTTGCTTATCTTGCACCAACGACGGTTTTGGCGTCACAACATTATCATTCTTTTGTAAAGAGAATGGCGGATTATCCGGTTAAAATTCAGGTTTTAAGTCGTTTGAGATCGCCGAAGGAACAGAAGGAAATCTTAAAACGGTTGAAAACCGGTGAAATCGATATTTTAATCGGTACGCATCGGATTGTGCAGAAGGATGTTATTTTTAAAGATTTAGGGCTTCTTATTATTGATGAGGAGCAGAAATTCGGTGTTATGGCGAAGGAACAGATTAAGATGATGCGGGAGAATGTGGATGTTTTAACGTTAACAGCGACACCGATTCCGAGAACTTTACACATGTCGATGGTGGGAGTGAAGGACGTAAGCGTGATTTACGAGCCGCCGGCTAATCGAAGTCCGGTACAGACGTATGTGTTTGAGTATGATCGCGGAATTATTCGGGAAGCGATTACGCGTGAATTGGAGAGAAACGGTCAGGTTTATTATCTTTACAATCGTGTGGAAGATATTGAACGAGTGGCGTTTTTAATTTCGGAGGAAATTCCATGGGCGAGAGTGACGTATGCACATGGAAAGATGTCACCGACAGAATTGGAAAACATTATGTTGCAGTTTGCCGAGGGCGAGTTTGATGTTTTGGTTTGTACGACGATTATTGATTCCGGCGTGGATATTCCGAATGTGAATACGATCATTATTGAAAATGCGGAGAATTTAGGCCTTTCACAGTTGTATCAGTTAAGAGGAAGAGTGGGACGTGCGGATCGAATTGCGTATGCTTATATTACTTATCGAAGAAATAAGGTGCTTTCCGAGGTTGCAACAAAGCGTTTAAATGCGATTCGGGAGTTTACCGAGTTTGGTTCGGGTTTTAAAATTGCGATGCGGGATTTGGAAATTCGAGGTGCCGGTAATTTAATCGGAGCAGAACAGCATGGGCACATGGATGCGGTTGGATATGAGACGTATTGCAAGATTTTAGAGAGTATGATTAAGGAGTTGAAAGGGGAGAACCCGGTCGTTGAGGAGGAAGAGGAAGTTCAGATTGATTTGAGTGTGAATGCGTATATTCCGGAAAAATACATTCGAAATGAAGTGCAGAAAATGGAAATGTATCAGAAGATTTCGAAGATTTCGGATGAAGATATGCTTAGAGATATGATTGATGAATTAACCGATCGCTACGGAGATATTCCAAAAGAGACGATGCGGTTATTGGCGATTGTGGAATTAAAGTACCTTGCAAAGGCAATTCAAGTTTTTGAGATTGTTGGGAAAAATTCATATAAAGGAACTTTCGGGACGGATAGCGAAATAAAAATACAGTTGAGTTTTCAAAAAAATGCGCAGATTGATATGGAGTCACTTAGTGCATTAATAAAAGGATTTAAGAAGGGAAGAATGTTGTTTTCGGCAGGAGAATCGCCATATCTTACGTTTTATTGTGATGATTCGGAGGATGAATTGTTAAAAAATATTAAATTTGTGTTACAAAACATAAATTTATTGAAGAAAGATTGAAGATAATATATAATATTTTATATTGAATAAGAATTTGTTTTGGGAGGCTATATATGAGTGCTAAAAAAGTAGTGGGAACCGTTTTGGGAATTACAGCGGTAGTAATCAGTATTATTGCGGTAGTTGTCGGACTTATATATATTGATAAAAATAATTATGTATTTAAGATAAACGGAGAGAAAGTGACGAATTCAGAATTTACTACTTATTTTAAGTTACAGAAAAACATGATGGAGCAGGAATATGAAGCGGAAAACGAAGGAAAGTCCGGCGAAGAGGTTTGGAGTACTTTGATTGATGACGCTCCGGCAATTGAAACGGCAAGAGACAGTGCAAAACAAAGTATTATCGATACAAAAGTAAAGCTGCAACAGGCGAAGAAAATGAAGGTTGCTTTGACATCGGAGGAAAAAGCAAATATCAGAACGTATGTTAACTATAATTCGTCAAATATTTTAGCAGCTTATGATATCACGTTGGATGAATTAATCAAAATAAACGAAGATGCTATATTGATTGGAAAATTGGAAATAGAGTTATATAAGCAGACCGATCATACGGGACATACGCATGGAAAAATTGATATAGAGGCTTATGAAAAAGGTGAAACGGTCGGTGAAAAAACATATGATTCAAGACATATTTTATTTAAGACTACCGGTATGACCGATGCCGAAAAGGAAGCGGTAAAACAGAAAGCAGAAGGCGTTCTTACCAGAGCAAAAAATGGTGAAGATTTTGCAACGTTGGCGAATGAATTTAGCGAGGATGAGGGTTCTAATACAAACGGCGGATTATATACCGGTACCGGAATGGGGGATTTTGTTTCGGAATATGAAAATGCTGCCCTTTCTTTACAGGCAGGGGAGATTTATCCGGAGTTGGTAGAATCTACATTCGGTTATCATATTATTAAGCTTGAGGCTTTCCACGACGGCGATGGCTATCTTACAAATGAGGAAACTGCTGATGTTTTGGCTTTGGAATTTGAAGAACAAGCTAAAGTTTGGTTAGAAAATGCCGAAATAATACTTAATGAACAGCAGTATAATTTATTTCAATAAGGAAGAAACAAGGGCGCAATGAGATGCGCCTTTCTGTTTAAGAAAGAATAGAAAATAAATTAATTTAGCGAAAGAGGAGAGGGTAAGATGAAGATTGGAAAAATTTTGGGTTGTGCCGGTATCGGTATGTGTGTGATGATGGGAAGTTGTTTTGCATTTTCGGATTTACCGACAACACACTGGGCTTTTGAAAAGGTAACGCAAATGCAGGAAAAGGGTTTGATTTCCGGATTTGAGGATGGAACGTTTCGTCCTTCTGTTGCGGTGAATCGTGAACAGACAGCGTCGATTTTAACAAATGCTTTTGATTTGAAATTGAAAGCAGGTTCAGCAAATCAGTTTAATGATGTGCCGAGTACACGTTGGTCAAAATATGCAATTGATTTAGCAAGTCAGTATTTACCGGGTTATGAAAATGAGGATGGGACTTTTGATTTTCAGCCGTCGGAAGAAACATCGCGTATTGATGTAGCGAAGGCAATTGTAAAAATTTTAAATTTAGAAGATACAGAGGCGGATTTATCCCTTCTTGAAAACTTTGCAGATAAGGATACGTTTAAAGAAGAAGATAAGAAATACATAGCTCTTGCGGTAGAAAATAAGATTATGAGCGGGAAGGATACCGGTTTTGATCCTTATGCTTCTTTAACAAGAGCAGAAATTTGTACTTTGGTGTATAACGTATTTACAAATCAGGCGGTAACCGAAGAACAGAATTCGGAAATTGTTTTGACCGTAAACGGAGAAGAGGTATCTGTAAAGGATTTTGAATTGTATTTTAAGTTACAAAGAAAATTATGGGAACTTTATATGGGAAGCGAGAATATTTGGAATTTAGATTCTGATGGAGATTCTTTATATAATATCGCAAAGAATGCTGTAAAAGAGGATATTGTATTAAGTCGTGTGAAGTTACAGAAGGCGAAAGAATATCAAGTTGCTTTGGGGGAAGCCGAACAAAAAGAATTAGAGGATTATATACAGACCGAGGAAGCCAAAAAAATTTGTGAATATTATGGAATTACAACAGCGGAAATGCTAAGAATTAATACCGAAACGGCAATTCTTTCAAAGTTTTCCGATGAGTTGTTTGCTAAATTAGATCATACCGGACATAATCACGGTGATTTGAATGAGAAGGCACAGAAGGTATCTTATGACGTAAGACATATTTTATTCTCTACAACCGGAAAGACAGAAGCAGAGGCGGAAGAAATCAGAAAAACGGCGGAAGAGGTATTAAATCAAGTTAAGGCAGGAGAAGATTTTGCGACACTTGCGACAAAATACAGCCAGGATTATGGCTCTGCGGCAAACGGAGGCCTTTATCAAAACATTCAGAAAGGACAGTTTGTAGAAGAGTTTGAAAATGCAGCATTAGCTTTAAATGAAGGCGAAATGACAGATGAATTAGTAGAGTCTTCTTACGGTTATCACATTATTCGTTTAGAAAAGAAAAATGTGCAAGAAGTTGATTTAACCGAAGAAGAGAAAAATGAAATTATTATGGAAGATTTTGATAGAGAAGCGAAAAAATGGGTTAGTGAGTCAAATGTGGAAGTAAATGAAACATTATATAATAAGATTTAATTTTTGAATAAGAAGTGATGGATAGCAGTAATGTTGTCCATCACTTTTTATCAAAAGATACAAGATTATATTCTGACCGGTGACAAAATAAATTGCAAATTTATGTATAAAATTGTCGCTTTTTATAGATACTACTACTAATTGAATTATTTCGTTAAGGGGGTAGTAAAAATTGAAAGCAACCGGTATTGTAAGAAGAATTGATGACTTGGGAAGAGTGGTAATTCCTAAAGAAATAAGAAAAACATTAAGAATCAGAGAGGGAGATCCTCTTGAAATATTTACCGATAAAGATGGAGAGGTAATATTGAAAAAATATTCTCCGATTGGAGAATTAAGTGAATTTGCGGTACAATATGCGGAAACATTGGCAAAAACAAGCGGACATATTGCTTGCATAACCGATAAAGATTCCGTTATTGCGGTTTCAGGGGCGCCCAAAAGAGAATTCTTAGATAAAAACATCAGTTATGAATTGGAAAAAATCATGAATGACAAGACAACTTGGGTGGTAAAGAATTCTACCGAAAAAAGGGTTCCGATTTTTAACAATGAAAATTTGGATAAGTATTATGCGCAAGTAATTTCTCCAATCGTTTCAGAAGGAGATACCATCGGCTCGGTTGTTTTAATGGCAACGGATGCTGCTTCTCAGATGGGAGATGCAGAAGTGAAATTGGCACAATCTGCTGCCGGTTTTTTAGGAAAACAAATGGAACAGTAAAGAAAAGCTGCAACGGTTAGTTGCAGCTTTTTTTAATCTGGTTTATATAATTGATGAGGTACATGATAAAGGAAAAGAACAACGAGATAATTGCTAAAATAAACAATGGCAAGGTGTAGTTTTGCAATATCGGTATGCTTGGTGAGAGCATAGAGGCGATGATTGCCAAAAACAGCAATACCGTTGAAAGTTTACCAAACCATTTGGAAGGGACAATAATATCTTTTCTTAGTAGTTTAATACAACCGAGTCCCATGAGCATTTCTTTTAGGAAAAAGATTGGCGGAATCCAAAAAGGGATAATACCGAGTACCCATAAACCGATAATTGCGGTAAATTGTAACAATTTGTCCGCTAAAGGGTCCAAAATTTTTCCGAAATTTGTAATTTGATTATATTTTCTTGCAATATAGCCGTCTAAAATATCAGTAACGCTTGCTAAGACGTAAATGATGATAGCAACCGTAAAATTTCTTTGCATTAAGAAGATTCCCATAACCGGGACTAACGCAAATCGAATTAATGTTAGAATATTCGGTAAGTTCATAATAAACCTCATTTCTGCTAATCCTTTAAAGTAAAGGTAAACTCTTGATTTACAAAATCTACATAGATAATTTTATCATTTAAATTTTCACGCTTCAATAGCATTTCCGCAATCTTGTTTTCGATGTTTTTCTGAATAGCACGACGAAGCGGTCTTGCACCGTATTTTGGGTCATATCCGATTGTAACAAGTTGTTCTTTGGCGGAGTCGGATAGTTGGATGGATGCATGTAAATGCTTCATATCGGAATTGATTTCCTGAGTCATTAAATCAACAATTTGTGTAATTTCCGGTTTCGTTAATTCGTTAAACACAAGAATTTCATCCAAACGATTTAAAAATTCCGGTTTGAAGTATTCTTTTAATGCTTCTATAATGCGCGCTTCGTTTGATTCCGTAGTTTGATTAAAGCCAAGGGTAGAAGTGGCACCGGTCCCTGCATTTGAGGTTAATATAATGACGGTATTATCGAAATTTACGGTTTTTCCTTGACTGTCTGTTAATCTACCTTCATCTAAAATTTGAAGAAGAATATTAAATATATCAGCGTGCGCTTTTTCGATTTCATCAAACAGAATAACAGAATAAGGATTTCGTCTTACTTTTTCGGTAAGTTGCCCGGCTTCATCGTAGCCGACATATCCCGGAGGGGCACCGATTAATTTCGATACGGCATGTTTTTCCATAAATTCCGACATATCAAAACGAATAATAGCGTTTTCACTGGAGAAAAGCTCAGTTGCCAACGCTTTTACCAATTCTGTTTTACCGACACCGGTAGGACCGACAAAGATGAAAGACGCAGGACGTTTTCTGTTTCGAAGTCCGGCGCGATTCCGACGAATGGCATTTGCCAAAGTGGTAACAGCTTTATCTTGTCCGATAATTCTCTTATGAAGAGCCGTTTCTAAGTTTAATAATTTTTCTGATTCGGTTTCATTTACCTTTTTCGCCGGTATTTTTGTCCAAAGCTCAACTACGCCGGCTAAATCTTCCGGAGTAACAATGGCTTTTTTGATTTTTTTCTCTAAAGTCTCAATTTCCGCCAACAAAGTACATTCCTTTGTTTTCAAATCTGCTGCTTTTTGGTAGTCTTCAATGGAATCTGCAGAAACAGCGGATTCTTTTTCTTCCTGCACACCGCGTAATTGCGCTTTTAATATTTCTAATTTTGCGAGCGGTTTGTTATTGAGGTTAATTCGAGAAGAGGCTTCGTCAATTAAATCGATCGCTTTATCCGGAAGAAAACGGTCATGAATATAACGTTCTGACATAGAAACAGCTGCTGATAAGGTTTCCTTTGGAATGGTTACCTTGTGAAATTCTTCATAATATGGTTTTAAAACTTGCAGAATTTCTAAAGTTTCTTCCTGCGTTGGTTCTTCCACCATGACAGGTTGAAATCTTCTTTCTAAGGCAGTATCTTTTTCGATGTGTTTTCGATATTCCTTTAAAGTCGCAGCACCGATTACTTGAATTTCTCCGCGAGATAATGCCGGTTTTAAGATATTCGCCGCATTCATAGCACCTTCTGCGTCTCCGGCACCTGTAATCATGTGAAGTTCGTCGATGACTAAAATGACATTTCCGGCATTTTTCGCTTCCTCAATGATACTTCTCATACGCGATTCAAATTGACCGCGGAATTGCGTTCCGGCAACAACCGCAGTGATATCCAATTGATAGATTTCATGATTGAATAGTTTCGGCGGAACCTTTTTTTCCACAATTCTTTGCGCCAAAGCTTCCGCGATGGCGGTTTTACCAACGCCGGGTTCACCGATTAATACCGGATTGTTTTTGGTACGACGATTTAAAATTTGAATGGTACGTTCGATTTCTTGATTTCTTCCGGCGATTTTATCCAATTTATTGTTTTTGGCAAGTTCGGTTAAGTTTGTCCCGTAAGTGTCCAAAAACTTTTTCTTTTTGCTGTTTTTCTTTTCTTGTACTTTTACAGTGGAATTTTTGCTTTCATAGCTTGTATTTCCATCCTCCGGACCGCCAAATAACTTACTGAAAGCACCGAAAAACGATTTATCGTCGGCAACCATTGAATCCCCTTCCTGCTGCATGGAGTTTAAAAAATCTTCCATTTCACCGGTGAGATTTTCGAGTTCTTCTTCGGAAATACCGCTTTGAAGAAGCATATTATTAAGAGGATCGATTCCTCTTTTTTTCGCACAGTTAAAGCATAACCCTTCTGTTTCTTGCTTTCCGTTTACCATCTTGGTCATAAAGATAACAGCAAGGTTTTGATTACATTCTGAACATAACATTGTTGTAGTCTCCTTTTTTCAAAAGTTTCAATATATATTATATAGTATTTTTAAGGCAGGTCAATAAATTCAATATTAAGTTTTGGTAACAAAAAATGGAGATAAAGGGGATTTGAGGCAAAAGTATTTTGAAATGGTTATGCCGGTTCACATAACTTTGAAAATTGTGTTGAAATGTTTTCCGAAATGTGGTAAAATAGTAAGGAATCACGAAAGAACGATATGAGTATTGTTAGGGGGAGTACCTTTGCAGTTTAAGGAGGAACTGCTAAGTGCGGCAGAAGAGATTTATACGAATCAAGAAAATAAACGAAACCAATTTTTTCGTCGAATCCAAAATCATGCGATTGAGCAGGTAAAGAATGGCTATACGGCTTTTCGAGTCGGTAGCTTAAAGCAGGAAGAAGAACGATATTTGGAAGAATGGGGAAAGAGTACGAATGCGGATATTCAATATATTTGCTTTACTTGCTTTACCTCTGAGAAAAAATATCGTGCCAAACAATATTTGGTAAATTTGAATGCGCTTGTTCAATTGGATTATGAGTCGGAAGGAAAACTATTGGTAATTTCCGATTAAAATCTATTAAACTTTAGACTATATCTTTAAAATAATAACATAATTTACTGTAGGGACAGCATTTATGCTGTCCACAGAAAAGGCAGAAAGCAGGACAGCATGAATGCTGTCCCTACAATGGTTGCGCCATCATTGCAGGAAGCTAATACAATCTGTAAAAAAGCACCGGTTTGGTGCTTTTTTCTATTGAATCATAAAAATGAAAATGTTATGATAAAAGAAAGTATATTTATAGATAAAGGGTGAGAAACTATGAAAGAAGAGAAGAAAAAAGCGATTGCGAGAATTATTGCGTTTATTATTGTATTGGCATTTGCGGCGACGGGCGTGGGAATGTTGGGAGTGTCGATGTTTTTTAATTAAAGGAGTATTATGGTAGTTTTTTTAGGACTGATTGCGGGATTTATTAACGGGTTGTTCGGATCCGGCGCCGGTATGATTGTGTTGCCGGGTCTTGTTTCTGTTTATGGCTTTGACAGTAAAAAGGCAAGGGGAACGTCGTTGTTTATTTTGATTGCGGTAAGCATCATTACGGCGTTTTTTTATGTGAAAAACATAGCGGATTATCAAGCATTGTGGTTTATTACCGTCGGAGGAATTACCGGAGGAATTTTAGGGGCGAATTTTGTTAAAAATATCCCGGATAAATATATAAGGATAATTCTTGCGGTTATTATGATTGTAAGCGGTATCAGAATGCTTTTAGCTTAGAGTGTGAGGAAAAATGATTCATTTTATTTGCGGAGCGGTTTCGGGAGTTCTGACGGGACTCGGTGTCGGCGGCGGTTTAGTATTGATCGTTTTGCTGAATTATCTTAGTTCTTTTAATCAATTGGAGATTCAAAGTTTTAACTTGCTGTATTATATACCGACGGCGATTTTTTCTTTGTTTATTTATTCCAAGGAAAGAAATGTCGATTACAAGGTTGGTGTGACTTTTATTGTGATTGCTGCGGTGACGGCAATTCTTGGGGCAAATATGGCGCATTTTATCGATGTGGCACTGTTGAAAAAGTTATTTGCAGTGTATCTTTTATTGATAGGCGTTTTAATGCTTATTCAAAAGAAAAATTTGGTTTCGAATAAGAAAAGTGCTGAATAAGGGTATTGTTGGCGTTACTATGCAGACTTAAATTTATGGAAATGGCATAAATAGTGTAGGGACAGCATTTATGCTGTCCACAGAAAAGGCGGAATGCAGGACAGCATGAATGCTGTCCCTACAAGGCTTTAGCGAAAATAATAAGTTGGTAAGTGCTGAATAGGGTATTGTTGGCTGATTTTGAAAGATTTTTAGCTTGACAATGCCTTTTTTTGTTACTATAATGAAGTTATCATTGCAACGGAGTGAGGTGCTTAAAATGCTGCAACCGGAACAAAACGAACCGAATAACGATAAATTGATGGACGAAGCACTTTTGATGCAGATAAGAAACGGCGATAATGAAGCGCTGGAAAGTTTGATTAATAAATATAAAAATTTTGTGCGTTCTAAAGCAAAGACTTACTTTTTAATTGGGGCGGACAAGGAAGATATTGTCCAAGAGGGAATGATTGGACTTTTTAAGGCGATTCGTGATTTTAAGGATGATAAGTTAGTTTCTTTTAAGTCTTTTGCAGAAATTTGTGTAACTCGTCAAATTATTACAGCGATAAAAGCGGCAACACGTCAGAAACATATGCCGCTGAATTCGTATGTTTCTTTGAGTAAGCCGATTTTTGAGGATGACGGGGAAAGAACTTTGATTGAAACCATTAATCATGATTCGGTTTCGGATCCGGAACTTTTATTTATCAGTAAGGAAGAAGTAACTCGAATCGAGGATAAGATTCATGAAGTGTTGAGTCCTTTTGAAATGGAAGTGTTATATGCGTATTTGCAGGGAAAATCATATCAGGAAATTGCGGCTGTTTTGAATAAAGAAGTGAAGTCGGTAGACAATGCTTTACAGAGAGTAAAAAAGAAAACGGAAAAATGTTTAAATGATAAAAAAGAGAATAATTGCATAAACTAAAGGATAACTTGAATTTAGAATTCGGTTATCTTTTTTTGGTTTATTTGCATTATTTGAGCTTTTGAACTGTTACTATTCAGACTTAAGTTTATAGAAAGGCCATAAATAGTGTAGGGACAGCATTTATGCTGTCCACAGAAAATGCGGAATGAAGGACAGCATGAATACTGTCCGTACAATGATTGCCTCAATATTATAGGAAATATAGTCTGAAATGTAACTTTGAACTTAACGAGGGATGTTTTTAAAACTTGACCGATAGAAATTAAAATGATACAATACAGATATTTCGAGGTGGAAAGAATGGAAGAAAAAAGAGTAATTTTTACAAAAGAAATGAAGAAGACCCATAAAATATTGATTCCTTCTATGGCGCCGATTCATTTTAGTATATTAAAAGAGATTCTTTTGACAGAAGGATATGATTGTGAACTTTTAACCAATCAGGGACATTCTGTGATTGAAGAAGGATTAAAGTATGTTCATAATGATACTTGTTATCCTGCCCTTTTGGTAATCGGGCAGATGATAGATGCGTTAAAAAGCGGAAAATACGATTTGAATAAAGTTGCTTTGATTATTACTCAAACAGGTGGAGGATGTAGGGCTTCCAATTATATTCATATGCTGAGAAAGGCTTTGAAAAAGGCAGAATATGATTATATTCCGGTTATTTCTCTTAACTTATCCGGTTTAGAAAAGAATAGCGGATTTAAAATGACGTTTTCTATGTTAAGAAAATGTTTGGCGGCAGTGGCTTACGGAGATATGCTCATGTTGCTGTCCAACCAGTTAAGACCTTATGAAGTAAATAAGGGAGAATCCGATCGATTGGTTCAAACTTGGATAAAAAAGATTACCGATAATTTTGATGAGGGAAAAGGCATCAAGATTGTTGAAATGGCCGGAATTATGAAGGCGATTGTTAAGGATTTTTCGAAAATAAAAGTAGAAAGAGCACCGAAGGTAAAAGTTGGAATTACCGGAGAAATTTATGTGAAATATGCGAAACTTGGAAATAATAATTTGGAAGAGTTTTTAGCTGGGCAGGATTGCGAAGTGATGCTTCCGGGAATGCTTACTTTTTTGATGTTTAAAATGGATAATCGTTTGGAGGATATCCGTCTTTACGGTGGCAGTAAGGTGAAAAAAGTTGCAGTAACCGCTTTGTTAAACTATGTAAAGAAGATTGAAAAGGAGTTTATCGATGCTGTCCATCTTAACAAAGAGTTTATTGTGACAAAGGGTTATGCGCATATTAAATCCTTAGTAAAAGGCGTTATCGGTTATGGTAATAAAATGGGAGAAGGTTGGCTTTTAACGGCTGAAATGTTGGAATTTATAGAGGATGGCTATCCGAATATTATTTGTACGCAACCCTTTGGATGTCTGCCGAATCATATTTGCGGAAAGGGCATGATTCGAAAATTGAAGGAACTTCATCCGGAGGCAAATATTGTTCCGATTGATTATGATGCAAGTGCGACAAAAGTTAATCAGGAAAACAGAATAAAATTGATGCTTTCGATTGCAAGGGAAAAAATAGATAAGACGAAATAAACGATAAAGGGGATAGAATTTGTGTTTTTTAATAAGTTTAAGGAAAAAATGACGAAGACGAAGGAAGCGTTTTCTGAACGCGTAAATTCATTGTTTTCGGTGTTTACCAAAGTCGATGAGGAATTTTTGGAAGAATTGTTGGAAATATTGATTTATTCCGATGTGGGAGTGACGACGGCGGAGTTTGTGATTGATGAACTCCGGGAAAGAATTAAAAAGAAACGCTTGACGGAAGCGGATGATGTAAAGAATGAGCTGAAATTAATTTTAGAAGAGATTCTACAATCAGAAAATTCCGAAGAGGAAGAAAAAAAGACAGTAATTCTTGTGGTTGGCGTTAACGGCGTCGGAAAAACCACGACTATCGGAAAATTAGCGAATTATTTTGTTCGAAATCGGAAAAAGGTTCTTGCCTGTGCGGCGGATACTTTCCGCGCGGCGGCGGTGGAACAATTGACGGAGTGGATGAATCGTTCTAACGTAGAACTTGTGAAAAAGGAAGAGGGAACAGATCCGGCTTCTGTTGTCTTTGATGCGACTGTTCGTGCTAAAGAAACAAAAGCGGATATTTTGATTTGTGATACGGCAGGAAGGTTACATAATAAAAAGAATTTGATGGATGAATTGATGAAAATCAATCGTATTATTGACAGAGAACTTCCGGAATATCACAAAGAAGTGTATTTGATTTTGGATGCGACGACAGGTCAAAACGGCGTTAATCAAGCGAAGTCTTTTTTGGAGGCTACGGGGGTTACCGGAATTGTTGTAACCAAATTGGATGGAACGGCTAAGGGTGGAATGCTTTTTTCTGTCTTGAAGGAATTAAATATTCCGGTGAAATATGTCGGATTGGGCGAAGGAATTGACGATATTGAAAAATTTGATACAAAGAAATTTGTAGAGGGCATTTTATAAAGGAGGCAGTTGCTGTGCATATTTTTAAGTTGTTTGATAAAAGCGACAAGAATAAAATACGAAAAGGCTTTATTGCAGGTGGAATTGCATTTCTGCTTGTGGTTGCGGTAATTACTTTTTTTCAGATAAGAACGCAAGTGTTGGAAATTGCTGAGATTGGTGCGCAATACACCGGTATTTATTGGACAAACATGATGGTAAAATATCTTACGATGTTGGGAGCTTTTATTGTAATTTATGCGGTAACGTATTTGACCAACAAGGTAATTTCGAAAAATTTATTGAAGTTTTTTAAGGAGGAAAATGTAGAACCGATTAAACTTCCCAATAAATCGATTTCTTTTTTTGTGGCATTGGTGGCAAGTTTCTTTGTAAAGGATTTTTTAGCGAGAAACATTTTGGTTTATATTAATTCGACAAGTTTTCAGTTAAATGATCCCATTTTCTTTAAGGATATCGGGTATTATATGTTTCAACGTCCGTTTTTGATGGATTTGTGCAATTTCTTGAAAGGACTGAATTTAGCGGTAATTGTGTATTCTTTAGGATACTATGTATTGGTGTTTGGAGCGTGCTTTAACGGAATTTTGTTGTCATCCTTGAAAAAGAATAATGTAGTGAAGCACAACTTAATTAATATAGTTATCTTTTTCTTGATTTCCGCACTTACTTATTGTTTTACCATGGAAGAATCTTTATTCGGAATCTTTAGCAGTGGTTTGGTGGGCGCCGGTTATACCGATATCAATATTATGATGAAAGCCTATAAAATCGCAACATGGTTGATTATTGCGGTTGTGTTGGTGGCATATGTTTTCATTGAAAGAAATAAAATAAAAAAGGCGATAATTACAATGGCAATTGTTCCTGTTTTTTGGGGCGTTGTTTATGTTATGGTTTGGGGAACACAGTTTTTTGTAGTTACTCCGAATGAATTTGCAAAAGAGTCGGAATATATCGGTTATAATTTAAGAAGTACGAAACAGGCTTATAATATTGATGCGGAGGAAGTAAGATTTCCGGTAAGTGCTGATTTGACAGAAAGCAGCTTACTGAATAATGCCGGGACAATCGATAATATCCATATTACAGATAAAGAAGCGACATTGAAGGCGTTAAATCAGAGTCAAGCAACAAGAGGCTATTATGCTTTTAACGATATTGATGTGGCACAATATGATATTAACGGAAAGTCAACAACGGTGTATATCGGTGCCAGAGAAGTGGATACAAAAGATATGAATTATATCAATCGTACTTTCCAATATACACATGGCTTAGGGGTTGTTATGAGTCCGGTAAACGATGTTGATAAGAACGGTGAACCGCAGTTTATTTTGAGCGAATTGAAGCCGGAACCTTCTTACGGGAATATTAAGATTACACAGCCGAGAGTTTATTTCGGAGAGACGACGGATAATTATGCGATTGTAAATGCAATTGATATTAATGAAATCGATTATCCGGAGGGCGACAAGAGTGTTGAAACCCGTTATACCGGAAATGCCGGAATTCCGATGACTTTCTGGAATCGGTTGTTGATGTCAATTCGAAATGCAGATGTTCAGATGTTGGTTTCGGGGTACATAAATTCAGACAGTAAATTACTGATGAATCGAAATATTATTGATCGTGTTGAAAAAATAGCACCGTTTATTCGTTTTGATGAAGATGCTTATATGGTGGTAAATGACGAGGGTCGATTATTCTGGATTATTGATGGATATACGCTTTCTGCCAATTATCCGTATGCGGAGTATTTTGAAATTGAAAGTAAAACACCCGGATTGACAGAAAAATACAACTATATCAGAAATTCCGTAAAAGCGGTTGTAGATGCTTATAATGGAGATGTAACGCTGTATATTACCGATCGTCGTGATCCGATTATTATGGCTTATAATAAGGCATATCCGGAATTATTTGCGGATCTTGATACAGAAACAATTCCGGCAGATATTCAAAAGCATTTGAGATATCCGTCTCTTTTATTTAAGATTCAAGCGGAAAAATTGGAAAAATATCATGTAACGGATGTTAGTACGTTTTATAAGGATGAAGATGGCTGGAATATTGCGGCACATAATACCGGTAGTGTAATTGAAGATGTAAAGCCGTATTATACATATATTAAGATTCCGAATTTAAATGTGATGGAAAATGTTTTGATGATTCCGTATACACCGCAGGGAAGAAACAGCTTAACATCTTGGCTTGCAGTAAGGGCAAACGGGGAAATGTTGATTTATACCTTCCCGAAAGATTCCAATGTCCCGGGAACGTTTCAGTTAGATAATAAGATTGATCAGGATACGCAAACCGCAAAAGATCTTAACTTAGGTGGCGGAACGCGTGTTACGAGGGAAATAACGGTATTCCCGGTAGATAATTCTTTATTATATGTAGAACCAATTTATATTGAAGCGGTAAATGAGGATGCTGTCCCGCAATTAAGAAAAGTGGCAGTATCTTATAACAACAATCTTGCGATTGCCAATACTCTGGAAGAGGCTTTGCAGCAGTTAATGAGTAATGCAACGGGAACGATTCGAATAGAAGTTACCGATGAAGTTACGTTAAGTGATACGATTGAGAATACCATTAATGCGTATATACAATTAAAACAAGCATCGCAAGTCGGTTCGTGGGAAGAATTCGGAAAGCAAATGATGAAGTTAGAGGAATATATTAATAAGTTAAATGAACAGAAGGGACAGTTGGAAGCCCCTTCAACGGATGAAGTTGTTCTTCCTGAGCAAACAGTGGTACAGTAAGATAAAAGAGAAAATGGCTATTGCCTCGAAAGTTGTGGTGTTTTGACAGTTACTTTTGCGTTCGGAAGCTTTTGCTTTCGGACGTGGGAGTGCATACAGACTTAAAACCGGAAGATTTTTATAAGGAGGAATAGATATGGAAGAAGAAAAAAAGGAAATTCAAAAGGAAACAAAAGAAAAAAGAGAGAAGGAAAAGTCAGTGTTGGGCGAAATTTGGGAATGGACCTATTGTATTTTTTTGGCAGTTGTTATTACATTGTTGGTAAAAAACTTAATTTTTAGTACGACAATTGTACGAAAAGAATCGATGGTTCCGACGTTACAAGATGGAAATATATTGATTATCGAACGTTTAGCGCAAGTAATGGGGAAACCTCTTAATAGAGGAGATATCGTGGTTGTGGAGGCGCCTCAACAGTCAACGGTTGCAGAAGATGGTATGCGGTATGCGTATTATCCGGAAGACAATGTTGCTCAAAAATTTATAAAGCTTTTTTCTAAAACTTTGTATATTAAGAGAGTAATCGGCTTGCCGGGGGAACATTTGGTAATCGACGGCGATGATATTTATATCAACGGAGAAAAGCTTGATGAGCCTTACACCAATCCGGATCGTGAAAAGTTCCCGCCGGAGTATGATATGGATATTACCATTCCGGAGGGGTATGTTTTCTGTGTGGGAGACAATCGTGACAGAAGCATGGATTCGAGATATTTTGGTGTGATTCCGATTGATAAAGTAGAGGGAAAAACTTCTTTTCGACTTTTTCCATTTAATAAATTCGGAAAAATAGAATAAAAACTTGCGAAATATGAGAGATAATGGTAGAATATAATGAGTGAGTTCGAATTTAGACTTATTGGAGGTACTATATGAAAAAAGTAGATATAGACAAGTTAGTGAGTAAAGCAATGATTGTAGCGACAGCAATATTGGGAATTATGTTGGGGGCATGGTTAATCCAAGAAGGTTATTTTAACTATAATACGACATTGGCAATGCACTGGATAACGATTGTGATTAGTGTAATTGCGTTAGTGATTGCGATAGCATTTGTTGTGCTTGGTATTAAAAAAGAGCAGAAGTTTTTTGAACCGGCTTCGTGGAGTGCGGGAATTGCGATTTTTACAACACTTTTGAAAATTAATTATGAAGTGGGACATGGCTTAAACTTTACGGCATTCGGTAAAAGTTTCATGTTTTTCAATGTGTCTATGTATGTTTTAGTGGCTGCATTGATTCTTTATGTTACATATGTGGTCTATAGAATTATAAGATACTAAGAAACAGCATAACGAAGCTTCATTACTGTGTACAGCTTATTATTTGAAACCATTGTAGGGACACAATTTATTGTGTCCAAGCAGTAGGCGAAAAGTAGAATTGGGACACAATAAATTGTGTCCGTACGGAGTAAAAGTAATAAAAGAGAAGGCAGTTTCAGGGCAGAGTGGAGGTTATTATGATTAAGAGTATGACCGGATTTGGCAGAGCGGAATATGAAAACTGCGGACGAGAATATGTTGTTGAAATTAAGACGATTAATCATCGTTATTCTGATGTGAGTGTTCGAATTCCTCGACAATATTCTTATTTGGAGGAACTTGTCCGTCGATTTATGACGAAGGCGATTTCTCGAGGAAAAGTGGAAGTCAATATTCAAATTAATTGTTTTGCGGACGACAAAAAACAAATTTTATTTGACGAGAATTTGATGAAGAAATATTTGGAGGAAGCGAATCGCTTGGAAAAAACGTTGGGTGTGAAGAACGATTTGTCCTTTTGTCGATTGCTTTCTTTGCCGGAAATCGTAAATGTTTCTTCTGAAACGACGGATGATGAATATGCCGAAGAGTTAAAATGTGCTTTGGAACAGGCGATTGAAAAATTGAATACCATGAGGACTAAAGAGGGCGAGACATTGCGAAAAGATATTCTTCTGAAATTACAAGAAATTGAAGAAGAATTTAAGGAAATCTGTAAAAAGGCGGACGATGTTGTGCCGGAGTACCGAAATAGACTAATAGAACGTTTGAAGGAATTAGAGGCTGATCAATTGGTGGATGAGACGCGTTTGGCAGGGGAAGTTGCGATTTTTGCGGATCGTTCAGCCATTGATGAGGAAATAGTACGTTTTAGGAGTCATATTAAGCAATTTTCCGACAACTTGGAGTTAAATGAACCCGTTGGGAAGAAATTGGATTTTATTGTGCAGGAAATGAATCGTGAGATTAATACAATCGGATCGAAAGCGAATTGCTTAGAAATTACGAATTCGGTGATTACGATAAAAAATGAGATTGAGAAGGTTAGAGAACAAATTCAAAATATCGAATAAAAGGAGGGATTTGGGTGAAACTTATTAATATCGGTTTTGGAAACGTTGTTTCCGCAAGCAGAGTGGTTGCGGTGGTGAGTCCTGAATCGGCTCCGATTAAAAGAATTATTCAAGAGGCGAGAGATGCAAATATTTTGGTGGATGCCACTTACGGAAGAAAAACGAGAGCGGTAATTATTGTAGATAGTGGGCATATTATTTTATCAGCGATTCAGCCGGAGACGGTTGCCGGAAGATTGGATGATAAAATTGTTATCAGCGAAAGCGATGACGAGTTAAGTGATGAATAGAAAGGAAATGGTTTTTATGTTGATTGAACCGGGAATTAATGAATTATTGGAGAAAGCGGACAGCAGATATACATTAGTAATCGAGGCTGCTAAAAGAGCGAGACAATTGGCTCAAGGTGCGGAGCCTTTAGTGGAATGCGATTCTAAGAATCCTGTTACGATTGCGACACATGAGATTGCAGAAGATAAAGTTACTTATACAAAGACAAAAGTTGGTTTGAAGTAATAACCTAAACTAAAAATACAGCGTTTTATGCAGCTTAATCTTTGTATGAACCCCTGTATTTTAGTCTATTAGCAGTAAAGATTTTAATAAGGGGTGTAGTTATGAGTACAAAAATTGCAATATCAGGTGATTTGGGAAGCGGAAAAAGTACAATCGGAAGATTGTTTGAAGAAAAGTTTGGGTTTAAGTTTCATTCCGGAGGTTCTATTTTTCGTTCTTTAGCCGGAAAATATAATATGACGCCGGCAGAATTCAGTAAATATTCGGAAATTCATCCGGAAGTGGATGAAGAGATTGACGGAGAATTAGTAAAGATTTCCGCAAACGATGAAAATATGGCGATTGATTCGAGAATGGCTTGGCATTTTGTTCCGGGTTCTTTTAAGTTGCATCTTTTAGTAGAAACGGCGGTAGCGGCAAAGAGAATTATGGATGAAAATCGGGGTTCGGAGAAGTATCCTACTTTAGAGGATGCCATCAATAAAATTAAGGCGAGAAAAGCGAGTGAAAACAAGCGATATACCGAAAAATACAATGTTAATCCCGATGACCTTACCAATTATGATTTGGTAGTGGATACGACTTATGCAACACCGGAAGAAATTTGCGATTTGATTGGAAAGTATTTGAGAGAATGGGAAAAAGGATATGCTTTTCCAAAGATGTGGACGAAAAAGACAGGAGAATGGGAAGCGGTAACTCTTTAATTCCGATGTGAAAAGGAGAGAAAATCTTGATTGCAGAAATTGTTTTAAACAATCCGGCACGTGGGCTTGGAAAAGTTTTTGACTATAAAATCGATGAGAAAAAAAGCGGCACTGTTACAGTCGGACAAATGGTAACAGTGCCGTTTGGCGTTGGAAACAGGGAAGAAGTCGGCTTTGTGGTGAAGATAAAGGAGAACAGTGAATTTAAAAGATTAAAGGCGATTACGGAAGCAATAGATGTTGACTTTGTGTTGGGAGAAAAGGAGTTTGCTTTGGCAAAGTGGATTTCTGAAACATACTATTGTAATTTAGGGGTTGCACTTAATCTTTTTTTTGTAGATAAAATTAAGGCACGAAAAGAAAAGAAGTTAGAGTTTCCGATAATAAATGATTTTATGCCGACACCGGAACAACAAAAGGCGATTGCTACGTTAAATGCTACTTGTGGTGAAGCAGGATTAAAGGAATTTTTGTTGCATGGCGTTACCGGGTCGGGTAAGACGGAAGTATACATACAAGTGATTCGGCATTTTATAGAAAATGGTTATGGTGCGATTGTTTTGGTACCGGAAATTTCTTTGACACCACAGACGGTAAAACGTTTTGTAGAGCGATTGGGCGATCAAGTGGCGATTTTTCACAGTCGTTTAAATAAGGGTGAAAAGTATTTAGAGTGGCAGAAGGTGAATTCCGGAAAAGCGAAAGTGGTTGTTGGAGCCCGCTCTGCGTTATTTACGCCGGTAAATAATTTGGGTATTGTGATTATTGATGAGGAACATGATTCGAGCTATAAGTCGGGACAGTCGCCGTATTATCATGCAAGAAATGTGGCGGAAAAGTTGTGTGAATTAAATCATGCGACGTTAGTATTAGGAAGTGCGACGCCGGATATTTCGACGTATTATCGGGCGAAAAGCGGAGATATTTCTTTGATTTCTTTAAAAGAAAGAACAAATCATCGAGAATTGCCGAAGACGGATATTATTGATATGCGACAGGAACTTGTGGCAGGAAATAAGACAATTTTCAGTCAAAGGTTATATGAAGAAGTAAAGGCAAATTTGGCGAAGAAAGAACAGACAATATTGTTTTTAAATCGACGCGGTTATTCGACCTTTGTGAGTTGCCGAAAATGTGGTTTTGTGGCGAAGTGTCGAAATTGCAATATTGCATTGACTTATCACATGGATACCGATAGTTTGAAATGTCATTATTGTGGTGCAAAGTTCCGCAATCCGACGGTTTGTCCGGTTTGTAAGGAAAAATATATTAAGTATTTCGGAATCGGGACGCAAAAGATTGAAAATGTCGTAAGAAAGATGTTTCCGGAAGCCTCCGTGATTCGAATGGACTTGGATACGACGACAAAAAAAGATGCTCATGAGCAGATTTTAACGAAGTTTCGGGAGGAAAATATTGATATTTTAATTGGAACGCAGATGATTGCAAAAGGGCATGATTTCCCGAATGTGACGCTGGTTGGCGTGATGGCGGCGGATACGTCGTTAAATTCCAATGATTTTTATTCGGCAGAAAGGACCTTTGATTTATTGACGCAGGTCTCCGGACGTGCCGGCAGAGCGGAAAAAAGCGGTCGGGTTATTGTGCAGACTTATGAGAGCGATAACTACAGTATTGTTGCTGCGAAAGAACACGATTATGAGAAGTTTTATCAACAGGAGATTCTGTTAAGAGAACAGCTGTTTTATCCGCCGTTTTGCGATATTACTTTAATCAATATTTCCGGTGAAAATGAGTCAAAAGTGATTGAAGACAGCCGAAGAATTCGTGAGATTTTTGAGGAGTGTTTTAAGGGTAGAGAGGATGTTAAGATATTAAAAGAGGTTCCTTCGCCGATTTCCAAGATTAAGAATAAATATCGTTTTCGGATTATTATTAAGAATGATGTGACACGGAAGATAAATGAGGAAGTATATGCTTTATTAAACAGCGACAAATTCGATGAGATTGGCAGCGAATTTACCGTTGATTTTGGTCCGATTTCGTTTAATTAGGTTACTTTTATATGGAATGGGAATAGCGATTTGTACGATACCGCCTCTTGACTTATATATACATATGAGGTATAATATGTATATATAAGTCAAGAGGCGGTGAGTTTTATGGATAATATCAAAAAAATAAAAGATATGATAGAAGAAAATGATGGCATTATATATACAAGTCAATTAACAGATAATAAAATGCACAGACAGTATTTAAAAGAACTTGAAAACCAAGAATATATAGAAAAAGTTTCGAGAGGCGTATATGCGAAGAAGGGAAAAGAGGTAAATGAATTTTTTTTGTTGCAACAGCGATTTAAGAATGGGATTTTTTCGCATAATACCGCATTGTATTTTTGGGGACTTACAGATCGAACACCGTTAAAAATAGATATGACTTTTATGGATAATGTGAGAGTAAAAGATGAAACAATATTTTCGCATTATCGTAAGCGTGATTTTTATTATTTGGGAATTACAGAGTTAAAATTGGAAGATGGAACAATAGTGAAATTGTATAATCTTGAGAGAACGATTTGTGATATTATTCGGGACCGGAATAAAGAGGATACACAAATATTCAAAATGGCGTTGAATGGCTATATGAAGCGAAAAGATAAGAATTTACTGTTGTTATACAGATATGCGAAGATATATGGAATTGAAGGTATTTTAAGACAATATATGGAGGTGCTGGAGTAAGAAGTATATATAAATACTTGATCTTATTGAAAAAATGTAATTTTAAGGTATAATAGTTTTATAGAACAAATTAGTAAGGAAGTTTTATGGTAAAAAAAATATATTGGAGTTGATAGTTTTGAAGAAAGTTCGAGTTTATTTAGATACATCGGTTATCTCTCATTTACAACAAGAAGATGTTCCGGAAAAAGTGGAACAAACAAAAAAGGTATGGGAGATATTACAAACCGGAAAATATGAAATTGTAATAAGTGATTTAGTTTTAGCAGAAATAAATGAGTGTAGAGAACCTAAGCGAAGTATGTTAAAAGAATATTTATCAATCATTAATTATGAAAAAGTTGGAATAACATTAGAAACTGAGGAAATTGCAAATGAAATAATTGCTGAGGGAATATTGGGAGCGAGAAGTTTTGATGATTGTTTGCATATAGCTTCAGCAATATTAAGTGATTGTAATATAATTTTATCATGGAATTTTAAACATATGGTGAACATAGATACTATAAATGGAATAAGACGTATAACCTTTGCAAAGAGATATAATAATATTGATATATATGCACCGTATGTATTATTAAATGAAAAAGATTAAAGATTAAGGAGGGTGACATATAATGACAAAGCCTGAAATCAGTGAGAATTTTACAATAGAAGATATTCATAAAATAAGAGAATATAATGCAGAAAGAAGAAAAAAATTATCTTTAGAAGAACGATTAAAAGATATAAAAGATAGTGCGGATAAGTGCGAAAAAGACATTGAGATATATCGAAAAAATAAAATGGCAATATAGAATAGAAAAAAGCTTCCCTTTTACCTTAATGAGGTAAAGTGGAAGTTTTTTCTTTGTAAATTATTTACTAAATTGTAATCGGTTTGCTATAATGAATGTGTATGCGATGATAAGTGATTTAAAAAATTTATTTGCAAAGTAGGAATCTTGTAAAATTATTTGCTAAAAATCAAAAAATTTGTTACAATAAAAATGATTATGTATCATATTAAAACTAATAGAGGTGGAAGAAAGTGGCGTTAAGAGAGATACGAATACTTGGGGATGAGATTTTACGAAAGAAATGCCGGAAGGTTGAGAAGATTGATGAAAAAATCTTGGAATTGATTCAAGATATGAAAGATACGATGTTTGCAAATGACGGAGTTGGAATTGCGGCGCCGCAGGTGGGTGTTTTGAAACGAATTGTGGTCGTGTTAAACGGTAAGAAACCGGTTGTTTTAATCAATCCGGTGATTGTTTCAAAAGAAGGTCGTGCGGTGGATTCGGAAGGATGCCTTAGCGTGAGAAAACGGGTTGTGAATGTGGCAAGACCGACGAAGATTACAGTGACGGCGTTAAATGAGAAGGGAGAAGAAATTACCTTTGAAGCGCAGAATTTTTATGCGAGAGAGATTTGTCACGAAGTGGACCATTTGGACGGAATTTTGATTGTTGACCGTGAGGAATGTGAATAAAGAAAACTTGAAAGGTGAAAAAATATGAAAAAAAATATCTTTGATTATACTGTGGATGAATTAACTGACATATATATAAAAGAGTTTAATCAGAAAAAATACAGAGCGGTACAGACTTATAAGTGGGTTTATCAGGAGAATGCGGAAGATTTTTATAAAATGAGTGATTTGCCGTTAGAGTTTCGAAAGAATTTAGTAGAGAATTTTGAAATGAACTCTTTAACAAAGGAAGAAGTTCGACTTTCGCCGGACGGTACGACGAAGTTTTTGTTTAAATTAAAGGATGGCGCTGCGGTAGAGACAGTTTTGATGAAGTATAATTTCGGAAACAGCGTGTGTGTTTCTTCGCAGGTTGGTTGTCGTATGAAATGCGACTTTTGCGCATCGTCGAAACTTTCTTTTGAGAGAAATTTAACCAGCGGAGAGATTGTAGAACAGATTGTGGCGGCGAGTCGCCATATCGGAGAGAAGATTTCCAATGTTGTATTTATGGGAATCGGCGAGCCGTTTGATAATTACGATAATGTGATGAGAGCGATTCGTATTTTAAATGAACCGCATGGACTGAATATCGGGATTCGCCATATTACGGTTTCGACTTCGGGTTTGGTACCTCAGATTTTGAAATTTGCCGATTCGGGACTTGCTGCAAATTTGTCGATTTCGCTTCATGCGACGACGAATGAAGTGAGAGATAAACTGATGCCGGTAAATAAAGCGTATAAGATTGAGACTTTGATGCAGGCTTGTAAAAAATATATTGAAAAAACAAATCGCCGAATTACCTTTGAGTATGCTTTGATGTATGGCGTAAATGATACCATTCGTGACGCTTGCCGATTGGCGGATTTATTGAATGGAATGCTTTGTCATGTAAATTTGATTCCGATTAATGCAATTGAGGGCGGAAGCTATACAAGAACGCCGCAAAGTGTTATGATGAATTTTAGAGATGCTTTGAATAACCGTGGAATAACGGCAACGGTTCGAAGAGAGCTTGGCAGCGAGATTGATGCGGCTTGCGGACAGTTGAGAAGACAGTATTTCGAATAAAATGAGTAGGATTAATGGACGTTCATACGGATTGAGATAGATAAACAAACCAAAAGAGGAGGTGTGATATGATTTTTGGTGCATGTAGTCATGTGGGAAAAGTTCGAAAGGAAAATGAGGACAGTTTTTATATTCCAAGCGAAGGAGATACCGCGAAGTTGTTTTTGATTGCGGATGGAATCGGCGGTCAGAATCATGGAAAATTGGCATCTATGATGGTAGTAGATTCGATTGTGAAGTTTGTGGTAAGAAATTATTCTGCTTGGGAGAAGAAAGAAACGTTGTTGAATGAGGCGGCGCTTAGCGCGAATGATTCCATTCGTCGTTTTTCGAAAGAAAGTCCGGAGTTTAACGGAATGGGAACGACGTTGGTATCTATGCTGATGGATGGGCAAGAGGCTTATATTTCTTATGCGGGAGACAGTCGTTGTTATATGATTCGAAACAATATCATATCACAGTTGACGATTGATAACAGTTATGTGCAATATTTGCTTCAAAAAGGCGCAATCACGATAGAAGAGGCACAGAATCATCCACAGAGACATTTAATTACGAAAGCGGTTGGTTTGGAAGAAAATTTCTTGCCGGAATACGAAAAAGTATCGTTGCTTCCGGGGGATATCTTGTTACTATGTACGGATGGGCTTACTGCAATGCTTTCCGATGAGGAAATAATACATATAATACTAAAGAAAAAACGGAATATTCAAGGTGCTGCCGAAGAGTTGGTAAAGGCTGCTAATGCAAAGGGTGGTATTGACAATATTACCGCAATTTTAGTGGAGGTGTAGAGTAAAAGATGGATAACATGATTGGAAAAGTGCTTGGAAACCGATATGAGCTCGTTGAGAAGATCGGCGGAGGCGGGATGGCGGTTGTTTATAAAGCGAAATGCAGATTGCTAAACCGTTTTGTTGCTGTTAAGATTTTGCGGACCGATTCGGATATGACAGAGGATTTTATTAAAAGGTTTAAAGTGGAAGCACAAGCAGCCGGCAGCTTATCTCATCCGAATATCGTTTCGATTTATGATGTCGGAAACGAGGGCGAAATCAATTATATCGTAATGGAATATGTAGAAGGATATACCTTAAAAGAAGTAATTGCCCAAAGCGGAAAATTGACCTGGAAAGCAACGGTAAAAATTGCGTCGCAGATTTGTGCGGGTTTGGAACATGCGCATAAGAATCACATTATACATAGAGATATTAAATCGCAGAATATTTTGGTGAATGAGGAATTGGTAGCGAAGGTAACGGATTTTGGAATCGCACGGGCGTCTTCCAATTCTACCATTACTATGGCAGGAAATACCATCGGCTCGGTACACTATTTTTCGCCGGAACAAGCCAAAGGACAGCATACCGATGAAAAGTCCGATATTTATTCTTTGGGAATTGTAATGTATGAGATGATTACCGGAAGGTTGCCGTTTGACGCGGATACGCCGGTGTCGGTTGCATTAAAACAAATTCAGGAACTTCCGATTCCGCCGATTCAGTTGGAGCATGATATGCCGATTGCGTTAAATGATATTATTATGAAGGCGCTTCAAAAGGAACCACGTCTTCGTTATCAGTCGGCGACAGAGATGTTAAAGGATTTACAAAGTGTTTTGGCAAATCCGGAGAAAACGATTGTGACGGAAAAAAATATCGGTGCGACAACCGTTATGCCGAGTGTAACAGAAAATATGATTAATGAGAGAGTAACGAAACCGGCAGTTGTGGAGGATAGAGATATGGGTAGAAAGAAGAAAAGTTCAGCCAAAAATGCGACATCGGTATTTGCATTTTTAATAGCGTTAGTGATAGTAGCAATTGTCTTTTTCTTTATTGGTAAAGGTGTTTGGAACGCGATTATCGGTGAGGAAAAGCCGGAAGTTCCGATGCCGACGTTGGTTGGAAAGACAATTCAAGAGGCCAGAGCGATTTTGGAAGATAAAAATATTGAAATTAAAAGTGTAATTGAACAGACAAACGATGATTATCCAAAGGGTGTTGTTGCTGTTCAAAACCCGAAGCCGAATATTCACGTTAAAGAAGGCGTTTCCATTGTGGAATTGATTGTGAGTACCGGAAAAGCGGAAATTACGGTACCGAATGTGGTAAATTATACACTTGAGGCTGCTAAGGCGGCGTTAGACAAAGAAGAATTGCAATATATTGTTACCGAAGAGGCAAGTGATGAAGTTCCGGTCGGATATGTGGTAAGAACCAGTCCGGAAGGAGAAAGAACGGTTTCGGCAAGTTCTATTATTTCGATATTTGTAAGCAGTGGTCCTGCGACTAAGAAGGTTACGATTCCGAATTTTGTAGGAGAAACTTTAGATAAGGCGAAAACGTGGACAGAAGCGAATGGAATTAAGCTTACCACAAAATTTACTTCTAATACTTCGAAGGCGGAAAATGTTGTTTTACAGCAGAGCATTGCTCCGGAAAGCAGTGTGGACGAGGGAACAGAGCTTACTTTGACGGTAAACAGAAAACAGAATAATACTCAGAACAACAATCAAAAGAAGCAGACGATTTATTTGAATTTATCCAATAAAGGTGTGGGAGATGCGGAATTCTTGGTTGAAGTAACAATGTCGGGTGGCGGCGTTGTGGGTAAGAAGACGATTTACAGTGAGCGTCATACCAATAGTGACGGAGAAATCAGTTTAGACATTTTTGGTCTTGGAGAAGCAATGATTGAAGTTTATATTGACGGCAGACTGGATTCTTCTCAAGCGATTTTATTAAAATAATTACGAACGAGCGAATCAATATTCGCTCGTTTTCGGTTGAAAGAGGTGCGTATGGTAGGAAAAATACGGAAGGCAATCAGTGGATTTTATTATGTGGAGTTTGAGGAAAAGGTATACGAATGTCGGGCAAAGGGCATTTTAAAGAAGAATAATATTACGCCGTTAGTAGGTGATTGGGTAGAGTTTGAAGTTTTGTCGGAAAAGGAAGGCAATGTTTTGACGGTCGTAAATCGGAACAACGCTTTGATTCGTCCGCCGGTTGCGAATGTCGATAAGGTGATTATTGTCGTTTCTTTAAAAATTCCGGAACCTTCTTTACTTTTTATTGATAAGCAATTGGTATTTTTGCAGAAGATGAATTTAACTCCGGTGATATGTTTGAATAAAACAGATTTGGAAGAAGGAAAAAGCATTTGGGAGATTTATGAGAAAATCGGCTATCGTGTATTATTTACCAGTGCGAAGGAAAAAAGCGGAATTGAAGAGTTAAAGAAGGAGATACAGGGAAAGACGGCTGTTTTTGTCGGAAATTCCGGTGTCGGTAAGTCCAGTTTGACGAATTTGCTGATAAATGAAATGCGAATGGAGGAAGGTTCGCTTAGTAAAATTGAACGTGGGAAACAGACAACGAGGCATTCGGAACTTCTAAAAGTGTGTGAAGACACATATATTATTGATACGCCGGGCTTTTCGAGTTTTGAGCTTTCCGATATCGAGTCGAAGGAGCTTGCTTTGTTGTTTGCAGAGTTTTCGGAATATACCGAAACGTGTCGTTATGATGATTGTACACATGTCGGGGAAACGGAGTGCGGAGTGAAGCAGGCTGTGGCGGAAGGAAAGATGGCACAGAGTCGTTATGAGAGTTTTGTGGCGTTATACCAAAAGCTAAAAGAGGCGGAAAACAGGAGGTATTAGAATGGAAAAAATCACATGGAGAGGCGGAGCGATGTTGGCGCCGTTACCGGTTTGTTTGGTGACTTGCAGGGACGGGGAGAAAGAGAATGTCTTTACGGTGGCTTGGACGGGAATTTTAAATACGATTCCGGCGAAGACCTATATTTCGGTGAGAAAGGAACGATTTTCTTATGAATTGATTAAAAATTCGAGAGAATTTGTGTTAAATCTTACAACGGAAGCGTTAGCGAGAGCGACAGACTTTTGTGGGGTTCGTTCGGGAAGAGATATGGATAAATTTAAGGAGATGCAGTTAAAGACGCAGAAGGCGACGGAGGTTGGATGTCCTTTACTTAGCGACAGTCCGGTGAATTTAGAGTGTAAAGTGACGGATATCGTGGAGTTAGGCAGTCATGATATGTTTATTGCGGATATTGTGGCGGTAGATGTCGATAAGAATTTGGTAGATGAGAATGAGAAGCTGAATTTAGATAAAGCAAAGTTAATTGCGTATTCTCACGGAGAATATTTTAAGTTGGGTGAGAAGATCGGAAAGTTTGGTTATACGGTGAAGAAAAACTAATGTGAATTGCAGCACTATCTTGTAGGGACACAATTTATTGTGTCCATTGAAGAGGAAAAGATAAAAACAGGACACAATAAATTGTGTCCGTACAGTAAGAATGAGGCACTATCTTGTAGGGACAGCATTTATGCTGTCCATTGAATGAGGGTAAACATATAAAAAAAGGAGAGAGGAAAATGGAAAAAGCAAAGGTTTATTATAGTGATTTTCGTGCAAGACCGGGATTGAATTTGTTGGATAAGTTGAAGAGATTGATGAAAAAGGCGGGAATTGAGAATATTGATTTTGAAGAGAAGTTTGTGGCTATTAAGATTCATTTTGGAGAACCGGGGAATTTATCTTTTTTGAGACCGAATTATGCGAAGGTGGTTGCGGATACCGTAAAGGAATTGGGCGGAAGGCCGTTTTTGACGGATTGCAATACGTTGTATGTAGGCAGAAGAAAAAATGCGTTGGATCATATTGAGGCCGCTTATGAAAATGGTTTTACACCATTTTCTACCGGCTGTCAGGTGATTATTGCCGATGGATTAAAGGGAACGGATGAGACGATTGTTCCGATTCATTTAGAGTACATAAAAGAAGCGAAAATCGGACATGCCTTAATGGATGCGGATATTGTGATTTCTTTGACACATTTTAAGGGACATGAGTCTACCGGTTTCGGCGGAGCGTTAAAGAATATCGGTATGGGTGGCGGTTCGCGTGCCGGAAAGATGGAAATGCACAGTGCTGGGAAACCTCGTGTTCATAGCGAAAAATGTCGTTCTTGCGGTGCTTGCAGCAGAATTTGTGCGCATTCTGCGATTTCGTTTGATGAAAATAAAAAAGCGCAGATAGACCATAACAAATGCGTGGGTTGTGGCAGATGTATCGGGGCGTGCAATTTTAACGCGGTAAGACCGGTAAATGATGAAACGAATGATATCTTGAATGCGAAAATTGCGGAATATACCTATGCGATTGTGAAGGACAGACCGCATTTTCATATCAGTTTGGTGATGGACGTTTCTCCAAATTGCGATTGTCACTCGGAAAATGACGCACCGATTATTCCGGATGTGGGAATGTTTGCGTCTTTTGATCCGGTGGCTTTGGATCAGGCTTGTGCCGATATGGCAAATCAGCAGGCGGCGTTTAGCAACAGCCATTTAGGGGAACAGATTCAAAAGGAAGTAAAGGCAGAAGATAATTTCTGTATCAATCACCCGGATACGAATTGGAAAACTTGCTTAGAGCATGCAGAAAAAATCGGATTGGGAACGAGAGAATATGAATTGATTAAGGTATAGGTGACGGTATGATAGTGGATTTGATAAATGTTTTGAAAGAACAAAAGTTGAAAATTGCGACAGCAGAGTCTTGTACCGGAGGCTTGCTGGCAAAGAAGATTACCGATATTAGCGGTTCTTCGGAAGTATTTGATATGGGGTTGGTTTCTTATGCGAATCGAATTAAGCAGGAATACTTAGGGGTACCTGCGGAAGTGTTGGAAACCAAAGGAGCCGTAAGTTATGAAACGGCAGAGGCAATGGCGCGTGGTATTGTGCGTGCGGCAGATGCGGATATTGGAGTCGGAATTACCGGAATTGCTGGCCCGGGAGGAGGAACGCCGGAAAAGCCGGTGGGAACGGTATTTTATGGTTTGTATTTTCGAAGGGAAGAAAAACTTTTGGTGGAGGAACTTCATTTAAAGGGAAATCGAGAAGAAATTCGGGAAAGCACGACGAAAATCGTGATAGAGAGAATTTTGAGAGAATTGAGAAAATAATATGGATACTTCTTCGGATACGTTTCCAATTTGACATAATTAAGAAAATGTTATATAATAAAGATATTGAAAAGCATTTCAATAAAGTCGCGCTATTAAGAACTTGGAGAAAGAACTGAGGAGGACGTGTTAATGTCAGGATGTAACTGTAAATTCGGCGATTATGTCCGATATATTCCCGAGTTGACGGAATATATCGTAACACCGGAAGAGTCCGGTTATTCTCACCCGCAAAGTTTCAATCCTTCTGAAAATACATTGTGGAAGGTGTTTTATGAGGAAGAAGGAAATGAGATTCTCCTCATTAGTGCCCGAAGCATTGGGACTTTGACGTTGGAAGGACAAATCGGTTTTGCAAACGGTGTCGGAGCGTTGAATCGACTCTGTAGCGCGTATGCAAATCTGAAAGTTGCTGTGGGTGGAAGGAGCATTGGTTGCACCGAAAACAGTATTTCGGAATTGAAGGTCGAGACTTGCTGTTGTGACTGGGTGAAGAATGCTTCACCGACGGAAAGACAGCCGTATGACGAGAAAGAATGTGAAGAAGATTTGTCTTGGCTCCGTTGCAGTGGGCTTATGAAAAAGAGCAACCGCTATGTTTGGTTGGCATCGCGGCATTCGGAAGAATCTCTTTTTCATACCATGCATTTCGGTATGTCGGCTTGGAATGGATGCCGAGATGAGAAGGAAACGGTATGCTTGTACAAGTCTTATCCGGCCGGAGGGGGTTATAGTTATCGGGCTTCCTACGGTGTAAGACCGGTGATTCGTTTGCGCTGTGATGCGCGGTTTGGTTTCGGAGCCGGAAGTAAGGAAAGGCCGTATGTCTTTTTGGAATAATCCAAAAAAGTAGAAATAAGAGGCGAAAAAAATCGTTGTAAGCGTTAAACTTACAATGATTTTTTTCGTTTTTAAAAAGAAGACACAATCACTGTAGGGGACGGGTTTCCCGTCCCGATGGATTATAGATAATGAAAAAACGGGATGGGAAACCCATCCCCTACAGTAGATATGCCCGTCTTTTAAGGAGATAGTCTAACTAACCCATCTTTTTATAGTTCATGATATAAATTTGACAAATCTTTACTTTTATGCTAATATGGTACTGTTAAAAACGAAGAAGAGAAGAGTAAATAATGGGATAGGTTTCAGAGAGCTTCGGTGGGTGAAAAGAAGTACCAAAGACATTATGGAAGATGGTCTCGGAGTTGTGTGGCTGACTACGGTTGTATAGGTCATATCGGGAGTGCCCGTTACAGCACCGGAGTATTTTGTACTCGCTGAGGTTTGTATCGTGAGGTGCAGACGAATAAAGGTGGTAACACGAAATCTGACTTTCGTCCTTTTCATAGGAAGAAAGTTTTTCTATTTTAAAAGTTAGAGGAGGGTATTTTTATGAAGGAAAAGTATTATATTACAACGCCGATTTACTATCCAAGCGGGGCATTGCATATCGGGCATTGTTACTGTACGGTGGCGGCAGACAGTATCGCAAGATACAAAAGACTAAAGGGTTATGACGTAAAGTTCTTAACGGGAACCGATGAACATGGTCAAAAGATTGAAGAGAAAGCAAAAGCGGCAGGAGTGACTCCGCAAAAATATGTGGATGATATCGTTGTAGGAATCAAACAACTTTGGAAGGATTTAGACATTACCAACGATGATTTTATTCGTACTACAGAGGAAAGACATACCAAAATTGTGCAAAAGATTTTTAAGAAATTGTATGATCAGGGAGATATCTATAAAGGAGAATATGAAGGAAAGTATTGTACGCCTTGTGAATCTTTCTGGACAGAAACGCAGTTGGTGGACGGAAAGTGTCCGGATTGCGGTAGAGAGGTAAAGGTTGTAAAAGAGGAAAGTTACTTCTTTAAACTTTCGAAGTATCAGGATCGCCTCTTGAAGTATATTGAAGAACATCCGGACTTTATTCAACCGGAGTCAAGAAAGAATGAGATGATTAACAATTTCATTAAGCCGGGATTGGAAGATTTGTGCGTATCGAGAACAAGTTTTAGCTGGGGTATTCCGGTAGATTTTGATCCGAAGCATGTGGTGTATGTATGGTTGGATGCGTTGACGAACTATATTACGGCACTTGGCTATATGAGTGAGGATGACAGCGAGTTTAAGAAATTCTGGCCGGCAGATTTGCATTTGGTAGGAAAGGAAATTGTTCGTTTCCATACGATTATTTGGCCAATTATGCTGATGGCGCTAAATTTGCCGATTCCAAAGCAAGTGTTCGGACATGGTTGGTTGGTGATCAATGGTGGTCAAAAAATCGGAAAGTCTTTTGGAAATTATGTTCCGCCGCAAGAGTATATTGAAAAATACAGTTTGGATGCGGTTCGGTATTTTTTGTTGAGAGAAGTGCCGTTCGGAAGTGATGGAAACTTTACGGAGGATTCTTTGATTCATCGTACCAATTCGGATTTGGCGAATGATTTGGGAAATTTGGTGAGCCGCACCGTGGCGATGATTGAGAAGTATTTCGGAGGTATTGTTCCGGAAGGAAAAGCAGAAAATGCGTATTCCGCGTCTTTAAAAGAGGTAATTCAAAAGTCTGTAAGCGAAGTGGAAAGCTATATGGATAAATTAGAGATCGGAAAAGCGTTAGAGAGTATTTGGAACATCATTTCGCGTGCGAATAAATATATCGATGAGACAATGCCATGGGCTTTGGCGAAGGACGAGAGTAAGAAGGATGAATTGGCGACGGTAATGTATGAATTAGCGGAAACGTTGCGTATTATTTCGATTTTATTAAGACCGTATCTTTCGAAAACGCCGGAGAAGATTTGGGCACAGCTTGGCGTAAGTGAAAATTTAGAGTGGGAAGATGCAAAGACTTTTGGATTGTTGAAGCCGGGAACAAAGGTGCAAAAGGGTGCAAACTTATTCCCTCGAATTGAGAAGAAAGCGGAAGAAAAGCCGGCAGTTAAGGAGGAGAAAAAGGCTGTGGAGGAAGAAAAGAAGGACTATATCAGTATTGAAGATTTCGAAAAAGTTTCTTTGAAGGTTGCGAAAGTGCTGGAAGCGGAGAAAGTGGAAGGTTCCAATAAGTTGTTGAAGTTAAAAGTTAGTCTTGGTTCGGAGGAACGCCAGATTGTGGCGGGAATTCAGAAGTATTATGAGCCGGAGGACTTGATTGGCAGAAAATTAGTGATTGTGGCGAATTTGAAGCCGGTGAAGTTAAAGGGCATTGAGTCGCAAGGTATGGTGATTGCAGCCGGTGACGGAGAGGTTGTGAAGGCATTATTCGTAGATGATGCAGTGGAAGAAGGGCAGGACGTTCATTAAGATGTATGTCGATACTTGTTTTGAGGTTCACATAATTTGACGAGCTGCTTGGTTTATGCTATAATAATAACATGAAATGATTGTGATTATATTATATCTTGGAATTTTAAACATTTAGTTAATGTTGATACTATAAACGGAGTAAGAAAAATTACTTTTTCTAAATATAATAAATTTATCGATATATATGCACCTATCAATTTATTGAAGGGGGATGAAAGTGATGGAGAAGCCAATTTTTAACGATAGTTTTTCTGTAGAGGATATTAGAAAATTACGAGATTATAACTATGAAAGAACAAAAGATTTTACAGCTGATGAAATTATAAAAGATATTAGAGAAAAAGCTGCAAATGGTATTGCAAGGTTAGAAGAATTAAGGAAAGAAAAGAAAGTGGTATAGTAAGTTCGCATGAAAGGCTGCTGTTTTTGCAGTCTTTTTTGTTGTATATATTCTATTACTTGCCATGAGCTAAGGTTGAGAAATTTTTTATGTAGAATAATTGATTTTATCGAAATTTTGTTCTATAATGCTTTTGGGTGATGGTATGGAGCGGCAGATTTTGCATGTGGATGTGAATAATGCGTTTTTGTCTTGGACGGCGCTGGATATGTTGAAGAATGGGGAGAGTTTGGATATTCGGACGATTCCGGCGGTGATTGGGGGAGATGAGAAGTTACGGCATGGGATTGTGCTGGCGAAGAGTATGTCGGCGAAGAGTGCGGGAATTGTGACAGGAGAGCCGTTGTATCAGGCGAGGAAGAAGTGCCCTACTCTTCGGGTATTTTCTTCGAATTTTAAGGTATATCGCGAATATTCAAATCAGCTTTACGAATTGCTTTGTGAATATACCGATAAAATTGAGCGGTTTTCGATTGATGAGTGTTTTATGGATATGACGGAGTTTTTGCGTGGGCGGAAGTTAATCGATATTGCGTATGAGATTGGCAGGCGTGTGAGAGAAGAACTCGGTTTTACGGTGAATGTCGGTGTGGCACATAATAAGCTGTTGGCGAAGATGGCGTCGGATTTTAGTAAGCCGGACAAGGTACATACGTTGTTTCGGGAAGAAATACCGGAAAAAATGTGGAAGTTACCGGTGGGAGATCTTTTTATGTTAGGAAAGAAGACGGTCCCGAAATTGCAACTGTTGGGCATTAAGACGATTGGTGATTTGGCGAGATACGATTACCGGTGGATTTGTTATCGATTCGGAAAGTTTGGAAAGATGATTTGGGAGTATGCGAATGGCATTGATACTTCGGAAGTGGTTTCAGAGAAGGAGGCACCTAAGGGAATCGGAAATTCGGTGACGTTACCGCGGGATTATGAGAGTTTGGAGGAGCTGAATTCGGTGTTGTTGGCGTTAAGTGAGCAGGTAAGTTTTCGTTTGCGAAAACAGAAAATGTTTGCGGAGACCGTTAATGTACAGTTACGGACGAGTGATTTTAGGGATTTTTCCCATCAAAAGAAGTTGAATCATGCCACTTGTTCGACGAGTGAGATTTATCAAGTGGCAAAAGGAATTTTGGAGGAGATGTACCGTCAGCAGAAAATTCGGCTGATTGGCTTGCGTGTTGATCATTTGACGGATAAGCCGATTCAACAGGTTTCGTTGTTTGATGAAAAGACGGTAAATGAAAAACAGGAAAAGTTAGATAAGGCGGTGGATGCGCTAAAACAGAAATTTGGTTATGAGAGTGTGATGCGGGCAAGCGGAATGGAGACGAGTCGGATGATGAAGCGGAAGGATGAATAGATAATTTTACTAACAGAAAAAATATTGATTTTTCTTGTAGAAAATTCGATAATAGAGTGACAGTTTGATTGGATGGAGTGAATGGCAAAGTTCGGAAAGGGTGAAATATGGAAGATAAATATGTGGTTTTGAAACAGTATTTTGGGTATAGTTCGTTTCGGACAGGGCAAGAGGAGCTGATTGACGAACTGGTAAGCGGAAAAGACGTCGTTGGAATTATGCCGACGGGCGCAGGAAAATCGATTTGCTATCAGATTCCGGCGTTATTGTTTGGCGGAATTACGATTGTGGTTTCGCCTTTGATTTCTTTGATGAAAGATCAGGTCACGGCGTTAAATCAAGCGGGGATTCGTGCGGCGTTTTTGAACAGCTCGTTAAATGAGAGACAGTATGAAAAAGCAATCGGATTAGCGAAAAGTGGGGAGTATAAAATTATTTATGTGGCGCCGGAGCGGCTTTTGACGCCTTCGTTTTTGGAGTTTGCAAGAATGGCGGATATTTCTTTGGTTAGCGTGGACGAGGCGCATTGTGTATCGCAGTGGGGACAGGATTTTCGCCCGAGTTATCTAAAGATTCCGGAGTTTATCCGATGTTTGGCGAAACGCCCTCGAATCGGTGCTTTTACGGCGACTGCGACAAATCAAGTGAAGGAGGATATTATTCAATTATTGCAATTAAAAGAGCCGTTTTGTAAAGTAACGGGATTTGATCGGAAAAATTTGAAGTTTGTTGTGAAGGAGCCAAAAGACCGGTATTCGGAAGTAATTCGTTACATAAAAGAGCATCAGACAGAGAGCGGAATTGTATATTGCTTGACCAGAAAAAATGTGGAGGAAGTATGTGAACGGTTAGTAGATGACGGCGTTTCGGCGACAAGATATCATGCAGGGTTAAGTGATGAAGAGAGAAGAAAAAATCAGGATGATTTTATTTATGATAAAAAGAGCGTTATGGTGGCGACAAATGCGTTTGGAATGGGAATTGATAAGTCGAATGTACGATTCGTGATTCATTACAACATGCCGAAAAATATGGAAAGCTATTATCAGGAAGCGGGGCGTGCCGGAAGAGACGGAGAGCCGGCAGAGTGTGTGTTACTTTACGGGAAACAAGATGTTGTGACAAATGAGTTTTTTATCAGCCATGGACAGGAAAATTCCGAGTTGAGCGAAGAAGAAGCGAAAATCGTGCAAGAACGCGAACGGGAGCGTTTGAAGAAGATGACGTTTTACTGTCATACCAATGAATGTTTGCGGGATTATATGTTACGTTATTTCGGAGAATACGGCTCGAATTACTGCGGAAATTGTTCGAATTGTTTGACGAAATTCCGAGAAGAAGATGTGACGGAGATCGCGAAGAAGATTTTATTTTGTATCGGAGAACTCGGACAGCGTTATGGCTCGGTTTTGGTGATTGATACGCTACGAGGAAGTGAAAATGCGAAGATAAAAAAATTGCGATTGGAGCGTTATCGCAGTTATGGCGTGTTGGCGGATGAAAAGATCGTGAAAGTAAGGCAGGTTTTAAATTATTTGTTGTTACAGAATTACTTGGTGCAAACCAATTCGGAATATGCAATATTGAAGCTGACGGAGAAGGCTTTACAAGTTACAGAGGGCAGTAGTCGGGTGAAAATGAAGTTTGCGGTAGAGCGGGAAGTAAAGGTAGCGAAACGGGAGAAGAAGACTTTGGTTTCGGAAAATCCGGTATTGTTTGAACGGTTGCGGGAACTTCGAACGGATTTGGCTCGTCGGGAAGGTGTCCCGCCTTATATTATTTTCGGAGATAAAACGCTTCATGATATGTGTGTGAAACTACCGACGGATGAGTATCAAATGTTGGATGTGATCGGTGTCGGAGAGGCGAAGCTGATGAAGTACGGAAGACAATTTTTGAGCGTTATCGAAGAATTTGTGAAGTCGATGTAGAGACAGCATCGAAAAGGCAGGACAGCATGAATGCTGTCTGTACAGAAGGAGCAGTGTAGGGAAAGGTAGGGACAGTGTAGGGAAAGGTAGGGACAGCATGAATGCTGTCCGTACGGAAGGAACATTGTAGGGACAGCATTTATGCTGTCCACGGAAAAGGCAGAAAGCAGGACAGCATGAATGCTGTCCGAACAATGTTTAGAATGTGAAAATTATGTGAAAAAGGTTGATTTTTTGTATAAAGCGCGTATAATAGTTCTAAGAAAGAACTGTTCTGTAAATAAACTAATTCTTTGGAGGAGGAGAAGTTCTATGCATAAAGAGTTTCTTAGAGCATCGAAATATATTCAAAAGGTATATGATCGATTATGTGAAAAAATTTCATTAAAATATGGGCTTACCAAATTAGAACTTGCTGTTTTAATGTATTTGGAGGTAAATCCCGATTGCAGTACGGCAAGAGATATTACCATGAATTTTCACATCAGTAAGTCTGCAATTTCTCAAGCGATCGATGTACTGATGAAGAAAGGATTCATCTGCGGAAAACAGAATGAGAATGATCGCCGTTATGTATTTTTGGAATTACAGGAATCCGCAAAAGAAATTTTAAAGGAAAGTGATAAGGTGAATGAAGAGTTTCGGCAGATTGTATCAAAAGGAATTTCAGAGGAAGAATTAGAGGCATTTCAAAGTACAGTGAAGCATATGTTAAAAAATATTAAAGAAGCTTCAAAAGAGATTACGGAATAAGAAGGGAATGAGGAAGAAAATGAAAAAAATAAGGTTTGGAATTGTGATGCTGAGTGCATCTTTATTACTTTCTCCAATCGCTTTGGCGGAGGAGACGGAAAAAGTTGTAACCGAGATGACCTTGGAAGAAGCGATAGACTATGCTTTGGTACATAACGCTAATATCGTAGATGTCGGAAGATTGGAAAAAGATCAGGCAGATGCGTATGATGATGCCAAGAGAACATATCAGACTTGGAAGAATAAGTTAAGATTTGACGGCGGTTATTCTTTTGAGACGCCGGCAGATTTTTTGGATTGTTGGGGCTATTCTTATGAAATGGCAGAGTTACAGTATGCAAGTTTTATCGCAAGCAAAGAGACGGCAGAAAAGACCGTTGCTTATAATGTGATGAAATTAGCGTATACGATTGATGAAGTGGAACGATCGATTCCGCTGTTGGAGAAAACGGTTGCGAAACAAGAAGATGATGTGAAAATTGCAGAGGTAAAAGTCGGATTGAATATGATTACGCAAAACGATTTGGATTCCGCAAAATCTACGCTTAGTTCCACAAAACTGCAATTGGAGTCGGTAAGAACGACGTTGGAATCGTTAAAAATCAGCTTGAAATCTTTAATGGGATTTGATGTGTTGCAGGAATTGAAAATTACTTTGCCGGAATATGAATTTCAAATTTTGGAAGTGGAAAACTTAGCGGAATCCATTGAGGAATCGCTAAAAACAAACAGTTCTGCGATTAAGGAAAATATCGCTTTTAAGCAGAAAGAGCAGAGTTATATTTTGGCGACACAAACACATTTTATGGAGACACGAGATGCGATTAAGAAGGCAAAAGAGGCTTTTAGCGATGCAGAGATACGATTAAACAATTCCGTAAATTCTTTGAAAGAAAATTTATTGTTGTTGTATCAACAAGTGAAGACAAATGAGAAAGAGACGATTTTGGCAAAAGAAGATTTTGAACAATTAAATCGCAAATATGATCAAATGAAGGTAATGTATGAGATGGATATGATTACCAAACATGATTTTGATGCTTACGAAATTGCGGTAATCAACGCGGAAAATACTTATGAAGCGGCGCTGCATGAAAACAGTTTGTTAAATGAAAGATGGAAAATAGCAATAACGGTGGGAGATGTCGTAGCAACATCTGTACAATAATAACTTTGGGAGGGAACAGCATGAGAGGAAAGAATTTAATAATAGGAACATTTTTATGCGGAATGCTTCTTTTGACCGGATGCGGTGATAAAGATGCGTCGGCAGGTTTAACGGAGAAAGAAGGAACCGCGGTAGAAGTTTCGACGGTTGCTTTAGGAGAAATCGCGACGGAAAACCGAATTAACGGGCGGGTTGTTTCGGAAAATGAAGTTTCGATTTATTCGCCGATTAGCGCAGAAGTTACGTCGGTAAACGTAAAGGTTGGGGATAAGGTAAGTACCAATACGGTTTTATTTACGGTAGATAATGAGAGCTTAATGAGAAATTATCAGGCATTAGTGGCTGATTATGATAGAACGAAGGCACTTTATGATCAACAAATTGCGTTGGCAGAAAAGTCTTTAGAGGATACGAAAACGATTTATAATGAACAGGTTCGTCAAGCCGAAGTAAGTGCAAGAAACATTCATGCTTTGTATGAAGTTGGTGCGGCGACTTCCATAGAAGTGGATAATGTTGATTTTGCTTTGGAACAGGCAAGAATCGGAGCGGATTCTGCTATTAAACAAGCGGAAATTACATTGACTTCAACGAAAAACGGCGCTGAAAGTGCGTTAACAAGTATGAAGAACGGAATCAGCGATTCTTGGGATGTAATAGACAAAACTTACGGAAAGTCAACCATTAACGGAACGGTTACGGCAGTGAATATTAAAAAAGGTGTTATGACTTCGCCGCAAGTGGCGAGCGTTGTTGTTTCTAATAGCGACAAGCAACAAGTTTTAGTTTCGGTTTCTGAGACCTTAAAGCCGTTATTAAAAGCGGGATATTCCGTTGATGTTGTCATTTCTGCGATTGGCTCTGAGAAGATAAACGGCGTAATTGATTCGGTATCTCCAAGTCCGAATGCGATGACATCTTTATATGATGTATACATTAACTTGCCGGAAGATACTCTTTCGACTTCTTTAGGAATGTTTGCGGAAGTTACGTTCCGTACCAATCGTAAGGAAAATGCGGTTGTTATTCCGACACAAGCGATTTTGACAGATGGAGAAACACAGTATGTTTTTGTAACAGAGGATGAAAATACAGCAAAGAAAGTGGTAATTGAGACCGGTTTAGTCGGAAAAGATACGACAGAAGTAACCGGTGGCTTAAAAGAGGGGGATCAATTAATAATAAAAGGTCAGTCCTATTTGACAGATACCGCTTCCCTAAGAATTGTAGGGAGGGTGTAGCGTATGAATATTGCGGAGTTTTGTATTAAAAGAAGAGTAACGACCATTATGGCATTTATTATGGTAGTCATCTTCGGTATTATGAGTTTTACCTCACTTCCGCTTGCTTTGATGCCGGATATTGAAATTCCGATGGCATTGGTATTTACAACGTATCAAGCAGGCCCTGAGGAAATTGAAAATTTGGTAACGAAGAAAATAGAGAGTGCCTGTGCGAGCGTTTCGGGTATGGAGGAGATTTCGTCTTCTTCCTCGGAAAATGTGTCGATGGTTATGGTTTCTTTCGCGGATGGTACCGACTTAGACGAGGCAACGACCAGTTTGCGAGAAAAAATCGATATGATTAAATCGACGCTTCCGGAAGATGCCGGTGCGCCGACGATTATGAAGATCGATCCGGATGCAATGCCGGTTACGGTATTTTCTTTGAGCGGAAATGATTTAAGTGCATTGCAGAAATTGGCAGAAGATACGATTTCTCCTTCATTGGAGAGAATTAACGGTGTTGCGTCGGTTAGTATTTCCGGCGGTTATGAAAATGAAATTGCGATTGAGACCTATTCTAATCGTTTAGCCGGATATAACTTGACGGTTCCGTATATTGCGCAAATCTTATCGGCGGAAAACATTACGATTCCGGCCGGAGAAGTAGATAACGGAAATCAGACGTTAAATGTTCGTGTGGATGCGGAATTTAATTCTATCGACGATATTAAAAATGTTTTAATTCCTTTACAGACCGGTGGTTCAGTTCGGTTATCTGAAATTGCGGATGTAAGCTTAAAGCCGAAGGAACAGTCTGCGATTGCGAAATTAAACGGCAGCCCTTGCGTAAGTTTGTCGGTTTCGAAACAGTCCGGCGTAAATACGGTACAGGTTGCCAATAAGATTCGTGAAACGTTAGATGACTTGGCGAAGAAGGATGCGGACATTCAGTATGAAATCATTATGGACCAAAGTGATTTTATTAATTTGTCGGTAATGTCGGTAACGCAAAACATTGTACTTGGCGTTATTTTAGCGGCGATTATCTTGTACATATTCTTGCGTGATATGGGTTCAACAACGGTTATTGCGGTTTCGATGCCGATTTGTATCATTACGGTATTCTTAATTATGAAAGCATTAAATATTACCTTGAACTTGATGAGTTTAGGCGGTTTGGCGATGGGCGTCGGCATGATTGTAGATAACTCGATTGTCGTTTTGGAGAATATTTTCCGATTCCATTCGGAAGGTAAATCCAGAAAAGAAGCTTGTATTGAAGGTTCAAAAGAGGTTGCACTTTCGATTACCGCGTCGACCTTGACAACGGTTGCGGTATTCTTGCCGATTGGTTTGTCCGGCGGTATGACGGGAATGATGTTTAAGGAATTTACGATTACGATTGCGACTTTGATGTTTGCTTCTTTGTTTATCGCTTTAACTTTGGTACCGTTATTGTGTTATTACTTGATGGGAAGAGGAAAGACGAAAGCGAGCGTAAAATTAGAGGAAAAAGCGGGAAAAGAACATCGCTACATGAAGAAATACAAAGAAACCTTGAATTACTTAATTACGCATCGAAAGAAAGCGGTATTGATTTCCGTTTTGGCGATGGTTGGATTCTTGGTATTGATTAGCTTTGCAGGAGTACAATTGATTCCGGAAATGGATCAAAGTACAGTTTCGATTACAGCAGATTTGCCGATTGGCGCAAGTTTAGAGGAATGTGAAGAAATCGGCGATAAAGTGGTAGCTATCGTTACGAATAAGATTCCGGAAATGCTGGAAAGTGTTTCTTACAGCTCCGGAGGAGGCAGTTTCGCTTCGATGAATTCCGGTTCGAATAGTGTTAGTGTAACAGTAAATTTGGTAGATAAGAATAAAAGAAGAATGTCTACTGCGGAAGTGGCTAACGTATTGAGAGAAGACTTGGCAGATATTGCGGGTGCCGAAATTTCGGTATCGGCTTCGGGAAGTATGGATATGTCTTCTATCTCGGGAGATGCGATTGCACTAAATATTTCGGGAGATAATTATGAAGAATTGTTGGCGGTAACGGATGATTTGGTTGAAAAAATTTCGGCTTTACCGAATGCGGTGGAAGTAAAATCTTCTGCATCGGATCAAACCGCGCAAGTAAATGTGTATGTAAAGCGTGCGACTGCTTCTCAGTTCGGATTAACGGCAGCGACAATCGGCAGTACGGTATATTCGGAATTGTCCGGTTCCTCGCAAACCGAATTAAAGATTGACGGGGATGAGATTGATATTAATGTAACCGGTGATACACGTTTTACCGATAGTATCGATGAATTAAAGAATGTCATGATTTCGACTCCTACCGGTGGGGTTGTACCGCTTGGTTTGGTGGCGGATGTGAAGGTAGAATTGGCTCCGCAGACGATTGTTCGTTCGAATCAAAGCAGAACGATTTCGATTACAGGTAGCAGCTTGACGGATAATACAATGGCATTGACACAACAGGTAAATGAAATTGTAAAGAACTACAATTTCCCAAAGGGAATTGAAGTTGAGTCAGATGGCGAAGCAGAGAATATTCAAGAATCCTTTACAAGTCTTACTTATGCCTTAATTGTTGCATTGGGATTGGTATACTTTATCTTGGCAGCACAGTTTGAATCTTTCGTAATGCCGGTGATTATCATGTTGGTTCTTCCGTTAGGGTTGATTGGTTCGTTAATTGGTTTGCCGTTAACGGGAAATCCGATTTCGATGCCGGCGTTTATCGGGGTTATCATGCTTGCCGGAATTGTGGTTAACTCTTCAATTATCTTGGTGGATTATATCAATATCCGTCGTAGCAGAGGCGAAGAGAAAAATACGGCGATCTTAAATGCGTGTCCTTTGCGTATTCGTCCGGTATTGATGACAACGTTGACGACAATTTTGGGGTTGTTGCCGATGGCGTTTGGTTGGGGCGAAGGTAATGAAATGATGGCACCGATGGCGATTGTTATGATTACCGGTATGATTATTTCAACGGTAGTGACGCTGTTCTTTACGCCGGTGTATTATTCGATTTTAGATACGTTGATTGCGAAATTTAAGCGAAAAGAAACGGAAGAGTAAGATAGAGGTAGTTACAGAGTAAGAAACAGAAGGGAACGTTTATTGGCCTCTTTTCATATAATGTAGTAAAATTAATGAATGGAGGTTAAAATTATGTTTGATGAAGAAAACGTAGAGGAATTACATATTCCTGAGGCGAATTGTATTGCGAAAGCGGAGCAAGCGGCGACGGTTTGTGTGCCGGTGACGGTGACACCGTTTGCGAATGTCGGGAAGATTGTGACGGATTGGTGCGGAAAGCCGGTTGTTTCGTTTAAGAATAAACATTGTAAGGGCGTCGAAAACGGAAGTTGTAAGTTTACGATTTCCCAGAGAATTAAGGTACAAATTCCGGTTGAATTTGGTGCGAACACAACAATCGGCGGAACCTTCGTGGAATGTGAATGTGGTCCTCGCGAGGATGAGGAGCCGTTGGCAGAATAAGAGGAAAAAGCACAAGCAGAGATGTTTGTGCTTTTTTTATTTTGTATAGTACAAACACTGTAGGGACACAATTCGCGGACGTAACACCATGAACGAAGTGAATGGAATGTACGTCCTGTGCAAAGAAACTCCAAGAACGAAGTGATTGGGAAGTTTCGACTGCGAATGCTGTCCACAGAAAGGCAGAGAGTAGAATTAGGACAGCATGAATGCTGTCCGTACAAATAAGATTTTTTTCATACGATAACAAAGATGTAGGGGCGATTATTAATCGCCCGACAGACGTTCTAC
>JAGBIO010000011.1 GCA_017934955.1 Clostridia bacterium
AAGAGAAAAAAGAAAAGAAAACGGAACAGGAAGAAAAACCGGAAAATGAGAAAATAAACGGATTGATAGATAAAATTACGGAACAAAAGTTGGGAGAAGACGTAGAGTTTAGTGAGGATGATTTAAAGAATTTAATTATAACGGAAGCAGAAAACGAAGGAATGCCTTTAACGGAAGAAGAGCTGTTGAAAATTACGGAAATTTTAGAAAAAAAGATGATGGAAAAGGTTAGCGAAGTTGGCCCACAAAGCGTGGAAACGGAGAAAATAACGTTAAACAAAGAAGATGAAAATAAGACGGAAGAAACGGACAAGGATTCAGGGGAGAATTCGAGGTCTTTTGATGTGTCTTTGGAAAAAGAAGGAATATCGGAAAAAGAGGAAACGGAACCATTAACGGATACAATGAATCAGCAAGGTTCTACGGAAGAAAAGATGTTTGATGAAGACGGAAAATCGAAAAAAGAGACGAAAATGAATGTGACGGATTTACGAAGAAAAGGATTTGAGAATACAAAGGATTCATCAATGGAAATAGACGTGAAAACTGATAATTTGACAGATATAAAGACAGATACGGAAAATAAAATTCTTTCTAATAACGGCAATATGCAGGAAACCATTGATATTATCGAACAGGTGGCGGAACAAGTGGACGTTACGGTTATGGAAGATAAATCGGAAATGGTCATTAAGTTAAAGCCGGATCATCTTGGAAAAGTGACAATGCAAATTTCGGTTGAAAACGGAAATGTAACAGCGAAATTTTTGGCAGAAAGTCAACGAGTAAAAGAAATCTTGGAAGCAAATTTTCAAGATTTAAAGGATATGTTGAATAAACAGGGAATGTCTGTTCAAAACTTGAGTGTGTCGATTGGAAATGACAGACAAAATCAAGAGTTTGAAAGCAGAAGACAAGGCTTATTTAATAGAAAAAACGGAATTTCAAGGATAAATCCGATGCAAGCAAATTCTGTATATGGATATGAGAATTCTTATTCGAATGAGCAAATTTTGAGAAATTATTATCCGGATAGTACGGTTAGTTTTTCTGCTTAGAAGAAACGGAGGTCGTGAAAAATGGCGGTAGAGAGTGTTAACGGTGGATATGACGTGGCACCGAGCGATTATACGGGTGAAACCGGAACCGGAAAAAGCAATTTAGGAAAAGATGAATTTTTGAATTTATTGGTGACGCAGTTGCGGTATCAGGATCCGTTGAACCCTTCAAATGATACAGAATTTATCGCACAGTTAGCTCAGTTTTCTTCATTGGAACAGATGCAGAACTTAAATGATAGTTTCTCAAAATTTAAGGCATATTCCTTAGTTGGAAAGAATGTAGAAGCCAATTTGGGAACAGACGTAGTAGAAGGGTATGTGGAAAGTGTACGTATTGTAGGAGATAAAGAGTATGCGGTAATTGATGGAAATAGTGTGGAAATAGACGATATTAAGAAAGTAAACGATGTGGCAGAGGAGCTTCAGGTGTTGGTTGGTATTTTGGAACAGCTGGGCAAGAACAATGAGATTTCGAAAGAAATTTTGGATAAAGTAACCGCTTCGAAAGACGAGAGTAATGAAGCAGGAACAGATGATTCGACAACGGATGAAGTGCCTGAGGCTACCGAGGGAGTTTAAATAGAGAATCAAATTATTGGGAGAGAGCGAGAATGATTGTTAATAACAGAATAATTCCGGGAATTGGCGGAAATATCAGTATTCCGTCCGGTCAATCCTCTCAAGGGGTTACAAAACCAAATTCGAATTTTGCGGATATTTTTAATAAAACGTTATTTGAGAGTAAGGAAGTTACGTTTTCGAAACATGCGGAAAGTCGATTGAAAACGCGCGGGATTGATTTAACGGAAGAACAAAAAAGTAAGTTGAATGACGCTGTAAATAAAGCGGGAGAAAAGAACGTAAAGGATTCGTTAATTATGATGGACGATATTGCGTTTGTTGTCAACGTGAAGGATAAGAACGTAATAACTGCACTAAACAAGGAAGAAATGAAAAACAATGTATTCACAAATATTGATGGGGCAGTGATAGCATAGGATGGTTATTTTGCACCTCTTTAAGGAGGAGTTTTACATATGATGAAATCAATGATGGCCGGAATTTCAGGCTTACGTATGCATCAGATAAGAATGGACGTTATCGGAAATAATATTGCGAATGTTAATACGACCGGTTTTAAGTCTTCGCGTGCTACTTTTAAAGAAGTTTTTTCATCGACAAGTGCATCGGCATCTGCGCCGGACTCAGAGCGTGGAATCGGTGGTGTTAATCCTATGCAGGTCGGAATGGGCATGACCCTTGCGAGTATTGATTTACAATATACCGAGGGAAATGTAGAAAGAACGGATAACCCGTTAGATGTTTCGATTGAAGGAAGCGGATTATTTGTTATTAAAGAAAATTCAGCTTCCGGTTTTACATTTACAAGAGCCGGGATGTTCGGAGTGGATAAAGTAGGAAATTTAATTACTTCAAGCGGTGCGATGGTTTGCGGATGGCAGAAGAGAAAAATTGGGGAAGATGAGATTAACCCTTCGGGATTTGATACAAGTTTGCAAGTGGAGCCGATTAATTTATATAAAGATCTTTTTAATGGAAATAAAAAAATAATTTCACCACAGGCGACCAGTCAAATCGTTTTTTCGGGGAATATTAACTCCAATAACGAATTAGATGATACAGTCGGAATTCCGATGAGTTTATATGATTCCTATGGTAATGAGCATCAAGCACAAATTTCCATTAGTCGTGTGGATGGAGAAGTTAATACTTGGAAATATTCTCTCGAACTTGACAGTGATCCGGGAAATGTTATTGTAAGCGGTGAAATTGTATTCAAATCGACCGGAGATGAAATCGGTAAAATTGAGAGTATGACAGTGGATGACCCTGCAGGTGGTACGGCAACTGATATTACAGATGGAAAGGTTACTACAGATATTATTTTTGACGCAGATGCAAATAATGAGATATCGGTAACATTTGATTTTAACGCGTTAACACAGTATGCAGCAGACGATTCTGCCAAAGTATATGATTTTAACGGATATCCGTCCGGAGAATTAGTTGACTATAGTATCGGTAACGATGGAATTATTACCGGAGTATATTCTAACGGAAAACAGCAACCGCTTGCGATGATTGCTTTAGCAGCGTTTGATAACCCACAGGGCTTAAAGAAAGTGGGAGACAGTTGCTTTACGCAGACAGCGAACTCCGGTGATTTTAGAGCGGTTCCGCCGGATACAACAGCCGGACAATTGGTGTCCAATACTTTGGAAATGTCAAATGTCGATTTATCCTCAGAATTCACAAATATGATTATTACCCAAAGAGGATTCCAAGCAAACAGCAAAACGATTACAACAACCGATGAAATGTTACAGGAATTAGTTAATTTGAAGAGATAAAAAGGCATCGTTCAATGAAGTGAACCCAAATTATTAGACAAAAAAGTTTAATAAGGAGGGTTCTTTTTTTTCTGCAAGAAATGAATTTGAAAAATTTTAAATATACTCGAAAACAGCAGTAAAGTCAATATTACAGACAGAATCAGATTAATTTCCGATTCAGTGTAGGCGGGTGTTGTTGCGACGACAGATGTGGTTAAAAGGGTAGAGAAATTCGTTTTCCACAGGAAAAGCCAAGTAATCATTCCGGAGAAAAGACTTTGTATTATTTTACCTGTTAAGTAGCGCAAAAAAGATATATTGGTGTCGGAAAGGACGCTGAGTGTTTGCATATGAATGCTGAATCCGGCGAAACTAACTAACATTGAAGTGATGATTAGTTTATAAAGTAATGGTATAGAAAGTGTTGCAACTTTATTGACACCGTTTGTAACTTCCAATAATCCGGTTAAGATAGAGTAAGAAGTTTGTGTTTCGATTTTAGGAAAGAGAATTTTTGATAACAACAGTAAAATGCCGGTCTTTTCTAATATAGCGGAAAAAATCGAAAAAGTGAGAATGAATCCGCCGATGACGCAGATTAATTGAATCGAATGTTTGATGGTTTCGGTTAAAATTCCACTTAGTTTGGAAAGACGAATGACTTCAAAACGGATGGGAGAGGATGCTGTGGTTTGTGATTCGGTTTCCTTTTTAAAAAAGCGAAACAGGAAGCCTGTAAAGAAGGCAGCAAGATAATGAGATAGAAGAAGGAGAAGTCCGATGGTTGTGTTTTGGTATAATCCGATTCCGATAGCCCCTAATATAAACAATGGACCGGAATTATTGACAAAGGTAATCAGATGATTTGCTGCGTTTTGGGAAATAGCATTATTTTTGAGTAAATCCGCAGTCGTTTTCGCACCAATCGGATAACCGCCGGTCATTCCTAAGAAAACGGCAATGGAAGAGACACCGGGAAGATGAAAGAGTATTTTCATAACAGGTGCAAAAAGCTTTCCGAAAAGATAAGGAAGTGCGGATTTTGTAATTAAGTCGGAAAGAATCAAAAAAGGAAGAAGAGAAGGCACAATAACGTTATACCAAAGCGTCAAACCGGATTTTGTTGCCGCAATCATATCCTGCGGAAAGACAATACAGAATACGGCGATGATAAAGATCGTAATGCTAAAGAAATATTTTTTCATTTTCTTTTCTCCTTTTGCTTGAGAAATTGTTCTTAGAAAATTGTATTGCAATTGGGGCAAAAAAATGACATAATCTTTTTGAGGAGTGTTGAACATGGGAATACCTACGGCGGATGAAATTATTGAGAGAGTGAATATATATTCGAAAAGTAAAGATCATGAGCTGATTCGGAAGGCGTATGATTTTGCGAAGAAGGCGCATGAAGGGCAACTGCGGGAGTCGGGAGAGCCGTTTTTTAAGCATCCGGCGAAGGTGGCTTTGATTTTGACGAGTTTTGAGTTGGATGATGCGTCGATTTGTGCGGGACTTTTGCATGATGTGGTGGAGGATACCGATTGTACGTTGGAGGATATTCAACGCGAATTTGGGGAAGAAGTGGCAACTTTGGTGAATGGAGTTACGAAGTTGGGAAAAATTCCGTATAATACCAAAGAGGAGCAGCAGGCGGAAAATTTGCGTAAGATGTTTATGGCGATGGCGATGGATATTCGTGTTATTTTTGTGAAATTGGCGGATCGCTTGCATAATATGAAGACTTTAGGCTATACCGGTCATGAGAAGCAAATTGAGAAGGCGCGGGAGACGCTTGAAATTTATGCACCGCTTGCTCATCGTTTGGGAATGTATTCGATTAAATGGGAATTAGAGGATTTGTGTCTGCGTTACTTGGATCCGGATGCGTATTATAAGTTGGTGGATGCGATATCCCAGCGAAGAAAAGAAAGAGAAAAGTTTATTAATGATATTATTGAGGCTGTACGGGAAAAGTTGAAGGAAGTGAATATCGAGAACGATATCGAGGGGCGTCCGAAGCATTTTTACAGTATTTATCGAAAGATGCGAGAACAGAATAAGGAAATCGATCAGATTTATGATTTGTTTGCGTTGCGAATTATCGTAAATTCGGTAAAGGATTGTTATGCAGTTTTGGGAATTGTGCATGAAATGTATCGCCCTGTGCCGGGTCGTTTTAAGGATTATATTGCGATGCCGAAAGCAAACGGTTATCAGTCGCTTCATACGACGCTGGTGGGAAAGACCGGACATCCTTTTGAGATTCAGATTCGTACTTGGGATATGCATCGTACGGCAGAGTACGGCGTGGCAGCGCATTGGAAGTATAAAGAGAAAACAACGGACAAAAAAGATTCCTTTGATGATAAAATGAGTTGGATTCGTCGGACGGTAGAATGGCAGAAGGAGACGAAGGATGAAAAGGAGTTCATGGAGAGTTTGAAACTTGATTTATTTAGTGATGACGTTTTCGTGTTTTCTCCTAAAGGAGACGTTTACCAACTTCCGGTTCATTCGACGCCGATTGATTTTGCGTATCGCGTTCACAGCGAAGTGGGAAATAAGATGGTGGGAGCGCGTGTTAACGATAAAATGGTTCCGATCGGTTATGAACTGCAGAACGGTGATGTTGTGGAAATTATTACGTCTGCGAATTCGAAGGGACCGAGTCGGGATTGGCTAAATATTGTAAAAAGCGCGAATGCTCGTGCGAAGATGATTCAATGGTTCCGAAAGGAAGGCTATGAAGAAAATGTAGAACGTGGAAAGGAACAGGTAGAAAAGGAAGTAAAACGACTTCGACTTACACTTTCGGATTTATTGAAACCGGAGTGGGTAGAGCCGTTGTTGAAAAAATATACTTTTAACAAGATAGAAGATTGTTATGCGGCAATTGGTTACGGTGCGATTCCGGTGGGAAAAGTAATCGGACGTTTGAAGGAAGAGTATGATAAAAAGAAAAAAGCAGAAGAGACGGTTCCCGTTGAAAATGTTGTAAAAGAGGATCATGCTAAGACAAGAAAAGCACCACCAAGTGGTATTGTAGTGAAGGGAATTGATAATTGTTTGGTGAGACTGTCGAAGTGTTGTAATCCGCTTCCGGGAGATGAAATTGTAGGGTATATTACTAAGGGAAGAGGTGTTTCGGTTCATCGAAGCGATTGTCCGAATGTAAGCAGTTTTTCTTCGGAAGATATCAATCGGTGTATTGATGTTGAGTGGTATAAGTCGAAAAATACGGAATATGTGGCGGAAATTGAAATTTTTGCAAATGATAGAAATAACTTGTTAGCAGATGTGACAGCGGCGGTAAATGATGCAAAGGGTAGAATTTCGGCGGTGATGGCGAGAGTTATGCCGGATAAAGTGGTAGTATTGCAGATGGAGATTCAGTTGCAGGATATCGATCATTTGAATAAAGTAATGAAGGCGGTTCGAAAAGTGGATAGTGTTTATGAAGTTCGCCGTAAAAAGAAGTAGGAGTGGACACAATAAATTGTGTCCGTACAGGTAGGTAGAGGTATGATTCAAAGGTGGACAGCATGAATGCTGTCCGTACGGATACTATTGAATGAAAAGGTAGAAATGTGATTGAATGCTGTCCGTACGGATACTATTGAATGAAAAGGTAGAAATGTGATTGTAGGGACGGCATTTATGCTGTCCGTGGAAGGAATCGGTGTGTAGTATGAGAGTCGTAGTGCAAAGAGTGAAATATGCGTCAGTAAAAGTAGATGGAGCAGTAAAGGGTGAAATCGGACAAGGTCTTTTGGCGTTGATTGGTGTAAAAGAAGGCGATACCGAGAAGGATTTACAGTTTTGTGTGAAAAAATTGGTGAATTTGAGAATCTTTAAGGATAACGAAGATAAGATGAACTTGTCGGTACAAGATATCGGCGGCGAGTTGTTATTGATTTCTCAATTTACCTTATATGGTGATTGCCGAAAGGGAAACCGTCCAAGCTTTATTATGGCGGAGGCGCCGGAAAAGGCGAATGCGATGTATGAGAAGTTCATTGAGATGGTGAAGGAAACCGGTTTGAAGACGGAAAAAGGCGTTTTTGGCGCGGATATGAAAGTAGAGTTGCTTAATGACGGTCCGGTGACAATTATTATTGAGAGTCCGGGAGAGTAGCTTGGACAGCATAAATGCTGTCCGTACAGAAAACCGTAGGGACAGCATTCATGCTGTCCATGAAATAGCAGAGTACTGGGGGAACGTTATGATTCAGCGATTTGTGGTTGGCGCGATACAGACGAATTGTTATGTGTTTTTTGATGAGGTATCAAAAGAGGCTATGATTGTAGATCCCGGATATTTTGAGGAGAGAATTTGTACTTTTATTGAAGAACATCAATTAAAGCCGAAGTGTATTTATTTGACACATTGTCATTTTGATCATATTTTGGGTGTGAAGGAATTGAAGAAACGCTATGAGATTCCTGTTTATTCCTCTGCTTTGGAGGAAATGAATTTGATGAATGATGCGGTGAATTTATCGACATATATGTCAGGGGAATGTGTGAAAATTCCTTGTGATAAGGTGTTTTTCGAAAATGATGAATTTGAGATTGGAGCGACTTGCTTTCGTGTTTTGGAAACGCCGGGACATACCGCAGGCTCCAGCTGTTTGTATGCGGATAAAATTTTGTTTTCGGGAGATACCATGTTTTGTGATACTTACGGAAGGTGCGATTTACCGACGGGAAATGAGAGACAGATTGTGCAGTCGATTAAGACAAAGCTGTTGACTTTGCGGGGAGATACGATTGTCTATCCGGGGCATGGAGAGATGACCACGATTGGAGAATTTGCTGAATTGGAACTTTAGGACACAATTTATTGTGTCCGTAAAATAGGCAGAAATGGATTTGGCGGTGAATGGTATGAAAAAAGCAGTAATGTTTTTCGTTAGTTTATTTTGTTTCGTATCGATTAGTTTGGGTATTGAGATTACAAGTGATGTAAGAATCGGGTTAAGTTATGGAAAAAATGCCGTTTCCGAGTTTACGATGTATGCGCCTTCCGGTTTGTTCATCGGCGATATCGGTGTGATGAAGGGGACGGTAACTTTTGAAAAGGGTTCTTCGAAAAAATTGAAAATTACCGCTTCCGGAACATCGCAAACTTGTCGTGTGGACGAAGAGGAAGGCGTTACGGTGGAGCCGGTAGATGAGGACGAGTTTATTTCGTATAATGGGAAAGAATATCGTGGGACGTTTGTGATTTATCGTTTTTCGGACAGCGATATTACTGTTGTAAATGTGGTGGATTTGGAAGAGTATTTATATGGTGTCGTTCCGAAGGAACTTTCGACGGGGCATCCGATGGAGGCGTTAAAGGCACAGGCGGTAGCGGCGCGGACTTATGCTTGTCAAACGTTAAATAAGTATCAAAAGTGGAATTTCGATATGACGAATTCAACAGCGGATCAAGCTTATTCCGGTAAATCGGTGGAGCATGAGGATACCAATCGTGCGGTGGATGAAACGGCGGGAGAGATTATTACATATGATGGCAAACCGATTACAGCGTATTATTTTTCTACCAGTGCAGGGATGACGGAAAATTCCGAAAATGTTTGGGTGAATGCTTATCCTTATTTAGTCGCGGTAGAAGATATTTATCAGAGTGAAAATTTGCCATATTCGACGTGGAGTGTGCGGTTTACGGCGGAGGAATTGGAAAAAATTTTGTTGGGACGTTCGGCAAAAATCGGGGAATTGTTGTCGGTTGATATTTTGAAAAAATCGCCGAGCAATGCGGTCTTGGAGCTTGAATTTGTAGGAAGTAAAGATACTTATAAAGTGACAAAGGAAACGGCTCGTTTGGTGTTTGGGACGAGTGAAGTGAGAAGTCAGTTTTATGATATTACGACAGATAATACAGTGACGGTAATGAATGAGGAAGAAGAAACAAATACGGCACAACTTTCTTCTTTAGCGATTGCGACGGCGGAGGGTGTGATTTCACCGAAGGATTCGGAAATTTATGTGAAGGGTTGGAAGGAAGCCCAGGAATATCCTCTTCAGGCGAGTGAGTATATCTTAAACGGAAAAGGCTGGGGGCATGGTGTCGGAATGAGTCAAAACGGGGCTCTTGGCATGGCGAGAGAGGGATTTACGTATGATGAGATTTTGAGGTGGTATTATACCGATGTGGAAATCGAGGAAGTGGATAAAGTTTAGAAGGGAGCGTTTTATATGAAGATTATTGTAGATACGCATACACATACTTTAGCCAGTAATCATGCGTTTTCGACAATATTGGAAAACGTGGAATATGCGAAGAGGAACGGAATGAAGGCGATTGGGTTTACCGATCATACGCATGGCGGAGAAGATGGTGCCCATCGTTGGCATTTTAAAAATTTGAAAGTATTGCCGTCGGTGATAAATGATATTCGTGTCATAAAAGGGGCAGAGGCGAATATTTTAAATGATAGGGGAGACTTAGATATTGACGGTGTGGAGAGTTATGGGAAGTTGGAACTCGTGATTGCGAGTATTCATAATGATTATGACTTTCCGCAAAATAAGGAGTATCATACGAACGCGTATCTTGGCGCGATTGCGCATCCGAATGTGAAGATTATCGGGCATCCGGATGATAAGCGGTTTGATTTTGACGTGGAAGCGGTTGTAAAGGCTTGTAAAGAGAGTGGTACGGCAATTGAACTAAATAATTCTTCTTTGAAAAAGGGACGTGCGGATATTGCGCGCGTGAAGAGAATTTTAAAGGCTTGCCGGGAATTTGGAACGTATGTTTCTTGTGGGACGGACGCCCATTTTGCAATGGAAGTCGGAAGTTTTGCGGAGTCGATTGCGATGTTGGAGGAATGTCAATTTCCTGAAAAGTTGATTTTAAATACATCTGTGGAGAAGATGCTGGACTTTTTAGGATTGGCAGAGTAGGCACAAACGTTGGGAGGACAGCATGAATGCTGTCCGTACGGAAAAAATGCACAACCACTGTAGGGACAGCATTCATGCTGTCCACAAAATAGGCACAATCATCGTAGGGACACAATTTATTGTGTCCACCGAAGGAGGAATTTCTTTGTATCAGGAATTAATCAATACTTTATCGAAAACAGAAGTTTTATTAGAGGAACGTATGGCAAATCATACTTCTTTTCGTATTGGCGGACCGGCGGATTTGTTTTGTGCGGTGAATTCGAAGGAAGATTTGAAGAAGATCCTTGGTTATACAAAAGAGAAACAAATTCCGCTTTTGATAGTAGGAAACGGTAGTAATTTATTGGTTTCGGATAAGGGATTTCGTGGAATCGTGTTAAAACTCGGTGAGGCGTTTTCTTCTCTTTCGGTAGAAGGAAGTTCGATTATAGCGGGTGCAGCGGTTGATTTACGGAGGCTTTGCAGATTTGCTTTAGAAAATTCGCTTACCGGAATGGAGTGGGCGTACGGGATTCCGGGGACGCTTGCCGGTGCGGTTTTTATGAATGCAGGCGCGTATGGAGGAGAGTTTTCGCAGATTTTGGAATCGACAACTTATTGGGAGGAAGATTTTGCGGAAAAAGAAATCAGTAATCAAGAGCATGATTTTTCCTATCGGACCAGCGTATTTCAGAAGGAGAAAAAAAATGCGATTATTTTGTCCGCGAAAGTGAAATTAAGTCAAGGAAATCCGGCAGAAATTGAGGCGAAAATGAAGGATTATATGGAGCGTCGTATCACGAAGCAGCCGCTAAATTTGCCGAGTGCGGGAAGTGTATTTCGCAGACCGGAGAATGCTTATGTGGGGCAGATGGTGGAGGAGCTTGGGCTAAAGGGCTTCTCGATTGGTGGTGCGCAGGTGTCGGAAAAACATGCGGGATTTATTGTGAATACCGGCAAGGCATCTTGTGAAGATGTGAAGCATTTAATACAATATATACAGAGGAAAGTAGAAGAACAGTATGGGATTAAGTTAAAAACAGAAGTAAGGGAGGTAGGAGAATGAAATTTGTGATTGTAACAGGTCTTTCGGGAGCCGGAAAGAGTCAGGCAGTAAAAATTTTAGAAGATATGGATTTTTTCTGTGTGGATAACCTTCCACAGGCTTTGATTCCGAAGTTTTTAGAAATGTGTAAGAAGAGTGAGGACAAGTTCGAAAAAGTGGCAATTGTAATGGACATTCGTGCCGGAATGTGGTTTGACAAGTCGTTTCCGGCTTTGGCGATGATTGAGGATGCGGGGTATCAGTATGAAATTTTATTTTTGGATGCGTCGGATAACACTTTAATTAAGCGTTTTAAGACGACACGGCGAAGACATCCGTTGGCACCGAATGATCGTTTAAATGTGGGAATTCAGAGAGAACGGGAGATGCTTGTAAATTTGAAAAATCGCGCGAAGTATGTGATTGATACTTCGAATATGTCGGTAAAGCAACTTCGAGAAGAATTATTGAATATTTTTGAATACGGAAAGTCTTTTGAAGAGCTGTTTATCGGGGTCACTTCCTTTGGTTTTAAAAACGGAATTCCTACTGACGTGGATTTGGTGTTTGATGCGAGATTTTTGCCGAATCCGTATCATGTGGAATCGTTACGGGAATTTAACGGGAAAGATGAGCGGATTAAGGATTATGTGATGAGTTTTCCGGAGACGGAAATCTTGATTGGAAAGATTATGGATTATTTAGAATTTGTGATTCCCGGTTATATAAAAGAGGGACGAACCCAACTTATTATCGGAATCGGCTGTACCGGCGGAAAGCATCGTTCGGTTGTGATTTCCGAGGAAATTACGAAGCGTTTGACGGAGCATGGTCATCGTGTTCAGATTGCGCATAGAGATATCGGGAAGGAGTAGGAATTTTTTCAAAAAAGTGTTTACATAACATTGAAAATGTGATATAATTATTAGTATAAAAGCACAATCATTTTGCAAAACTTCTTAGATAAGTCAATCATTTTTGGCTTAAGGGGGCGATTTTATGACACTTACAGTTGTTTCGGGTGTGATTTGTTTAGCTTCAATGTTATGGTTGGTATTGCGTCAACCGAAGGAAGGGAAACGTAAAAATGCGTTTGCTGTGATTGTGTTGGTGATTTCTTTTCCGGTGATGGTTGCCGGTGGGATTATAAATATGCAAAATCCGGAGGATGAGATAAAGTTGGCTAAGGAAAGTAAATATGAAGTTGTTGGAATGAATTTGGCGGAGTAGAGAAAGTTAAATTCTTGGGAAAGGGCAGAGATTTTCTGCTCTTTTTGTATTTTAAAATTTTTTCTGAGAATACAGATTAGATTTAATTTTTTTGCAATGATGACACAAACGTTGTAGGGACAGCATTCATGCTGTCCACAGAAAAAGGCAGAAAAGCAGGACAGCATAAATGCTGTCCCTACAATAGACTGAGAAACATTTAAGGTACATATATAAGGTTAAGTCTGACCAGCTACTTTGAATATACCACAATGTTCGAATGGTTTGACAAGGATTCGGATTGGGTATATACTATGGTTACGTATAGAGATAGGAGGCCTTTATGGAGCAGGAAAACAGAAGAATTTCGAATCGGCTGGTTTCAAAAGATTGGATTTATTTGACGGTTATTTTTATATTAATCGCCATTATTGGTGTTTTAAATCATAATTTTATTGTGATTGGCGGCTTTTTTTGGTTCTTGATGTTGTTTTATTCGTTATATTCGAACGGAAAGCGAAAAGAGGAAATTGAGGGTTATATTGAGAATTTGACCTTTAATATGGATTCGGTGACGAAGGATACTTTACTGAATTTTCCGCTTCCGATGCTGACGTTGGAATTAAACGGTATGATTATTTGGCACAATTTACTGTTTCAGAAATTGGTGCAGGAAGATTCAATTGTGGAACGATATATTTATGAATTTATGGAAGAATTAAGACCGGAAAATCTTATTAAGAACAATAAAATTATACCGGTTACGGTAAATTATAAGAATAAAGTTTATAAAGTTTTGGGAAATTTGGTGAGAACGAACCAGAAAAGTGAGAAGGAACATTATACGCTGTCGTTGTATTTTATTGATATGACAGAGTATAACATGCTTCTGAAAAAGCATTTTGAAGAGGAACCGGATATCGGAGTCGTAATTATTGATAATTACGATGAATTGATGCAGGGCGTGGAAGACTCCGATCGTTCGCAGTTACTTGCGGAGATTGATAAGCGTTTGAAGCAGTGGTTTGCGTTTACGAACGGGATTGTAAGAAAGTATGAGCGAGACAAGTACATTATGTTATTTGAGTCGAAGTACTTGGCGGAAATGGAAGAGAAGAAGTTTGAAATTTTGGATTCTGTGAAGGAAATTGAATTGGAGAATAATTTCCAAGTAACGCTTAGTATCGGTATTGCGTCAGAAATGACGGATTTTGCGGATGGAATGAAGGAAGCTTTGGATGCAATCGAATTGGCTCTTGGTCGTGGCGGAGATCAAGTTGCGATTAATAAGAATAACGAATATGAGTTCTTTGGCGGTCGCAGTAAAGAAATTGAGAAGAGAACGCGTGTAAAAGCACGTGTTATGGCGACGGCTTTGGAAAAGTTGATAGAACAGAGTGAAAATGTTGTGATTATGGGGCATGCGAATCCGGATGCGGATTCTTTGGGAGCGTCGCTTGGACTGTTTCGGGTGGCGCAATGCTTAAATCGTGAGGCAAAGATTGCGTTAAATGAAGCGGGGACGGCAAATGTAAAGGATATGTTGGAACGAATTGAAAATTCAGGACAGTACGAGAACGTATTTATTGGGAAAAATGAGGCTTTGGAATATACGAAGCAGGATACGTTGCTGATTGTGGTAGATACGCATCGTGCGTCTTTTACCGAAGTGCCGGATTTGTTGGATCGAACGAAGAAAGTGGTTGTAATCGATCATCATAGAAAAGTAACGGACTTTATTGGAGACGCGATTTTAACGTATCATGAAATTTATGCTTCTTCTGCGTGCGAGTTAGTGACAGAGTTGTTACAGTATATGGATAAGCGGGTAACCATTCGTCAAATAGAAGCAGAGGCACTGTATGCCGGAATTATTATTGATACGAAGAATTTTACCTTAAAAACAGGTATTCGTACCTTCGAAGCAGCTGCATTTTTGAAGAAGTACGGTGTGGATACGATTGCTGTAAAACAGTTATTTAAAAATGATATCGGTACGTATGTGCAGAAAGCTGAAATTGTAAAAAATGCGGAGATTTTTGATGATGAAATTGCAATTTCAAAGTGTGAAACCGAGTTATTAAATACCAGCTTGGTTGTGGCGCAGGCGGCAGATGATTTGTTAAATATCAAAGGAATCAAGGCTTCTTTTGTCCTTTCCCCGAATGATAGTCGAATTGTGATTAGCGGAAGATCGCTTGGGGATATTAATGTGCAGATGATTTTGGAAAAATTGGGCGGTGGCGGAAGTATGACGATTGCCGGCGCACAAGTTCCGAATGTAACGATTGATGAGGCAGTGGAACAATTAAAGGCTGCGATTAAGGAATATAAAGAGAATTTGACATCTGAAGTGTAGGACACAATAAATTGTGTCCGTACAGAGAAAGTGGCACAAACGGATTGTGTCCGCAGAAAAGGGGCGAGAGTATGAAAGTTATTTTGTTAAAAGATGTGAAGGCGCTTGGAAAAAAGGGACAAGTCGTAGAGGTAAGCGAAGGATATGCGAATAACTTTTTGTTAAAGACGAAGTCTGCTGTTATAGCGAACGCGCAAAATATGAATGTGTTAAAGACGCAGGAAGGTTCGAAAATGTATAAAAGAGAGCGGGATTTTGAGGAAGCAAAGCATCTTGCGGAGAAAATGAAGGATATTGTTTTGAAGTTTACCGTGAAGGCGGGAGAGGGCGGAAGACTTTTCGGTTCTGTTACTTCGAAAGATATTGCGGATAAATTGTTGAAGGATTATAAGATTGAGACCGACAAGAAGAAAGTTTATTTGGAGGATGCGATTAAGATAGCGGGAATTACCGAAGTGGAGATTAAACTTTTTGAGGGGGTAATTGCGAAGATAAAGGTACAGGTGTCGGCGGAGTGAGAATTGAGGACAGCATGAATGCTGTCCGTACAGAGGAAAGAGGCAGAACGTATGGACACAATAAATTGTGTCCGTACGGAGAGAGGCAGAATGTATGGACACAATAAATTGTGTCCATTGAACAATTGATTAGTTAGGAGAGTATATATGCCGTCAAATGAGTCGATTATGCGTGTTTTGCCGAATGATGTTGAGGCGGAACAGGCTGTGCTTTGCTGTATGTTAATCGATAAAGATGCTGTGACATCCGCTATTGAAATTTTAAAGGCGGATGATTTTTATCGGGAGGATAATAAGGAAATTTTTTCTGCGATTACGGATTTGTTTGAGCGTTCCGCACCGATTGATTTGGTGAGTTTGAATGAGCAATTGCGCTTGCGTGGAACGTTAGACGCTGTTGGCGGAATTGAATATATTGCGGATCTTTCTTTGAAAGTGGCAACTTCTGCGAATATTGAGTACTATGCGAAATTGGTGGAGGAAAAGTCAATTTTGCGAAAATTGATTCGTTCTTCTACCGATATTGTGAATATGGGTTATACCGCGGCGGAAGATGTGCAGACGATTGTAGATACCGCTGAGAAAAAGATTTTTGATATTGTGCAAAAGCGGAATGTGAAGGGGTTTACGCCGATTAAAAATATTTTAATCAGTAATTTTGAGAAATTGGAAGAATTATATAATCAAAAAGGATTTTTAACGGGAATTTCATATGGATTTAAGGATTTGGATATGAAAACGGCAGGACTTCATAATTCGGATTTGGTACTGATTGCGGCCAGACCGGCGATGGGAAAATCGGCGTTTGGTTTAAATATCGCTCAGCATGCGGCGGTACATAGCAAAATTCCGGTGGCTATTTTCAGCTTGGAGATGTCGAAGGAACAGATTGTAAACAGAATGCTTTGCTGTGAAGCGATGATTGATGCGAATAAGATGCGTACCGGGAAATTAGAGGAAGACGATTGGGGGAAAGTGGCGGAGGCGATGAGTACCTTGTCCGATGCACCGATTTATATTGACGATAATCCCGGTCAAACGGTAATGGATATTCGTGCGAAATGCAGAAGATTAAAGTTAGAAAAGGGTTTAGGCTTGATCGTGATTGACTATTTACAGTTGATGCAGGGACCTTCAAGGCGGAACGGTGAGAATCGTCAGCAGGAAGTTTCAGATATTAGTAGAGCGTTAAAGATTATGGCAAAAGAGTTAGATGTTCCGGTTATTACTTTGTCTCAGTTGAGCCGTGCTCCGGATGCAAGACCGGATCATCGTCCGGTATTAAGTGATTTAAGAGAGTCCGGTGCTATCGAGCAGGACGCGGATATTGTTATGTTTTTGTATCGAGACGATTATTATAATCCGGAAACGGAGAAGAAAAACATTTCGGAAGTTATTTTGGCAAAACACAGAGGTGGTTCTACCGGTACGGTTGAACTGGTATGGCTTGGTCAATATACAAAGTTCGCCAATAAGTTTAATGGGTAAAAAAAGTGTTTTGCGTAGGCAAAACACTTGCGCCGAACGCGAGTTGCGCAGCAAAATTCCTTTCGCGTGAGTGTGCTTCCCCACGGAGCGTTTTTTATTGTATAGGCAAAATCTTTGATTTTTCCTATACAATAAAGAAAAGGCGAGCAGTGCTCGCCTTTTCTTTAACTTTTTTCTTGTTGTACCCGAAGGTTGGTGAGGGTACGATACCACTCATTATAGAACATGAGCGGTAAAGTTGCACCTCTGAAGCCGTTATTATCGACTTGCTCGGTTTTAAAAGGCTTATTGAGCTTCATACAAGCTAAGTACTGGTGGATTCCGGTGGCGATGAACGTGACTTTATTGTGCGTATAAACTTGAATCGGAGGGAGTTCTTGCTCGGATTTCAGCATTTGTACGTAAGAGATAAACAGCGAGGTGTTGACTTGGTGCGGTGCGATGTTGGGTACTAAGAAGTTATACTTGGTAAAGTAGTTATAAAGATAGTTATAGACCGTCTCCATTGTTTTACCTCCTTTGGTGGTTTAACGTCTTGTAACAGTGTTACAGAATAAAATAGATTTTCCCATATTATAAATGATATGCGCGAATTTGTAAACTATGACTAAATTAGAACAAAAGTGGATAGCATGAATGCTGTCCGAAGAATAGGCAGATAGTAGAAATAGGACACAATAAATTGTGTCCCTACAATAGATTAAGAAACATTCGAGGTACAGGTGTAAATTTAAGTCTGAACTGTAACCATGCGAATGCTGCCCGTAAAATGGTAAGATAGGAGTAAACTATGGAATTAAAGGAAAAAGTTCGAAGAACCGGTTTCATTCAATCAGGGGATAAAATAATAGCGGGGGTTTCCGGGGGACCGGATTCTGTTTGTATGCTTTCGATTTTGACGGAATTGGCGAAGGAAATGCAGTTTGAGCTGATTGTGGTACATATCAATCATATGTTGCGGGATGTGGCTGATGAGGAAGAGGAATACGTAAAGAATCTTTCGCTACAGTTAGGCGTTCCTTTTTTTTCGAAGAAAGCGGATGTACGTTCTTTGAGCAAGGAGTGGAAGCTATCTTGCGAAGAGGCGGCGAGGAAGGTTCGATATGATTTCTTTTATGAGATTTTAGAAAAAACGGGAGCGAATAAAATTGCGGTTGCGCATAATGCGAACGATCATGTTGAAACAATGTTATTGAATTTGATCCGGGGAAGCGGATTGGATGGACTTTGTGGAATTCAACGGAACAACGGTGAGATTATTCGTCCGCTGTTGGAAATTTCGCGAGAAGAGATTGAAGAATATTTGAAGGAGCGAAAGATTACGGCAAGGATCGATGCGACTAATTTCGAGGAAGTGTATACAAGAAATAAAATCCGAAATCGCTTGCTTCCTTATTTGACAGAATTAAATCCGAATATCCTTTCGACGCTTTATCGGACTTCGGAAATTTTAAATGATGTGCGGTGTATTTTGCGGGACGTGACAGAGAAGGAGTATCAGCAGGTAAAAAAAGCAACCGGAATTTTAGATAAAACACGTTTCTTGGCGCTTTCGTCGGAGTTACGTAGAGAAGTTTTGCGATTGGCGATTGGGGAGTTTCACGGGAATCGAAAGGATATTTCTTACGAAAATTTACAAAATGCAGTTCGAATTTTGGAAAATGCACAGTCGGGCACGGTTGTTGAGCTTTTGAAGGGTTTGAAAATTAAGGTAGAATATGAGAATATTTGCTTTTTGAAAGGGTCGGAATTACGGAAGTTTTATGAGTATGAGTTAAAGGTTCCCGGGATAACGATGATTCCGGAAACCGGGAGAAAAATAAAGGCGGAAATTGTTTCGGTAAATCAGGTGGAAAATGTTGCATTTTCTAAAAATAAAGTAGTTTTAGATGTTGCAAAAACCGGAAAAAAGTTATATGTTAGAAATAAGCGTTCGGGAGACTTTTTTTATCCTACCGGAATGAGCGGAAAGAAAACGCTGAAAAAGTTTTTTTCGGATTTGAAAATATCGGAAAAGGAGCGAAATGAATGGCCGATATTGACGACGGAAAAGGAAGTTGTTTGGATAATCGGAAAACGCTTATCAAGAAAATTTTTAAAAGAGGAATCAACAAAGGAGGTTATTATTTTAGATTATGGAGAAAATATATGAGAGTATCGAAAAAGTATTGATTTCAAAAGAAGAAATAGAAGCAAGAATTACGGAACTCGGAAAACAGCTTACCGAGGATTTTGCAGGAGAGGAACTTGTGGTGGTTGGTGTTTTAAAGGGTAGCTTTATTTTTATGTCGGATTTGGTTCGAAATATTGATTTGCCGCTTGATTTGGATTTTATGGTTTGCTCCAGCTATAAAGGAAAGACGGAAAGTTCCGGCAATGTAAAAATTATTAAAGACATAAATGTGGATGTAGAGAATAAAGTGGTGTTAATTGTGGAAGATATTATCGATACCGGTCTTACAATGAGTCACTTAAAGGAATTGTTTAGAGTTCGTAAGTGTAAAGATTTTAAAATCTGTTCGTTATTGGATAAAAAGGAAAGAAGAAAAACAGAGATTCATGCGGATTATGTTGGGTTTGATGTTCCGAATGAGTTTGTAGTGGGATATGGTCTTGATTATGACGGAAAATACAGAAATCTTCCGGATATCGGAGTTTTAAAACCGGAAGTATATCAAGAATAAAAATATAACAGAAGTTGCGTTAAAAATGCTTCGACGGAAGTATACTCATGTGTTAGGAAAGTTGTTGCGCAACTTGCGTTCAGTGCAGGTGTTTTGCCTGCACAAAACACTTTTTTAGGAGGTTATATGATTGAAGAGAAAAGGATTTGATTGGGTCAGCGTACTGATTGTATTTGGCGTTATTTTATTTATGTGTTCTGTATTTTTCTCTCCTGCGTCAGAACCGGTAACAGAGATGCAGTATTCTGAGCTGATGAAAAAAATTGAGTTGAATGAAGTAAAGTCAATTACGGATAATGAGTCTTCTGAAGCGTTGATAGAGCTAAAGGATGGAACAAAATATACTTGTGATCTTCCGGCGCAGAATATGATTGCAGCGAAATATGATGAGCTTTTAGCGGAAGGAAAAGATTTTGAATATAAGTATGTCCCGCTTGCTACAGCGCCTTGGTGGGTAAGTTTACTCCCGACTTTAGTGATTATTATTTTGTGTGTATTATTCTGGTTTATGATTGTTCAGCCGTCGGCGAATGGAGGCGGAAAAGCGATGTCTTTCGGAAAGAGTCGTGCAAAGCTTAATAACGGAAATGCGAAGGATAAGATTACTTTCCGTGATGTTGCGGGTGTGGACGAGGAAAAAGAGGAATTACAGGAAATTGTGGAGTTTTTAAAATCTCCTAAGAAGTTTACCGATATGGGGGCAAGAATTCCGAAGGGAGTTTTGCTGGTAGGACCTCCGGGAACGGGTAAGACGTTATTGGCGAAGGCAGTATCCGGAGAAGCGGGAGTACCGTTTTTCAGTATCAGTGGTTCGGATTTCGTGGAAATGTTTGTCGGCGTCGGTGCGTCGCGTGTAAGAGATTTGTTTGAACAGGCGAAGAAAAATTCCCCGTGTATTGTGTTTATTGATGAGATTGATGCGGTTGGTCGTCAGAGAGGCGCCGGTGTCGGTGGCGGACATGATGAGAGAGAACAAACGTTGAATCAGCTATTGGTGGAAATGGATGGATTCGGTGTTAATGAAGGAGTTATTATTTTGGCAGCAACAAACCGTCCGGATGTATTGGATCCTGCGTTATTAAGACCGGGAAGATTTGATCGTCAAGTAGCGGTTGGTTCTCCGGATATTTTGGGAAGAGAAGCGATTTTGAAGGTTCATGCGAGAAAGAAGCCGCTTGCGGAAGATGTGGATTTGAATGTTTTGGCGAAAAATACATCGGGATTTAGCGGTGCGGATTTAGAAAATATGCTAAATGAGGCGGCGCTTTTAGCGGCGAGACGAGATAAAAAGCAAATCGGAATGGCGGAAATTGAGGATGCCATTGTGAAAGTGATTGTCGGTACGGAAAAGAAGAGCCGTGTGATTAATGAGAGAGAAAAGAAATTAACGGCTTATCATGAAGCGGGTCATGCTGTCGTTAGTAAGTATCTTCCGACCCAAGATCCGGTACATCAGGTTTCGATTGTACCGCGTGGAAGAGCCGGCGGATACACGATGTATCGTCCAAATGAAGATAAGTCTTATCGTTCGAAGACCGAAATGGAAGAAAGTATTGTTTCATTATTGGGCGGAAGAGTTGCAGAAAAGATGATTTTGGATGATATTAGTACCGGAGCTCAAAATGATATTGAACGGGCAACTGCTACCGCGAGAAATATGGTGACGAAGTATGGTATGAGTGATGTTTTAGGTCCGATTACTTTCGGGGACGATAACGATGAAGTATTTTTGGGCAGAGGATTTGCTCATTCTCGAACGTATAGTGAAGAAGTGGCTCGAGAAATCGATGAGGAAATTAAGAAGATTATTCAAAAGGCGTATGTGAAAGCGGAGGGTATTTTAAAAGAACATATTGAAAAATTGCATACCGTTGCACAACTTCTTTTGGAGAAGGAAAAGATCGATGGAGAAGAGTTTAATGCTATTTTTGAAGAAGCATAAGATAAAAGAGTGAGAGAATCTCACTCTTTTGTATTGTAAGGATATTAGGACACAATGAATTGTGTCCGTACATAAAAAGCAGATGTGTTGTAGGAACACAATTTATTGTGTCCGTATAAAGTCTGGTGTAATGACTGGGGTGATAATATGAATTGTGGAGTTGATTTGATTGAGATATCGAGGATAAAAGAATCGATTGAGGAGCATGGGGATGCTTTTGTGAAGAGAATTTTTACCGAGCGGGAAATCGAGTATTGCGAGTTACATAGAGCGGCTAAGTATCAGCATTATGCCGTTCGTTTTGCGGCGAAAGAGGCGGTTGCGAAGATGTTTGGAACCGGTTTTAACGGGAGCTTTGACTGGTTAGAGATTGAAGTGCAAAATGAGAAATCCGGGAAACCAAATGTAGTGTTAATGGGTCGAGCGCGGGCGCTTTTGGAGGAGCTTGGAATGACAAAGATTACCGTTAGTTTATCTCACTCGAAAGAATATGCGACTTGTATGGTAATTGGATATTGACAAATGCTGAAATTATGAGTATAATAGTGAAAGTCGGACAAGTTTTTGTATATAGGTTTACTGATATAGATGATCTTGTGGTACGTATTAGCTGAGAGGAGGGTAGAGACATGTCTGAAATTAAGTTAAAAGAAAATGAATCTTTAGATAATGCATTAAAGAGATTTAAGAGACAATGCGCAAAGAGCGGGGTTATGTCTGAACTCCGAAAGAGAGAGCACTACGATAAGCCCAGTGTAAGAAGAAAGAAAAAATCTGAGGCTGCGAGAAAGAGAAAATTCAGATAGAAAATTGAGAGGCATCCGGCGCGAAAGAATCGGACTGCCTCTTTTTTCGTTATTAAAAAAGGAGGAGTATATATGTCATTAAAAGATACGTTTATGGAGGAAATGAAAAACGCGATGAAGGAGAAAGACGAATTGAAGAAAAATGTTGTTACGATGGTTCGTTCGGCAATTAAGCAATATGAGGTGGATAACCGCGTGGAGTTGGATGATGCGGGGGTATTGGAGATTGTTGCGAAGGAAGTTAAAAAGAGAAAAGATTCGTTACCGGAATATGAGAAAAGCGGAAGAACCGAGTTAATTGAAAATTTGAATCGTGAGATTGCGTATTTGGCGAAGTATTTGCCGGAACAGCTTTCAGAAGCGGAGGTAAGAGAAATTGTTGCTTCTACGATTCAGGAAATCGGTGCTGCCGGAATGAAGGATATGGGAAAAGTGATGAGTGCCGTTATTGCTAAGACAAAGGGCAGAGCGGACGGAAAAGTGATTAACGGAATTGTGAAGGAATTGTTGAATGCTTAAAATAGTTACAGGTTAGACTCAAATTTATAAAGAAGGCACAATCCTGTAGGGACAGCATTTATGCTGTCCACAGAAAAGGCAGAAAGGCAGGACAGCATAAATGCTGTCCCTACAAATAACTTTCCACTGATACCGTAGGGACACAATTTATTGTGTCCTAATTCTAATAGCAGGCTATTTCGTGGACACAATAGATTGTGTCCCTACAAAGGAATACAGGACATTTCGTACATATAGAAAATTATTAAGTCTGAGCCCTAACTGAATTTGCTGTAAAAGCAAAAAAAGTGGTTGACAAAACTAATTTTCTGTTGTAAAATATTTAGAGTAAAGAAGAAGTTATCCACTTCTCACCTTCCGAATTTTGTTTTGGATGGTTCTGATAATTAAGTCTTGTCTTAGTTTATTTGGTGTGGATTAACTTCGTTAATCCACATTTTTTATTGGAGGGGATTCGTATTAAAGAAGAAACAAAAATTAATGAAGAAATCAGATGTAAAGAAATTCGTGTAATCGATTCGGATGGTACTATGCTTGGTATCATGACGCCGGATGCGGCAATGAAGATTGCGGATGAAAAGGAATTGGATTTGGTGATGATTGCGCCGACTGCGGTACCGCCGGTTTGTAAGGTGATGGATTACGGGAAATATCGCTTTGAGGAAATGAAAAAGGAAAAAGAAGCTAAGAAAAAGCAGAAAGTTATTGATATCAAAGAAATTCGAATTTCTCCGAATATCGAACAGCATGATTTTGAATTTAAGGTAAAGAATGCGGCGTCCTTTTTGAAGAACGGAAACAAAGTGAAAATTACATTGCGTTTCAGAGGAAGAGAAGCAAGTTATGCGGCTCTTGGTGAAAAAGTATTGATGAAGTTTAAGGATGCGTTGGAAGAAGTAGGAACAGTGGAAAAGCCTCCGAAGATGGAAGGCAGAAGTATGATTATGATTGTTGTTCCAAAAAATTAGTCAGTAGTGAGAATGTTCTGAGTCCGGGCGAGCACAGCTCGCCCCTACAATGATTTTGTACAGGAATTTTGTTTGAAATTTATGTTTCAGAACATTTTTATGAATATAAAAACTTGGTTCTGTTTGGGTTTTATGATTCTCAGGAACTGTAGTTGAAAAAATATTGTATTTAAGATAGGGGGATTTTAACATGCCAAAGATTAAAACTCGCAGAAGTGCTGCAAAAAGATTTTCGTTTACAAAGTCCGGTTTGGTAAAGAGAGCGAATGCTAACAGAAGACATTTATTAAACGGAAAAGCTCCTAAGAGAATGAGAGCTTTAAGAAAGACAAGTTTTGCAGATAAAACAAATGTTGATGCAATCAAGAAAATGTTACCGTATGCGTAATGGTTATGAATTTTTAGTTGGGAGGAATAGAAAATGGCAAGAGTAAAATCGGGTATGACAACTCGTCAAAAACATAAAAAAGTGCTTAAAATGGCAAAAGGCTATTTCGGAGCAAAAAGCGTAAGATTCAGAATGGCGAACCAAGCGGTTATGAAGTCTTTGAACTACGCTTATATCGGAAGAAGATTAAAGAAAAGAGATTTCAGACAACTTTGGATTGCTCGAATCAATGCAGCTGCAAGAATGAATGGTATGTCTTACAGCAGATTTGTTTCGGGATTGAAGAAAGCAGGAGTAAACATTAACAGAAAAATGTTATCTGAAATTGCAATTGCTGATGCAGAAGGCTTTAAAAAATTAGTTGAAGTTGCTAAGAGCGCAAAGTAAGAAAATAAATAGGGTGTCATTGTGGCACTCTATTTTTATATAATAGGAAATGTCATTTCCTATTATATAAAAACGCTCCGCAAGGAAGCACACTCGCACGTGCAGAATGGGTATGTGGACAGCATGAATGCTGTCCGTACGTTAAGAGTAAAAGTAAGGAGGTTAAAATATGGATTTGCATAAGGAAAGATACAGCTTTGAGGATTTTAAGGAAATTATTAAAATTTTGCGTTCGGAGAACGGATGTCCTTGGGATAAAGAGCAGACTCATAGCAGTTTGCGGAAAAATTTGATTGAAGAGTCGTATGAATTTATTCATGAGGTGGATACCGATTCAAAAGCGGGGATGTGTGAAGAACTTGGAGATGTCTTGTTGCAAGTGGTGATGCATGCCCAAATTGCTTCGGAAACGGGAGATTTTACAATGGAAGATGTGATTGATGGAATTGCGAAAAAAATGTTATTTCGCCATCCGCATGTTTTCGGGGAGAAGAAAGCGAATAATGCTGAGGAAGCGCTAGAGAGTTTTAAAGCGCAGAAGAGTAAAGAGAAAAAATATAAGAATGTGGGAGACTCATTGGAGAAAATTCCGGGAGATTTACCGGCGTTGATTAAAGTTTATAAGTTGGCTTCTCAGCTTCGTAAAATGCAGCCGGAAGTATTTAAGAGTGATGTGAATGAGTGGTTTGATAAGTTATATGCGACACTTCATGAGTTGGAGGATATGCAGGTTTTTGCGAGTGAATCGGAATTGGAAGATAAGATTGGTGAAGTTTTCGGAATCTTAGTGATGATTGGAAATATTATGGGAGTAGATTCAGAGGTTTCGGCGAATAAAGAGTTTGAGAGTACGAAAAAGCGTATTGAAAGAATTGAGGAAAAAATGCTGAAAGAGGGAGAGAAAATCGCGGAGTTATCTCCTGAAACCTTTGAAGAATACTGGGAAAAAACAAAAAATGTAGAAAAATAAACATTTTTTTGAAAAAAAGAAGGAGTTTAGCGATGTAGGGCGAATATTACCAAGGAAAGTTCATTGGTTCAGATTACCAATGGCAAAATTTTATAGGAGGAATGAAAGATGAACAAAGCAGATTTAGTTTCTATGATCGCTGCAAAAAGCAATTTAACAAAGAAGGATTCCGAAAGTGCATTAAACGCATTTGTTGAAACAGTACAAAGCGCACTTAAAAAGGGAGAAAAGATTCAATTAGTTGGATTTGGTACATTTGAAGTGCGTAACAGAGCTGCAAGAAGCGGTATTAACCCAAGAACAAAACAAGCTATCAAGATTCCTGCATCTAAGGCTCCTGTATTCAAAGCCGGAAAAGCATTAAAAGATTCTTGCAAATAATTAAGAGTATTACAGAAAATAATACATGAAAAAAACAGATGCCGAAAAGCATCTGTTTTTTTCATGTATTATTCATTACAATATACGTAATTATTTCCGTTATTATTATCCCAATTATTGCATGTATCTTTGAAGCAAAGATTTAATGAAGAATAATCTGCTGTGATGGTTGCTGTGAATCCTGATTTTGTTTTTGACATTTTTACGTCGTTTACGTTGTCCCAATTATCTCCCCAGCCAATATGAGCATAAATTTCATCAGCTCCGGCTTGTGAAAGTAAACCGTTGTAAGTTACTTTAATTTTGTCGCCGTAGGAAAAAGATGTAGGGCTTACTGTGATTCCGTTGCTCTTGTAAGGGTTTGCAGCTACCGAATTTGTTTTAACGGAGCTTGTCTTTGTTGAGCGAGCGGATGTTGTAGTGGTTTTCTTTAATGGCATCTATAACACTCCTTTCGAAAAATACTTAAATACATCTTATTTTCTTTTTTTAATTTTTTTTATGCAACACTTATTTTTGACAAATTCAAGAAATTATATTCTGTTTGCTTCCGAAAACTTTGAATTTCTTTAAAAAGCTATTAGTTAAGTCGCTTTTTGCTGAAATAAGATAGAATAAGTATGTAGAAAAGCAGTATTATGCGAAAAAAGATGTCGGAAAAAATAATAAAGGATAAATTAAAGTTGTGTTACAAATTTTTGAAAAAGATGGACAAGGTAGAAAAAAAACGGTACAATAAGGAAGGAATAGGAGGGATACGAATGAAAAAATTATTTTTGCTGATTTTTTGTTTTTTAATGATAAATATATCTTATGCGGAAGCAGTAAATTATATACAGTCGATTGATGTTATTTCGGGAAACGGTACAAGCACTGTAATAAAAACGTCCGCTCCGATTCAGTATAAAGTTGGAAAATTAACAGCGAATCAAAAATTGTATTTTGATTTTCAAGATACTATTTTGCGAGAAAAGAAGTCGATTCCTGTTGGGAAAAATAATATTATTTCGGTAAGAGCGGCACAAAATATGACAAAACCTTCGTATGTGACTCGTGTGGTTTTTGATATGACCGAGTTAACGGACTATACGGCAGTATTATCGGAGGATAAACAAACCTTAACGATATCGCTTGGGTCCGGAGAAGAGATTGTGAAGAAAAAGATTGTTCTGGATCCGGGACATGGCGGAAGTGATCCGGGGGCGGTTGTATCGGATTTGAGTGAAAAACATTTGAATTTGGATATTGCAACGAGATTACAAACCTTATTGGAAGCAGATGGACGTTTTGAGGTTATTATGACAAGAACTTCGGATGTGTTTGTGGCTTTATTGGAAAGAGCAGAAATTGCAAATAAAAATAAAGCAGATTTGTTTGTTTGTATTCATAACAATTCTATGCCGACCGGCTTTAAGGGTGTTATGACGTTATATAACGATACAAAATTAGCATCAAATAAAGAGTTGGCAAATATTTTTCAAGAAAAATTGGAAAAGAAGTTAAATATGGGAAGTATTGGTACAAGATTGAGAACGGATTTGGTAGTATTGAAAAATATTGAAGTGCCGGGGATTTTAGTAGAGGTTGCATGTATGACAAACTTGATGGAAAGGCGTGCACTTAGAACAGAGACGTTCCGTCAAAATGCGGCGCAAGCAATTTATGATTCGATTGTAACGGCGACATTGTGATTTTTGTAATAAGAAGGCTTGTTTTGAATAGAATGAAATAGAGCGTAGTTGCTCTATTTTTTCTTGTTTACGGAGTTTATTTATGAAGAAGATCGGTCTTTTTGCTTTCTTATTTTTTATGCTTTTAGTGTTTCATTTTTTTGCTAAGGTTGCTTTTCAGAATGTGACGGTTGCAAAATTGATTCTTTCGGATGGGATTCCGTTGATAAAAATAGCGATGAATGAGACGGGAAATTTTACTATGCTTTCTTATGTGGATTTGATTAAAAATCGTTTTGCGAGTGAAGATATTTTTATTGAATTGCCGGAAGATTCGGTGGAATTGATTCCGGAGGAAGTGAAACAGGAAGATATTGTGAAGGAAATGGAAGAGGAGGATAATCATACAAAATCGGTTACGATGGATTGGTCGAGAGTTCTGAAGAATGAAACAAAGTATGCTGTTAATGCGGAAGATTTGGTAAACAAAAAGTTGAGTTTCAGTTTGACAAAATTTGACGTGAATGTTTTGATTTATCATACGCATACGACGGAAAGCTATACGCAAAGCAAAGATTATAAGTATGTTGCTTCGGGAGATTTTCGAACGTTGGAGCTGAATGCGAATATGAGCAGAGTTGGGGCGTACTTAGCGGAGTTGCTGGAGGCGAAAGGGATAAAGACTTATCATGACAAAACGGTTTATGACAGTCCTTCTTATAATCTTTCTTACAGCAAGGCGGGTAAAGCGATTACTGCCTTAAAAAAGAAATATCCCAAAGCTTCCGTCGTGTTGGATGTCCATCGAGATGCAATTGGGACGGCGGAGGAAATTTATCGTCCGATTGTGAATATTGACGGACGGGATGTGGCGCAGATTCTTTTGGTGGTTGGAACGAATCAAGGAGGATTGACACATAACAATTGGCGGGAAAATTTGAAGTTTGCGCTCAAACTTCAGAAAGTAGCGAATGAAGAATATCCGGGATTTTGCCGATATGTGGATTTGAGGAAGGAACGATTTAATCAACATGTTGCACCGGGCGCTGTGATTGTGGAAATGGGTGCGACAGGAAATACGATGGAAGAGGCTTTGGCGGCAGCAGAGTTGTTTGCAAATGTTTTGGAGAAAGTGATGAAATAGAGAGGAAGGAATGAATATGGCAAGGAGATTTATAGTAGAGGGAAATCCGGAGGGAAGGTTTACGATAGCGGAGAAAGAGGCGCGACATATTTTTGTTTTACGTCATAAGGTTGGAGATGTGATTCAGGTAAATAATAAACTGTGTGAAATTATTGCAATGCAAAAAGATGAGGTTATTTGCGATGTTGTCGGAGAGGCGGAAATAAGAGGTGTTCCGGATACAAAAATCACTTTATTTCAAGCACTTTTGAAAGCGGATAAAATGGAGTTTGTGATTCAAAAAGCAGTTGAATTGGGAGTAACTTCAGTTGTCCCTTTTGTCAGTAAAAACGTGGTGGTGAAATTAGAGGGTAAGGATAAAGCGAAGAAATCAGAACGTTGGAATAAAATTAGCGTGGAGGCGTCGAAACAGTGCGGTCGAAGCGATATTGTTCCGGTTTCGGAAATTTTGAGTTTTGAGGAAATGCTAACGACGTTTCAGGAGTATGATTTGGTGTTGTTTGCTTATGAGAATGAGAAAGAATCGTTAAAGGAAGTATTGCAGGGTCGGGGAAAGGGAAAGAGAATTGCTGTTGTGATTGGTGCAGAAGGTGGATTTGATGCTACTGAGGCAGAGCGTGTGATGAAAGCAGGAGAGAATGTAAAGTCGGTGAGTTTGGGTGACCGAATTTTACGTGCTGAGACAGCGAGTTTGTTTTTGTTGTCGGTGTTGATGTATGAGTGTGAGGAGTAGGGCTTGTTTTGCATTGGTTTATTCATACTTAAATTTATAAAAATGGTTGTACAAACCGCTTTCTGCTGTTATTTTTGTAGGGACACAATTCATTGTGTCCTAATTCTAATAGCAGGCTATTCCGTGGAAAGTCATTTGTAGGGACAGCATTCATGCTGTCCTACATTCCGCATTTTCTGTGGACAGCATAAATGCTGTCCCTACAGTGTTTATACCATTTTTATAGCTTTAAGCCTGACTTGTAACGACCCTCATGCGAAATCGCTTGCTTAGGTTGACAATAAAAGGGAATATCGGTATAATAGAAAACGGAGTGTGAATGGGATGGGAAACATAAAGTTAAGGGATTTTTTGGATGTGCAAAGTACGGTAAAAACGGGGCTTCCGAAGTCTACAGATTGCATTTTGAATACGGTTACTGCGATTTATGAGGAACGGGGTGAGGTTGAGATTAAGTTTGATGAACGTTATGTTGCGGCTCTTACGATGGTGGGAGATGATTTGCGTGTAACGAAAACATTGGATGGATATGAATATGTGATGGATACGACGATTATTAAGATTCAAATTGAGCCGACGAAGAGTATGGTTTTGAAAGTGCATTCGATTAATCGGTATACGAATTTGAGAAAGGATGAAAGATATTCGGTTAATTATGCGGTGACGATTCAGAGTTTTTCGGAGGAAGATGGAATTTTTGGAGTGGTTGTGAATATCAGCGTTTCGGGACTTGCCTTTGTTTGTCGGCATAATTTTATTGTAGGGGAAACCGTTCGTTTGTCGATTCTGCTTCCTGCCAGCACGTTTACGATCGATGGCGAGATTGTGCGAGTGACGGATTCTACAAAGGGAAACGAGTATGGTGTGAAGTTTTTACGTGAAGATGAGGATGCGATTCGCGACGTAAAAGAGTTGATTGAAAATATTAAGGAGAGAGAGGACAGGCTTTCACGTATTGTGGGCTATCATATATTGTAATGGATAAGATGAAATTAAGTGATTATTATTATGATTTACCGGAGGAGCTGATTGCGCAGGATCCGCTAAAAAAGCGGGATGAGTCGCGGTTGATGGTTTTAAATCGCGGGGAAAAATCCATAACGCATGAGACTTTTCGGAATGTGATTGATTTTTTGAGACCGGAGGATTGCTTGGTTATTAATAATACAAGAGTAATTCCGGCACGGTTGCTTGGGCAAAAAGAAGTGACCGGTGGAAAGATTGAAATATTTTTATTAAAGAATTTAGGAAACGATACTTGGGAAGTTTTGACGAAGCCGGGAAGAAAAGCGATTCCGGGAGCTTCTTTTGTGTTTGGAGACGGTTTATTGAAGGCGACGGTATTGGAGGTTCACGAGGATGGAAATCGTGTGGTGAAGTTTCAATATGACGGTGTGTTTGAGGCAGTTTTAGATAAAGTGGGGACGGTGCCGTTACCGCCGTACATTCATCATAAATTAGAGGATGCGGAGCGCTATCAGACGGTGTATTCGAAGTGGAACGGTTCTTCTGCAGCGCCGACGGCGGGATTGCATTTTACGCCGGATTTGTTGGAGGCGATTCGTCAAAAAGGTGTTTCGATTGCGGAGTTGACGCTTCATGTTGGTTTGGGAACTTTTCGTCCGGTAAAGGAAGAGAACATTTTGGATCACAAGATGCATTCGGAGTATTATAAAATTACTGAAGAGGCTTGTCATAAGATTAATGAGGCGAAGAAGAAGGGCGGCAGAGTGATTGCGGTTGGAACAACGTCCTGCCGAGTTTTAGAGAGTGTGGCGAAGGAAACCGGAGAGATTTTCCCGGAGGAAGGAAATACTGAAATCTTTATTTATCCGGGTTACCGATTTAAGATTTTAGATGGTTTGATTACGAATTTTCATTTGCCGGAATCGACTTTAATTATGTTGGTTTCTGCATTCGCCGGTTATGATTTTACAATGGAAGCGTATAAAAAGGCAGTGGAAGAGAGATATCGATTTTTTAGTTTTGGGGATGCGATGCTGATTCTGTAAAGAAAGAATAAAGAAAAAAAATGGAAGTTTTTCGGCAAGCCGAAAAACAACAAAAAATTAGAAAAAGAGCACAAACACTGTAGGGACAGCATTTATGCTGTCCACAGAAAAGGAAGAAAGTAGGACATCATGAATATTGTCCGTGGAAGTGGAGGAGTTATGTTTCAATATGAATTAATAAAAAAAGATGGAAATGCTCGTTTGGGGAAGATTATTACGCCACACGGAGAGATTGAGACGCCGGTCTTTATGCCGGTTGGAACGCAGGCGACGGTAAAGTGTATGACGCCGGATGAGTTAAAGGAGATTGGGGCGAAGATTATTTTAGGAAATACCTATCACCTTTATTTGAGACCGGGTCATGAGTTGGTGAAGGAAGCCGGAGGATTACATTCTTTTATGAATTGGGACGGTGCTATTTTAACAGATAGTGGCGGATATCAGGTATTTAGTTTGGGTGATTTGAGAAAAATTACAGAAGAGGGTGTTACGTTTCATTCGCATTTGGATGGCTCGGTGCATTTTATTTCGCCGGAGAAAGCGATGGAGATTGAGAATGCCTTAGGTTCGGATATTATGATGGCGTTTGATGAGTGTGCGCCGTATCCTTGCGATTATGATTATGCGAAGAAGTCGATGGAAATGACGGTACGTTGGGCACAGCGTTGCAAGGACGCACATCAAAATACGGAAAAACAGGCGTTATTCGGAATTGTGCAGGGAAATATGTATAAGGATTTGCGGGCGGCTTGTGCGGACAAGTTGGTTGCGATGAATTTCCCGGGATATGCGGTTGGCGGTCTTAGCGTTGGGGAGCCGGCGGAGTTGATGTATGAGATGCTGGACTTTACCGTTCCGCTTTTGCCGGAGAATAAACCGAGATATAACATGGGCGTTGGTTCACCGGATTATTTGATTGAATCGGTTTATCGCGGGATTGATATGTGTGATTGCGTATTACCGACGAGAATTGCGAGAAACGGTACAGCAATGATTAGTACCGGAAAATTGGTGGTAAGAAACGCGGAGTATGCGCATGATTATCGACCGCTGGATTTGGAATGTGATTGTTATACTTGTAAGAATTATACGAGAGCGTATATTCGTCATTTAGTGAAGGCAGGAGAAGTTTTAGGAGCAAGATTGATTAGCTATCATAATTTGTATTTCTTGGTTCATTTGATGGCGAATATTCGGGAAGCGATTCGTGAGGGACGATTTGAACAATTTAGAGAAGACTTTTATAAAAAGTGGAAGAAGTAGAGAGGGACAGCATAAATGCTGTCCTTACAGAAAGAATGAGATAATGTTGAATTTGCAAAAATAATGTAGGGACAGCATAAATGCTTTACCTACAGGAAGAATGAGATGATGTTGAATTTGCAAAAATAATGTGGGAACAGCATAAATGCTGTCCGAAAATGAGGAGGCATTGCCTTTTGAAGATATATGCGTTTATCGGACCGAGCGGTACCGGAAAGAGTTATCGGGCTCAATGGATTGCGAGAGAGTATGGATTGGAGTGCATTATTGATGATGGACTTTTGATTCGGCAGAATAAGATTTTGGCGGGAAAATCCGCTAAAAAAGAGCCGAGTAAGATTGCGTCGGTGAAGTGTGCGATTTTTAACAATCCGATTCATGCGAACATGGTTCGAGAAGCGATTTATCAGTATAAACCTTCGGGTATTTTGATTTTGGGAACGTCGGATGAGATGATTGAGAAAATTGTGGCGCAATTAGGATTACCGGAGCCGGAGAAGAAGATTTATATTAACGAGGTAGCGACGGAAAAAGAGATGGAGAGAGCGAGATATTTCCGTCGAGAACAGGGAAAGCATGTGATTCCGGTCCCGACGGTTGAGATAAAGAATCAGTTTTCAGGATATTTTTTGAATCCGCTTAAAATTTTTCGACGTCGAGATTATGAAACTGCGGTGGCGGAGAAGACGATTGTGCGTCCTGCGTTTAGTTATATGGGGGAATATACGATTTCGGAGAACGTGATTAATTCTTTGGTGTTAAATGTTGTGAAGAGTTTTTCTTCGATTCGTCGATTAACAAAGGTGAGAAATCGGAATGTGTATGATGGTGTGATCATTGATATTGAGATTTCTTGCTATTACGGCGTGAATTTCATGAGCGTGATGGAGGAGCTTTCAAAGAAGGTTGCGGCGGAAGTGGAGAGGATTACGGCGCTTAATATTGTGGAGATGAATGTGTTGGTGAAGGAAGTTTATATGGAGAAGTAAGGGAGAATGAAGATTAAATAATATGGAGAACAAAATAGTTTTCCGAAAGAAAAAAGAGCGCTGATTTTAATAGAGGCAATAAAAAACGACTGTTCCCCGCAGTCGTTTCTTATTTACCAAATCCTTGGAATTTGGTATTTTGTGAAAAAGTTTTTAGAATCATCTATAAGTAAGCTATAGTATTAGAAGGCGTGATTGTCAAGTGTTTCCAATTTTATTTTTTGAGTCTTGGTTACTAATCAGACTCAAATTTATAGAGAAGGCACAAACAATGTAGGGACAGCATTCATGCTGTCCTGCTTTCTGCCTTTTCTGTGGACAGCATAAATGCTGTCCCTACTATTTTTGTGCCTTCTTTATTTCCTATACAAAAAGAAGGACTTTTCGCAAAATGGAAACGTCAATATTCCGAATTTATTGGTACAGGTTAATAGAGAGCTATAGTTTCACAGGTAACTTCTGGAGCACCATTGATAGTGAGGTTGCGTACCTCATCGATCTTCCTGATTATTCTCCCGGACAGCTCTATATGAGCAAGACACTCTATAGTGCGATTCTTCGGGGATGCGTAAAGGAGGACGGTATTTCTAAAGAAGTCGAGGAGAATAATGAAAGGGTGTTCGCACGAGCGGTCCTTGAAGAGTTCAACAAAGAGTGGGAAAAACTGACTCTTTGGTGAATATATGCTTTCCTAAACTTACCTAACGACCGACCCATACAGAAGGAGGTAAAACTGTATGAAAATCTTCTGGTTCTCCCGGCACACCATGACCCCCGCTCAGCTGGCCGATCTCAAGCGCATCTATGGCGCCGATCTGGAGGTTGCCCAGGCTTCTGCGAGCGTGAGCTCGGCGAAGGAAGTCGTCGAGCTTGCCGGGGACGCTGATGTCCTGGCCGTTGTCCTTCCGCCGGCTCTGCTGGCTGATCTCACCAATCCGAGGATCAACACCAAGCCCGTCATCCGGGCTGTTGCCAACCGGATTCCGACCGGTGGCACGGTGGTGAATCCCGCCACCGGCAAGGAGGAAGCGGAGTACCGCTTCGAACACGCCGGCTGGGAAAAGGTGATCCGGATCGTCGTCGAGACGGAGCGCCTGTAAGATAAGGAATATGCCCAAAAGACTGTTGATAATCTACTTAGATTGTCAGCGGTCTTTTTCTTTGTGTTATTTGGATAAAGATGTGAGGTTAGAACGTTACGATAAGTTTGAAAAGTGTACAAGGGTATGATAAAATTTAATTATATGTAGGATGGTTCTATAGAGGGGTTGGAGTAATGTAAGAGTAAAGAAAGCGAGTTTTGTGGAATGAGAAAAAAATTTTACGAAATTTTTGGAAAAGCGAAAAAAGATTTGTATCAAATTCGTTTTGTATTACTTATTTTAGTTTTGTATGGGATTTTGACGCAGACGTTGTTTGGTACGGTGTGTCCCTTTTTGATTTTAATGGGTTTTCCTTGTCCGGGATGTGGCTTGACGCGTGCTACGTTTTGTTTATTTACAGGAAATTTTGCCGGAGCAATAGAATTAAATTGGACTGTTTTTTTATGGCTTGGATTGATTGTGGCGTTGTTGATAGAGCGCTATATAAAACCGTTTCCTTTTCGAATTTTTCCGGTAGGCGCGATGGTGGTTTGTGGAGTTACTTTGGTGCGATATGTGAGTGTGTTGGCGGAACTGTTTTTTTTATAAATGGTTACTTTTCAGACTTAAATTTATAAAAATGGCACATATACTGTAGGAACAGCATTTATGCTGTCCTAATTCTACGCATCTACGTATATTTCTTTGGAAAAAAATGAATGTCACTCTGCCTATTCCATGGACACCATGAATGGTGTCCTTACAATAAGTTTCTGCCTTTATTTCGGTAGAGTTTAATAGTTCGGTTCTTAACATAATGACATTGAGTTTGACCTGTGCTAAAGTTTTTTATAAATGTAAATTTTTATTTGAAAAATGTCGAAATTATGTTAGAATTTTTTAGAATCTTTAGTAAAGGAGAATGAAATATGTCTGAAGAAAATGTTCAAAACAATGTACCGGAGGAGTACAAACCGATCAGTATGTGGGGATATTTTGGCTACGAGCTTTTGTTTTCAATCCCTTGTGTCGGGTTTATTGTTCTTTTAGTGTTTGCTTTCGGGGGAACGCAAAATAAGAATCTTAAAAATTTTGCACGTTCTTATTTTTGCTGGTTAATTCTTGCGATTATATTGGTGGTTCTTATATTTATCTTTGGCGGTGTGGTATCGGTTATAACCGGGGAAATTTTATCTTCTTTTTAAGAAATAGAAGGTAAAAAAGATGTGATTTGCGATTTTGCAGATTGCATCTTTTTCTTTGTGTAGCTAAGTTTTTAATTCAAAATAACTAAATTGTCGTTTTTTCTCAATTGCACTTTTTGTCACAATATGTTATGCTTTAAAGAGAAGTTTAATGAGGTGATGAAATGAGTACAAATGAAGAAATAGTGTATCCGAAACAACTTGCGAATGCACGGTTGGAGTATGTTTATATCGGATTATTATTAAACAATCCGAAGGCAATTTCAATGTATTATTTTTTGTATGAAGATTGCTTGTTTTCGGATCAAAATTTGTTAAATATTTATAAGGGAATTTTGTTCCACGAAGGGGAGGCTTATGCGCCGGAGATTGCGAAGAAGAATTTTAATTTCCCGATGAATTCCGGTGATTTGTATAATTTTAAGGCTCAGGTGAAGCAATCGGTTGCAGAGTTGGATTATAATATTGAGACAATTTATACTTCGCTAAAGAAGCTTTTTATTTTGAAGAAGTATTATCGCTTTGCACCGACAGCGGTGATGCAAAAGAAGATTTTGGAGATTGAAAGTTATGAACGCTATAAAGATATGTCGGTGGAAGAAGTCGAGGCAGCGGTGGAGCAACTTACGGTTACCAATCGTTTGAGTCAGGTTGTGTTAAACGAAAATGTTACGGAGTTTTTGACAAAAAACGATAATGATTTGACAAACGGTGTGCCATTTCAATTTCCAATCCTTTCCGCAACTTTTAAGGGATTAAGAAAGGGAGAAACCGTATCGTTTTCAATGCCCTCTAACTCCGGAAAAAGTCGTTTTATTATGAGTATTATTTCTTATATTGCGTTTGTGGAGAAGAAAAAAGTTTTAATTATTTCGAATGAAATGTCGGAAGAAAAGATGAAATTGTGTTTGATTACGACGGCAATTAACAATGGATTTATGCAGAAGCTACATGGACAGGTGTTAAAGAAAAAAGAAGCAGAAATATTGCAATTTTTGTTTCGGCCGGATGATCCGAGTACCGTTACGGTGGACAAAAATGGTTTTGTTATGAAGGAAGCAGGAGAAAAAAATGAGGATTTCGTAAAAAGACTTTCGGAAGTTTCATCTGAGTTTAATAAAACGGTAAAGGTAACGGATTGGCTCAACGAACAGATGAGTAATTCTATTCATTTTATTCATATTACCGATCATACAAACGATGATTTGAGAAAGATTATTTTGAATTATTATTATAAAGAGGGAATCGAGTATATTTTCTACGATACCTTAAAGACGGATACCGATAATATCGGTAAAGGGGAAGAGTTAAAGAAAACAGCGACGGTTTTGTCGAATATTGCGCAGAAGTTTAAGGTGTTTATCGGTTCGACATTACAATTGGTGGAAAGTGCTACGTTACCGATTAATTTGACGATTAATGATTTAGAGGGAAGCAGGACGGTAAAAGAAGTTTTGGATACCTTGTGCTTGATAAAGCAGATTAATAGTCAGACGTATAAAAATTACGAATATACGTTAGATGAGGCGTCGGAGGATTATCATGATTTAGAGAAGCCGACGGAGTTGAATACGCGGTATTATGCGTGCGTAGTAGATAAGAATAGGGCAGGTGCAAAACCGAAGGTATTGTTCCGATTGAATTTGGATTATAATGTTTGGGAAGAAGTAGGATTTTTGCGGTTGAAGCAGGAGAATGAATAGGCGTGGGTGGTTAAAAATATTGGGTGACGATTCGTCGCCCAATATTTTTAATAATAACTTTTGTTACAAGTCAGAACCAAATTTATAGAAAAGGCAGAAAGCAGGACAGCATAAATGCTGTCCGTACAATGGTTGCACCATCGTTGTAGGGCGATATAGTCTGACCTGTAACCCGTTTTGAAAAAAATATAAAATTAATGCTTGACAAGTTAGAACTTTTTTTGTATAGTATTAAAGGTAGTCAATTACGGGCCTTTAGCTCAGTTGGTTAGAGCAACCGGCTCATAACCGGTTTGTCCGGGGTTCGAGTCCCTGAAGGCCCACCAGTTATGAATAATTAAATATATGGAAGGGTTCCCGAGCGGCCAAAGGGGGCAGACTGTAAATCTGTTGCGTTATCGCTTCGGTGGTCCGAATCCACCCCCTTCCACCATAGAAATAGAGCAGACTTCATGGTTTGTTCTATTTTTTTATTTATTACGAAATTTATAAAATGGTGGGATTTTGGTGGGATTTTTTATAAAACATTAGGTTGCTTTTAAAATATTATTCATTTTTTCTGCAACTTCTTTTTCAGCACTATTAAATATGTGTGAGTAAATGCTGGAAGTAGTAGAAATTGAAGAGTGACCAACTCGCTTGCTTATAACATGCGTATGTATTCCCGAATTGATAAGTAAGCTAACAGATGTATGTCGTAATTCATGAAACTTTATAGAAGGTAGATTGTATCTTTTTATGATGTCCGAGAAGATTCTACTTGGGGCAGAAGGGCTTATAGCTCCTCCAAGTCTACCGGTAAATACCTTGTTCGTTTTTTCCCATTTAGAACCTAATTCAAGCTCCTTCATAAGTTGTTCTTTCTTATATGCTTTTAATACTTGAGCTGTTTTTGCAGAAATAGCAACTTTTCTGATAGAGCTATTTGTTTTCGGGACTTTTTCTATAATTTCTCCATTCAACATTTGTGTAGTTTGGTTAATGCTTATGAAGTTTTTCTCAAAGTCAATATCGCTCCAATCTAATCCTGTTATTTCACCACGTCTTGCTCCTGTATCTAATGCAAGTAGTATAAGTGCTTTAGATTGCAGGGGTTCTGTTTCTAAACATTTCAAGAGGTTTTGTACTTGTTCAGTATCATAGAATTTTGGTTCGTGTTTTTGAATTTTTGGTCTGGGAACTTTAGTATTTGGATTTCTTTCTAAACAATCCCAATCTACTGCGCGATTAAGTATCTCGCCAATAAGTGTATAGTGATGTAGTATTGTGTTTTCTGATAGTGTTTTAGGCGAAGTTTTGTCTTTTTTGAGTTTATTGTGCGGAGCTTCTTTACCTTTTTCACGTAGCTGATTGTAGTAGTCGGTTAAATGTAAGGGTTTTAACTCGATTAATGGAATATTGCCAATACAATTATTGATTTTTTCAATCAATTTTGTGTATTCCTTGTATGTGCGAGGAGCTAAGTTTTGAGCATATTCCTTTAACCATATTTCAGAAAATTCTGAAAATGTCATTTTCCTGTTTACCACGACTGTGCCAGTTTGCGATTGTTTCTTTAATTCGCTTTCACGGTTTTTTGCTTCGGATTTTAAACCATGAAAAGTTTCTGTGATTCGTTGATACTGCCTGTTTACTTTGCCTGTTATTACTTCAATCCTCCAGGTGTTTTTTCCTCTTGATGTGATTGACATTTTTTATCTCACCTCCTTTCGTATGACTGCAAAAGTGTTTATAAAACTCTATGTTTTGTTGTATTTGAATCCAGCGTATCTCTTCAGCAGTAGTATCATAGTTTTTTGATTTTTTTTGAAGTTTTAATATGTTTTTCTTTAACTGAGTATTAATATTATTTCCAAAATCATTCACTATATTTTCGAAATCATTTGTTATCATTTTTTTATCAAATTCAATTCTAAAATCAAAAGAAGAAAGGATTTTAAGAATATCGTTATTAGATAAATTGCTATTCGCTTCTGAACCATCGTATTGAGTTAGGCTATTTTCTACTAATGATAAATTTGAACATAACCTCGGCAATGCAATATAAGTATTTGGTGGTAAATTTTCTAAAATGTAGTTTATAAGTTTCATGCATTTAGTATCTGACTCTTTAAAAAAAGTTAAGGTTTTAATTGCTTTTTCTGACAATCCAGTTTCTTCTGTAACATCAGCAATATTTCTATTTTTAGGTGCATTTAATTCGATTAAGTAATTAATGTCACACTTTACTTTTTGAGAGATTTCTTGTAACTTTGCTATTTCAGGGCATCTTGTGCCTTGTTCATATTTTTTATAACTTTCAAAAGTAATGTCTAAAAATTCCGAAAATTCTTCTTGTGTCATTCTCGCTTCATTTCTTAATGATTTCAAGCGTTTTCCAACTAAAGCTGAAAGTTCTGTGTTACGATTTGTACCCATTTCATTTCCTCCGATTCATAAAAACTATACCGTTTCGGGTCTTTTCTGTACCATTTTATAACGGTATCATATATTTGTCAAGAAAAAACAAAAGGAGAAGTGATAAATAATGGAAAAGACATTAAAAGAAGCAATTGCAGAAGCGAGAAAATCTTATTTTAAGAAATGGAGAGTGAAAAACAAAGATAAGATTAAAGAAGCCAATGAACGTTATTGGATGAAAAAAGCACTTGAAAAATTAAAAGAGGAGGGAAATTCTGATGGAGAGTCAAAAGATAACATTTAATGTTAAAGAGGTATCTGTTTATTTGCGTGTGTCGAATAGTTCTATTAGAAAATTAGTTCGGACTCGTGCTATTCCTTTTTATAGAGTACTATCGAGAATTTTTTTCGATAAAGAAGCCATTGATTTGTGGATAGCAAATCAAGATAGTAATTTAACTTAAGGAGTGAAGAAAATGGGTAGAAAAAAGGCATTTAAGCCTTATGAAGGTAAATCAACAGATAATTTCATAAGACTTACAAATAGTATGTTAAAAAGTCCTCTATACTTGTCTTTATCTGGAGGCGCTTTGAAGGTATATAGTTTAATGAAGCTGATGGGGCAGTAGGCAGAATTGAATTTTATTGCTCTCATAAACGTTTAGCAGAATATATACCGCCTTCTACGGTATGGAGAGGTATTAAAGAACTTGTTGAAAAGGGATTTCTCGAGATAAAGCAAAAAGGTTGTTTTGCAAATTCGACAGCGACAACCTATAAGTTTTCTAACAAGTGGAAATATATGTAAAACGGCATATTCAATTTGAACAAAAATCGTGATCATTGTGAATGAAAATATTCCTAAAATTTGGAGAAAGACTAAATGTCAGGTGTTCAATGTAATCATGATATGAAATAACGTTTAACCATCTGATAATCAGATTTTGACGAGTATTTTCATTTCATTTTTACCACAGTTCATTTTGAGGGTACATATATATATACCAGGGGTAGCATGTAATTTTAATATTACAGAGGTATAGAAAAGAGGAGGATTAAATTTGAATAGATATAGAGGAACATATCGAGTCGTTTATGAATTTGATAAGTATGGAAATCCTTGTGAATTTACGTATATACCGTGCAATATAAAAAAAGGAGCTAATATTTATCGTTATTCGAAGAATCAGTTGTGCATATATATTCCAAGTTTAAGAATAGCGAATACTTTATTAAAAGAATATTCTTCGATTTTTAAGGAGTATATATGGGGAGATTTTGAGGCGGTTTTGATTTTTAATGAAAGTAATATCAAAGATGTAGAATCAGTTTTAAAAATTTATAAGAAAGGTGCCAATATTTCACCTAAAAGTAAGCAGAACATAAGATTTAAATCAGCTGGTGAGTTTCCGGCAAAATATTTTAAAGAAATTTAAGGAAAAAAGCCTTTCATTAAAATTTAGCCTGTTTTGGGAAACGGTAGAATAAAGTTTACTATCACACTTTAGAAAAAGTGACTATAGTATTAAAAAACTTGAGTTTACTGGGCAAAAAATAAGAAGAGCATTTAACTTATTAATTATGAATGCCCTTTTTATTTTTTTGTTTAATAATTTAGTTCATCTTGGATATAAAAAGATTAATATTTCCCCCTGGGGGCGTAGTTATAAGCACATTGTATGCATTAACGAAGTATAAGTGAAAAAAATTACTATTTTTTACATGTTGCGTAATTAGCTGTCAAAAGAAAAATAGTTGTAAATTTAAATTCCTTTTCCTGCTGCTAAAACAATGAAGAATGGAATTAGTAATAAGATTAAAAAGAACATTTTATCACCTTCTTAATTCGGGTTTGAATTCATATATATTTTAATACTATCTAATGCAAAAGTCTATATGTTTTTGTGTGTCATTTATTAGTATGTTACCAAACTAATTTGATGGGGTGGTAATATGATTAAATTAAATGCATTGAAATTATTAGAGAAAAAGGGAAAAACTAAGTATTGGTTGTATAAACAGTTAGGAATGAGCTATCAAAATTTCAGTAAAATGCTAAATAATGAGACACTTTCGATTCGTTATGCAAATATCGAAAATTTATGTTTGTTATTAGATTGTACGCCAAATGAGCTTTTTACAATAGATACGAGTAAGTAAATATGATAAAAGACTCCACTCAATTTGAAGTGAAGTCTTTTTTGATACATGTAATTTCATTATTGTGACTATAAAAGTTAATTATTTAAAGTTATATTATATGTTCCATTAAATAATAATAAAAAACCAATGATTAATAATATAACAGCTATACAGCCTATAACGGGATTTTTTTCTCCTAATGGTCTATCATCTCTGCCACAATGTGGACAAATTGTAGCCTTAACAGATATAGGTTTATTACAAGATTGACATTGTTTCATATTTTCCTGCGATATATTAGATATATTATTATCAGAAGAGTTATTTTCAACAAGCTTGTTGCCACATTTATCACAGAATATTGAATTATTTCTTAATTCATTGCCACATTTACTACAAAACATTTTGTCATCTCCTTAATTATAAACTAAACCAAATTCCACCTTTTCCACTATAATCTTGTCCGAAAACAATTTTAGGATTTTCGTCAGTTTCTTGTACTTTAAATACAACATAACCGGTTATATTTCCACCATCATATAAAGTAGTACTTAATGCAGGTTCAGGAGTTACAACTGTGAACCAGTTATCGTATTCAACATTATTTGAAGAGTAGCAATCAAAATCATATTCATTAATGTCAATTGCTTTATCATCTTTTACATCTTTAATTGCTACACTTATTTTTGCAACAATATATTCATATCCGTCTTCTGGTTCTGTATTCCAAAAGTCATTTGTATCTTGTAATTTTTTTAGTGCCTTAGAGCCTCGTATAGTTTCTTTAACTTCTACGGTGGCGGTATATTCCTCACTATAGTTAGAAATTTTTATAGTTTGACTTTCTCCAATAGGTGCAGGGGAAAGTCTTGAATATTTATTAGTTACAGATGGTTGTTCTTCTCCGATTTCTACTTGGCGTAGTTCACTATTCCATTTTACTTTAACATCTAAAACATCTCCAATTGCTTTTAATGGTAAATAGGTACTGCCATCAATAACAACTGCTGGCTTATCGCTTTGCCACACTTCTCCATTGATTAAGATAGGGAAGGAAGCAGTAATTGCGTCATAGGTAACTGCCGCAAATGATATTGTACTGAAAAATAATCCTCCCAAAATAAAACCTTTTAAAAATCCTTTTTTCATTTAAACTCCTCCTTTTAAGAATTATTTATATCTATATGTTAACATTATCAAATGTAATAGTCTATAACTTTCGATATTTTTTTAATAAAATTTGAAAAAGCCTAAAAAAGCTCCACTTTTATTGAAGTGAAGCTTTTTTCAAAATTTACTTATTGGTATTGTACAAATTATGTATATATTCTTTTAATTGAAGTTCATTTAATTTCATTGCTTTTATTAGAATTTCCAATATATTTTGAATCTTAAAATATACATCTTCGAGATTTTCGAAGGGTGTAGTTGAGATAAAATACTCTTCTTGAAGATAACTTAATGCGGTTATATCTTCTTTCAAATATGCATAAGTTGATTCTAATTGGTCTAATAAATCAGTATTTTTCATTTTTTCACCTCCAGCCTTTTAGGGAAATATATACAGTTTTAACTGGCACAAAAAACGTATATATCAAATATGTTTTGGTGGGATTTTGGTGGGAAAATTTCCAATACCCTATAATATTTTGAAATATTTAGAAATAATAATAATAGTGTAATTTGTTTAATTATGCTATTTTGAAATAAATTAAAACAATTTAACGTAACGTGAATATCGAACTGTAAATCTGTTGCGTTATCGCTTCGGTGGTCCGAATCCACCCCCTTCCACCATGGAAATAAGAGAGTTTTAGAGACTTTCTTATTTTTTTGTTTAAATGATTTTGAAATTTGGTGTTAAATTTTTTTATAAAAATTGCACAAACTCTGTAGGGACAGCATTCATGCTGTCCTGCATTCCGCATTTTCTGGGGACAGCATAAATGCTGTCCCTACACTATTTATGCTATTTCTATAGATTTGAGTCTGAATTGTAACTTCTATGTGGCAAGGACTGAAAAAATGTTTGACAAATCCTATTATTTAGTGATAAACTAAATAAGTTATTCTGTTTTTTTCCTGAAAAGGAGGTTTATTTTTTCCTTGGTCGTAGAACAGCAGAACATATAGGAGGTTTGACGTATGGAAAAGAAGATTGCGGAGCATAATCGGGCAGTTCGGGAGATGATTGAGGAACGTCACAAATTGGAGTTGGCGATCAACAAGAAACTTCTGGAAGAGGGCGATGTGCTGAAGTTTGAGGAGATTATGGCGTTTATGAAGCATCATGGCTTGAAGCGGATCTGGTTTAGAGACGGAATGGGCATAAGCAAGGTTTATGGCGGTGAGCCGTTTGATTTTGACGGCTTGAGTGTCGATCTTAGGGCTACCGGGACCATAAATTCGCGGCGCCTGCTGGATTTGCTTTCTAAAGCGGCTGAAGCTGAATACGCTGAGCGTTATCGCTATACCGACGATGGGGATTTCCTGTCGAGAATCGTCATTTATACGTTTAAGGAAGAAACCTGAGAGAGGAGGGAGAGCGAAAGCTCTCTTTTCTTTTTTTAAACTCTTGACGAAGTTTGAAAAAAGGAATATGATATAACCATATTATAAAGACTTTGATGGAAACAGTAAGGTAAGATTGAAATTTTAGCGAGTCGGGAGATTGGTGAAAGCCTGATAAGAGTAAATTTTATCCGAAAATCATTCCGGAGTTCCAAAGTGAAAAAACAGTAGCTTTTGGCGGAGGTTCACCGTTATAGGAACGACATATATTAGTATGTAGCGAGTGGTTAAACGAAAAGATAGGTTCGTCTCGATAGGAGGCGAGCCTTTTTTGTTGAAGAGGACAGCATGAATACTGTCCGTACGGGGATTTGGTGAGGCATTTTTGCTGGAAGAAAGGACACAATAAATTGTGTCCGTACGGAAATTTGGTGAGCCATTTTGTTGAAGAGGACAGCATGAATGCTGTCCGTACGGGGATTTGGTGAGCCATTTTTGTTGGAAAAGTGGCAAGAACCAAAAGAATCAACAGCGTTTACACTTTGCACAGGGAAAGGTGGTAAAAAATGTACAAAAAAGTTAGCACAAGTTTGAATTTTGTGGATAATGAATTGGCGACAGAAAAATTTTGGAAGGAAAATGAGGTATTTCAAAAGAGTATTGAAAATCGAGAGGGATGCCCTTCTTTTACCTTTTTTGACGGACCTCCGACTGCGAATGGAAAACCGCATATCGGACACGTTTTAACGCGTTCGATTAAAGATTTGATCCCGAGATATAAGACTATGAAGGGCTATAAGGTTTTGAGAAAAGCCGGATGGGATACGCATGGTTTGCCGGTTGAGTTGGAAGTGGAGAAGGCTTTGGGGTTAGATGGAAAGCCGCAGATTGAAGATTACGGAATTGAGCCGTTTATTGAAAAATGTAAAGAAAGTGTTTGGAAGTATAAAAGTGAATGGGAAAAGATGAGTGATCGTGTTGGTTTCTGGGCTGACATGGAAGATCCGTACATTACTTACAAAGATGATTATATTGAATCGGAATGGTGGGCATTAAAGCAAATTCAAGAGAAGGGCTTGTTGTATAAAGGTCACAAAATCGTTCCTTATTGCCCTCGTTGCGGTACTTCTTTATCCAGTCACGAAGTGGCACAAGGTTATAAAGATGTAAAGGAAAAATCTGCCGTGGTTCGTTTCCGTGTGCCGAGTCAAGAGAATACCTATATTATGGCATGGACGACAACTCCTTGGACGCTTCCTTCTAACGTGGCTTTGGCGGTCAATCCGGATGAAAAGTATGTAAAGGTGAAGTTACCTCATCATGATTGTGAAGAGGGTTGCAAGCACGAGACAGAATATGCGATTTTGGCGGAAGCTTTGGCGGAAACCGTTCTTGGTGAAAAGTGCGAAGTAGTGGAAAGCTGGATTGGTAGCGAGTTAAAGGGCTTAGAGTATGAACCTTTGTATCATTTTGCGAAGTTAAATAAAAAAGCGTATTACGTGGTAGCAGATGGCTATGTAACGTTAACAGACGGTACCGGTGTGGTTCATATTGCGCCGGCGTTTGGTGAAGATGATGCGAGAGTTGGTAGAGATAATGATTTGCCGTTCTTACAATTGGTAAACGAACAAGGTAAGTTTACGGAAGAAACAGGGGAATGGGCAGGTACTTTTGTAAAAGATGCTGATAAGTTTGTATTAAAAGATTTGGCAGAGCGTGGTTTATTGGTAGATGCACCGTTATACGAGCACTCTTATCCGTTCTGTTGGAGATGCGATACGCCGCTTATTTATTATGCGAGAGAAACGTGGTTTATTAAGATGACTGCGGTTCGGGATAAATTGGTTGCAAACAACCGTAAGGTAAATTGGCTTCCGGAGAACATTAAAGACGGTCGTATGGGAAATTTCCTTGAAAACGTTATTGACTGGGGATTAAGTCGTTCGCGTTATTGGGGAACACCGCTTCCGGTTTGGGAGTGTGAATGCGGTCATTATCATGTAATTGGAAGCAGAGAAGAATTAGGTAAATTGAGTACAACTCCGGTTGCACCGGATATGGAATTGCATAAACCATATATTGATCAAGTAAAGATTAAGTGTCCAAAATGCGGAAAGGAAATGAAGAGAGTTTCCGATGTAATTGACTGTTGGTTTGATTCCGGTTCGATGCCGTTTGCACAATGGCATTATCCGTTTGAGAATAAAGAGAAGTTTGAGGAAAACTTCCCGGCACAGTTTATCAGTGAAGCGGTTGACCAAACGAGAGGTTGGTTCTATACCTTGCTTGCGATTTCGACGTTGTTATTTGATACGAATCCGTTTGAAAATTGTGTCGTATTAGGTCTTGTGCAGGATAAAGACGGTCAGAAGATGAGTAAACACAAGGGCAACGTTGTGGATGTATGGAGCGTTTTGGATAAACAAGGTGCAGATGCGGTTCGTTGGTTCTTCTATACAAACAGTGCGCCGTGGCTTCCGAATCGATTCTATGAAGAAGCGATTTCCGAGTCACAACGTAAGTTTATGGGAACACTTTGGAATACGTATGCGTTTTATGTGTTGTATGCGGATATTGATGAGTTTGATCCAACAAAGTACACGTTGGAATATGACAAACTTTCTGAGATGGATAAATGGGTATTGTCGAGAATGAATACAGCAGTTAAGGCGATTGATGAGAATTTGGCGGCTTACCGTATTACAGAAGCCGGCCGTGCGGCGCAAGATTTCGTGGATGAACTTAGCAACTGGTATGTAAGACGTAGCCGTGAGAGATTCTGGGGCAAGGGAATGGAACAGGATAAGGTTAACGCGTTTATGACGTTATATACCGTGTTATCGACCATTACAAAGGCGGTTGCTCCGTTTATTCCGTTTATGACGGAGGAGATTTACCAGAATATTGAAAGAAGAGTGAATCCGAATGCACCGATCAGTATTCATCTTTGTGACTTCCCGCAAGTTATGGAAGAGCAAATCAACAAGAAGTTGGAAGAAGATATGGAGTTGATTTTACGTATTGTAACGGAGGGAAGAGCGGCGAGAAATACAGCGAATATTAAGAATCGCCAACCGTTGTCGAAGTTATATGTGAAAGCGTATGCGGAGTTGAGCGAAGAGCATAAGAAGATTGTGGAAGAGGAATTGAATGTGAAGGAAGTTGTCTTTACAAAGGATATCGATTCTTTTGCAAGTTACAGCATTAAACCGAATTTGAAGACGGTTGGACCGAAGTACGGTAAGCTGTTAAATGCGATTCGTGAAGAACTTCCGAAGGCAGATGCGGCGAAGATTGTGAAGGATATCAATCAAAGCGGCAGTACGAAGGTAATGATTTCCGGGGAGGAGCTTACTTTCGAGAAGGAAGATTTGCTGATTGAGGCGGCAAAAGGACAACGGTATGTAACGGTACAAGACGGTGATGTGACGGTTGTACTGGATACCGAGTTGACGGAAGCTTTAATTGAAGAAGGATATATTCGTGAGTTGGTAAGCAAGATTCAGAATATGAGAAAAGAAGCCGGATTTGAGGTACAAGATTATATTGACGTGTTCTATTCGGCGGAAGCGAAGATGACGGAGATTATTCGGAAGAATGAGAAGGTCATCGGAGAGGAAGTATTAGGCAGAAACGTGAAGAATGAAGCAGGCGAAGGCTTTACCAAGGAATTGGATATTAACGGTGAGAAAGTGACGATTACAGTAAAAAAATAAAAAGTAATCCTTAGACAAAAAAACGGCATTATTGCCGTTTTTTGTTGTCTTAGATAACGTTTCATCTCTTTTTTTGAAAACTAAAGAAAATATAGGAAAATGCCGATAAATGATTTGTAAAATGGTTTCTTTATGAGGAGGAAAAGGATGAAAAAGATATTATCGGCTTTATTTAGCGTATTTATGCTAATGAGTGTTTGTTATGGTTATACTTTAAAAGTAGACGATGGAAGGGGAATGACGACAAGCCAAGTTGATTCGGGAAATACCGTATTTGTTGGTTTACCCGGAGCAGAGAATTCAAACTATGTCGTAAGAGAGGGAGATGTCACGTTAAGTGATGTTTCCGGCGAGAGTGGCATGAAGCAATTCGTTATGCCGAGTGAAAACGTATGGATTACGTTAGTGCGTCCGGGAGACGTGAGAAAGTTAATTTTAAAGAATAATTTAGGAAAAAATGAAACTTCTTATCGGGAAATCGGCAGTACGGTAGAGGTTATTGCAGAGTATATAGAGGAATATGTATTTCAATATTGGACATCGGAAGGAATTACCTTAACAGATACTTCTGCGGAAAATTTAAGTTTTACGATGCCGATTGATCATGTAACGTTAACGGCGAACTATGTGTATGCATCAAAACCAATTACGGCAACGGCGGGGGCGAACGGTAGCATTAGTCCGAGTGGAACGATAGAAGTAAATTGGGGAGAAAGTCAGACATATACAATGATACCTGATGCGAATTATTTGGTATCGGATGTTGTGGTGGATGGAGTGAGCGTAGGAGCAGTAACCAATTATACATTTACGAATGTAAAGGAAGAACATACGATTCATGTAGAGTTTGTAAGACCGACCTATACAATAACAGCGAGTGCAGGAACCGGCGGAAGTATTAGTCCGAGTGGGACAACAACGGTAAACCGTGGTGAGAGTAAATCTTACACTGTTACTGCAAATTCGGGATATGCAATAAGTGGTGTAACGGTAGATGGAACAAGTATTGGAGTAGCTACAAAGGTTTCACTTTCCAATATTACAGAAAATCATACAATTACAGTAAACTTTGAGCAAATACCTGATACAAGCTTAGGCTATAATGGTGGTTCACAAACTTATACGGTACCTGCACGAGGTATTTATAAATTAGAAGTATGGGGCGCCGGAGGTTCTAATAATGGTGGCGGTGGAGGTTCCGGAGGATATGGTTGTGGTTACGCAATTTTAGAAAAAGGGCAGAAATTGTATGTTACAATAGGTGGAGCTGGCTCGGGAACCCAATATAATGGTGGAGGACCTCGTGGAGGAGGCGGAGCTACTCATATTGCGTCTGTGAGTGGAACTTTAACTGCTATAGGTGCATCTAATCTTTCTAAGATATATATTATTGCCGGAGGAGGCGGCGGTGGTGGTACTAAAACAGAAAGTTGGGGTTTAGTACGTACATATACAGGAGGTTCCGGAGGCGGTGAATCCGGAAGCAACGGAGGCGGTGATCCTTCATATGGCATAGCTTCTGGTGGTACACAGACTTCAGGTGCAGGTTTTGGTGGTGCAACAAGTGGAAGCGGCGGCGGAGGTCTTTATGGCGGTGTATCCGGTGGTCAAACCGGTGGCGGCGGAAGTGGATATATAGGAGGTGTTCCTTCCTTCACTTATAACGGAACTACGTATAGTCCTTCTTGGAGTACGGGAGGAGGCGCTGGTGCACATGCTAATGGTTCAGCCAAAATTTCGTTTATAATGTCAATATCTGATGATTTTAACTTTATAGCTCCAACACCATATGTATGTAGTGGTGGTGTACAAACCTATACGGCGCCTGTTGCAGGTTTATATAAATTAGAAGCATTTGGTGCTGGCGGTGGTGCATCCGGTGGTGCCGGTGGTTACAGCGTAGGATATGTACAATTGTCTGCAAATCAAACTCTTTATATAGTTGTTGGCGGTTCGGGAGGATCTTCACGTTATAATGGTGGAGGAAGTCCGGGCGGTGGTGGAGCTACCCATATTGCGACTGTTAGTGGTACATTGGCTCAACTTGGAAATGTGTCTAATGTTCTGTTAATTGCCGGTGGCGGTGGCGGCGGTGCTACCAAAACAGAAAGTTGGGGTTTAGTACGTACATATACCGGAGGAGCCGGTGGAGGTAGTAGTGGTACGGCAGGTGATTTAGATCCGTCATATACGCAAGGTGTAGGTGGTACATCAAGTACCGGATATGCTTTTGGTCAAGGCGGAGATGGTTCCGGCGGAGGCGGAAGCGGTCTTTATGGTGGTACCGGCGGTGGTGGAGCTGCTGCCGGAGGCGGTGGAAGTGGATATATTGGTGGAGTTCCGGCAATTACGTATGGTGGAACAACTTATAGTCCATCAACAACCGTTGGCGGTGGTTCTTCAAACAATTCAGATGGAAAGGTAATTATTTCCTTTGTTGGTTAAAGATTTTACCGTATCATTTTTAGAGTTCTAAGCCAATCGAAGGGGTAAAAAATTTGTCTAAAGAAAAAACAATATTTGCCGATAAAACAAAAGAAGGGTGGTGGATTCCATGAACCAATTACAGAAAATGAAACAAAAAGCAGAAAATATTTGTAACAGTAGTATGGTAAAAATTGTAATTGGGGGGGGGGTACACTATTAGATAAAAAGAATAAAGAAAAAATAATAAAGAAGAATGGAAGTAGTTTAAAGTCAGAGTGGCTTTAAACTACTTCTTTTTGTTTAAAAAATCGAATTTGCAGGGATTACAATAGGAGGAAGAGGATGAAGAGAGTATTATCGGTATTGTTTGGAATTATGATGTTGTTGAGTATTTCTTATGGCTACACGTTTAAGGTAGACGATGGAAGAAGTATGATTGTGAATGAAATGAATGCGGGAAATACTGTATTTGTTGGATTACCCGGAGCAGAGAATTCAAACTATGTCGTAAGAGAGGGAGATGTCACGTTAAGTGATGTTTCCGGCGAGAGTGGCATGAAGCAATTCGTTATGCCGAGTGAAAACGTGTGGATTACGTTAGTGCGTCCGGGAGACGTGAGAAAGTTAATTTTAAAGAATAATTTAGGAAAAAATGAAACTTCTTATCGGGAAATCGGCAGTACGGTAGAGGTTATTGCAGAGTATATAGAGGAATATCGGTTTAAATCCTGGACAGCGGAAGGAATTACGTTATCAGATACTTCTGCAGAAAATTTAAGTTTTACGATGCCGGTTGATCATGTGACGTTAACGGCAAATTATGAATATGCAAGTCATACGGTTACCGCAACGGCAGGCGCAAACGGAAGTATTAGTCCGAGCGGAAGTTTGGAAATAAATCATGGAACAAATCGTACTTATACAATGATACCGAATACGGGGTATATCGTAGCGGATGTATTGGTAGATGGAGCAAGTGTGGGTGCAGTAACGAGTTATACATTTGAAAATATAACAGAAGATCATACTATTTCGGTAACGTTCACAGTAGGAACTTATACAGTAACATTTGATAATCAAAGTGCGACAACCGCGGGAACAACCAGCTTAACAATAACATACGGGGCGACGATGCCGAATATAACGGTACCGACAAAGACCGGATATACATTTTATGGTTATTATACTGCTACAAACGGTGGTGGAACAAAGTATTATAATTCAGATGGAAGAAGTTTAACGACAATGGATTTAGGTCAAGATACCACGTTGTATGCTTATTGGCAGCAGAATGCAGTACCGGCGTTTACCTATACCGGAACGTATTCGACTTCAATGGATAGTACCTATTGGTATATTTATTGTAAATCATCCGGCACATTAACATTTAATAGCGGTATGCTGGTAGACGCATGTATCGTTGGTGGTGGTGCCGGAGGTGGCAGCGGAGATCCAGGCAAAGGTGGCGGTGGCGGAAAAGTAGTAAATCGGTTAAACGCTTCCCTTACAGCCGGGACAGGCTATGGTATTACGGTTGGTGCCGGAGGAGCAGTAAATACTGCCGGAGGTAGTTCCTCAGCATTTGGCACAACCGCTGCCGGAGGTTCAAAGGATGGCGGAGGATCTACTGGAAGGGCAGGTCCTGCAGGTTCATATGCTTTTGATAGTAGCAGCTATAGCCGCTATGGCGGAGGCGGCGGAGGCGGCGGAAGCGGAGCAGCCGGAGGAGCCGGAGGCGCAGGTGGCGGTGGTAAAGGAGGCCAAGGTGCACATTTTTATATCAGTGTCGCTAATGCCGTTGCCGGTGGAACGAATACCGGAGGTGGTGGCGGTGGTCATGGTGGTGGCCACACGTGGAAAGATGATGATGGATATAGTTATGCTGGTGGTGGTTCAGCAGCTGCCGGTGGAAGTGGTATTGTAATCATCCGTGGTAAATTTAATCAATCGGATGTTCTTCCATATTCCTTTACCGGAAACTCGATGACCGCAAAAGATAATAATTATTGGTATGTATATTTGAAATCATCCGGAACACTTACTTTTAGTAAGAATCTGACGGTAAATGCATGTATCGTTGGCGGTGGTGCCGGAGGTGGCGGCGGAGATCCGGGAAAAGGTGGCGGTGGAGGAACCGTAACAAACCGTTCCAATATTTCTGTTACAACCGGCACGAATTATACGATTACAATCGGAGCCGGAGGAGCAGTTGATACTGCCGGAGGCAGTTCATCTGCATTTGGTACAACGGCTGCCGGAGGCGCTGTAAATAGCGGTGGAGCTGCAAATGGCGGAGCTGGAACTGCTGGACCGTATGCATTTGGAGATAGCAGTTTGAGTCGATATGGCGGTTCCGGCGGAGGTGGCGGAAGCGGAAGTAATGCAGGAGCCGGAGGAGCCGGAGGTGCTGGTGGCGGCGGTAAAGGCGCTCAAGGTGCACAATATTCTAACTGGGGATACAATGCCGTTGCCGGAGGAACGAATACCGGAGGCGGAGGCGGAGGCCATGGTGGTAGCCATACATGGAACGATAGTGACGGATGGAGTTATAGTCCCGGTGGTGCAGCAGCTGCCGGCGGAAGCGGTGTTGTTATCATTCGTGTTGCTTATTAATATTTTGCATCGAAGACAGTTCCGTTTTGAAAAATAAGAAAAGGAATAAAGTAAATCAGAACTACCGATTAGTGATGTACATTTTTTGGTTGAACATTTAAAGTGTACTTCATTAGTCGGTGGTTTTGATTTATTTTGTATTCACACATTTTCTTTTTCCTGCATAGGATATAGATTGAAAAAAGGAGGAGTAAATATGTGTGGAATTGCAGGTTGGATTGATTTTAAGCGGAATTTAATGCAAGAGGAGAATATTCTTCAAAAGATGGCATCCAATTTAATTCGAAGGGGACCGGATGAGGGAGATTGTTATTGTAGTGAGAATGTGGCATTGATTCACAGGAGGTTAATTGTGATTGATCCGGAAAACGGGAAACAGCCGATGCGGTTTCGGGATTATGGAAAAGATTTGGTGTTCGTATATAACGGTGAGTTATATAATACCGAAGAAGTGCGTGGACAGCTGATAGAAAAAGGGTATCTTTTTTCAGGACATTCGGATACCGAAGTGTTGTTAAAGGCGTTTGCTTGTTGGGGAGAAGAGTGTTTGGAGAAGTTAAACGGAATTTATGCGTTTGCAATTTGGGATAATGTTAATAAAACATTGACGTTGGCACGAGATCGAATGGGTGTGAAGCCGTTATTTTATTATCCGTATCATGGTGGAATTTTATTTGCGTCGGAATTAAAGGCGCTTTTAGTAAATCCTTTGGTGAAACATGAGATTGAGGAAGATGGATTACATGAAATTTTTTCCATCGGGCCGGGGAGAACGCCGGGATGTGGTGTGATAAAAGGTGTAAAAGAAGTGAAACCCGGGTGCTTTTTGCGTTTTTCGCAGCAGGGGATTGAGGATCGTCAATATTGGAAATTAGAGGCGAAGGAACATAAAGAAAATTTGGCGGAAACGATAGAACATACGCGTTTTTTGATAAAGGATGCGATTACGAAACAGTTAGTGTCGGATGTGCCGCTTTGCTGTTTTTTGTCCGGTGGATTGGATTCGAGTATTATTTCGAAATTGGCGGGCTTGTCTTATCGGGAGAAAAATTTAGGAAAATTGACGACGTACTCGATTGATTATGAGGATAACGATAAATATTTTGTAAAAACGAAATTTCAGCCGAATTCCGATAGTGAGTTTATTGATGCAATGGTGAAAGATATCGGTTCGGAGCATAGAAAAGTGATATTAAATAATGAAAAGTTGGCAGAGGCTTTGGATATTGCAACAGGAGCGCGAGATTTGCCGGGAATGGCGGATATTGATTCTTCTTTGGTACTGTTTTGCGAGGAGATTAAGAAGGATTTTACCGTTGCATTATCCGGAGAATGCGCGGATGAAGTGTTTGCGGGGTATCCGTGGTACCATGACCAAGAAATTTTATTTGATGAGACGTTTCCGTGGTCGCGTTCTTTGGCGTTAAGAAAGTTTATTTTGAAGGAGAATGTTTTACCGGAAATGGAGGAATACGTACATTACTGCTATGAGGATACGGTGAAGGAGACGGATCACTTAGAGGGGGAGAGTCGGTTAAATGCACGGATGCGAGAGATGTTTATGCTGAATATAAATTGGTTTATGCAGACGTTATTGGATCGAAAAGATCGAATGAGTATGTATAACGGGTTAGAGGTAAGGGTTCCGTTTTGTGACCATCGATTGGTGGAGTATTCTTTTAATATGCCTTGGGAATATAAGGCGCTTGAGGGCAGAGAAAAGGGAATTATTCGAGAAGCGGTAAAGGATTTATTGCCGGAGGAGATTGTTTGGAGGAAGAAAAGTCCTTATCCGAAGACACATCATCCGGTGTATATGAAATTAGTGAGTGAAAAAGTTCGGGAAATTTTCAGAAAGAAAGAGTCGTTTATCGGGAATTTTGTGAAGGAGGATGCGATTGAGGAAATTATTGCGAATCCCGAGAAAATTGCAGTGCCGTGGTATGGTCAATTGATGCGTGCTCCGCAAATGCTTGCGTATTTGATTCAAGTCGAGAAGTGGGCGGAAATTTATCAAATTCAGGTGGTTTGATTAGGATTCGGTTTCTTGGGTATAAACTTCCAAGTAGCTTTCGAAATCGTTAAGAAGTTCTATAGGACTAATATTTAAGCATTTTGCAATCGCACATAATTCAAAATCGGTGACGGTTCGTTTGTTGGCTTCGATATGGTAAAGAGATTGGGCGGAAATATCTACGCCGAGGAGCATTAACTTTAGAGATAATTTTTCGTAAGAGAGTTTTTGAGCGAGGCGATGTTTTTTGATTTGCTTGTTGCTGATATTAAGAAAATATTTATTGTTTCGATTGTTTTTCATAAGAATCCGTCCTTTATCATAGTTATTTACCTATAGATTAATATACTCTAACTTAAGTTTTACGGTATAAAGACCAGCTGTGATAATATTTGCGGGTATGATTTTCGGCGGGGACGTTTCCATTGAAAAAGAGCTAAGCCGGAGGGTCCTGCTTAGCTCTTTTTTAGGAGGTGTATATATGACTGGGGTATCGTCCTTTGAGATATGTACAGGCGGCCTAAGCCGCCTGTTTTAGAACTAACCCTTTTAGGATTACTCTAAGATAATAAGAATTTCGTATTCAGAATCATCTCCGTCTGTATCGAAGTACATAATCATTCTGCCTTCTAAGTCGTCCATATTGCTCATTTGCGGAGCGTCCGGATCGCTTAAGTCATAAACGATTACATCGTCGGATACGCTGATCGGCTCGATTGCTTCACCGTCTAATTTCTTGAATACTACTAAGTTTCCTAAGATTTCGTCAACTACTAACTGGTCACGGTCTGCGATACCGTCCGAAATAAATTCGTCGTAGTTATCGTCATCTAAGAATGCGGACATGTCGATCTTAATATCGGTTTCGCCTGTTTGAACAAACTTGTTGTTTTCGATATCATATCTTACCAAGTCGCCTTCTTCACCGAAGAGAACCGTAGAAATATCAGTCTGAACGTCTGCTACTTCGTAAGTCATTTCTTCGCCTTCCGTGTAAACCGTTACCATCCATACCTTATCTCCATCGGAGTTTGTGCTTACTTCGATGTTTGTGATGATGCCGTATTTATCTTCTGTTGCTTGATAGTTGGAGCCGTCATCGTCAATGATGAGGTATTTGATGATTCTGGAGTTTGCGTTGTAGATTGCAAGCGGTGTTGTACCTCTTAACATATTGCTGTTTTCATCGTTGTTGTTTACTAAGATGTTCCATCCGCTTACTACTTCAATGTTGTCTGCATGCTGGTTCAAGATAACTGTCTTATCGGTTACATAGTAAGTCTTTCCGTCAGCATCCTTGAAGGATTTTGTAGAATTCTTTACTACGTTGTCTTCATCTTCGATGGTAAGTTTGGATAATACGTCAGAATCATTCATTTCTACAAGGCTTGGAGCGTTAGATTCATTTTCTAATTTAATTAGGTTGTTTACTTTTACGGTTCTTCCATCGCTATCGGTTGAGAATTTAACAAGAGTTCCCTTGGTAAATTCGTCAATTAATGCGTCGGTCCAATCTTCACCCGGAGAAGGTTCTACCTTTACGATATCACCGTCTTTTACTTGTTTGAATTGAGCCTTAGAATCACCGCTGATCTTGTAAGCTACTTTATTTCCTTTTTCATCAACGATTTGTAATCTTAAATACGGATCATCGTCATCGTCGTACATGATGTCAGAGGCAACAGGTGTTCTTCCAACGATTCCGTATTGACCTGCTAAGGTTACTTCGCTTTCGCCCATTGCTAATACATAGGCGCCGTTACTGTCTAAGTGTAAGGTTACTTCGTTATCGATTAATGTGGATACATCCGAAGACATCGCTACTACTTCGTCTAAGTCATTTTCTGTTGATAACATTGCGTTTGCACCTTTTTCATAAACAGTTCCGTCGATTCTTAAGCCGTAAGAACTTGTAATCTTATCTAACATACCGGTTACTGTATTGTCAGTAATCGTAATTAATCTGATATTACCGTCTGTTTTCTTGCTTACCATGATAACATTACCGATTTCGATGTCTTCTGCTTTCGCTGCTTTTCCGTTTTTCTTTACGATAATGTTGCTGTCTTCATCATCAACGTCATCAATCTTGAACTGTCTTGTTCCGTTTAAGTCAACAACTGTGCTGTCGGAACGGATATTCTTTGCTGTGAATTGAATGAATTCGTAATCGCTGTCTGAATCGTCTTCTGTTTCAATGGTGAAGGTTCCTGCGATAGCAAGTTGTAAAGATGTGATCTTGTTAGAAGAATTTAATAGCATATTCGCCTTGATAAGCGGATCATCTAAAGATTCTTTCAATTCTGCTACATAAGCCAATTTTGTCTTTACATCTGCATTATCAATCGTTTCTGATGCTGTGATCGCGTCAGTAATCTCGATGCTGTTGATATAGATTTTTGCATCACTTAAAACCGTGTATTCTTTTCCATCTACTTTTACTTTAGAAGAAGATGCTTTGATGGTTTCCAATTTACTGTTGCTCATTGCTTCATCTGTTGCTTTAATATAAGAAACAGTATTGTCTTTTCCGAAGAAAATAGTTACTTCTTTTCCGAGTAAGTCAGATGCGTCTACATCGGAAGGAAGAATGATAACAATTCTGTCTCCGGAATCGTCACTCTTGTAAACTTTATCTTTTGATGGAGTAGAAGTTGTTACTTTTAACATATCTGCAATGTTTTCTAATTCGATCTCGATTTGGTTTGCTTCTAATTGGTGATTTGTTTCAGGTGTGCTTACTACTAAGATTTCCTCAAAGTATTTTGCTTCCATCTTTCCGTGTTCGTTCTGATATACGAAGTCCGGATATTTGATTTCTAATAATGTTTTTCCTAAATTTCCGTAAGTGATTTCTCCAAGATCGTTAAATCCTGTTTCACCCCATTTATTTTGAAGGAGTGTTTCCCATGCCATAATGAAAACGTCGCCACGAAGTGCGCTTGATTTTCCATCGACACCGGTGATATCTTTTGTAATACCAAGTTGTGCTGCTTTTGACATATAGTTGTTCGGCCATGTTCCGCCGGACTTGTCAACAACAGGTTTTAATCCTAAAGCGTTTACCAACATGGTTACTGCTTCAGAATAAGAAACTTCTTGACTTGGTCTGAATGTTCCGTCAGGGTATCCTGCGAAAACATTTTCATTTGCCGCAATGTTGATATATCCCGTATACCATTCATTTACCTTAACGTCGCTAAACGGAGAAGGAGTTGTTTTAGAAAGTTCTGCGGCATCCTGCAAACCTAATACGAACGTAATTACGGTTGCAAGCTCTGCTCTTGTAATGGTAGTTTCCGGTCTAAAGGTTCCATCTTCGTAACCTTTAATGGTACCAAGAGCAACAAGTTTTACAATTGCTTCTTCATACTTTGTGCCTTCGATATCGCTGGTATTTGCGAAAGCAATACCCGGAAGAATCAAAGAACATAGCATCGTGAAGACAACTGCAAGTGAAATGAATTTTCTCATTTTCTTCATTGTTAAACCCTCCATATAAAGATTTTTTGTAGGGCGTCTCTCGCCCTTACGAGTTTTATTTTAGCATTGGTGAAAGTTCAAGTCTATGCAAAGATTCTGGGAATAAAGCCAGTTCCAGGTAGTTACGGGGGAGGGGGAAGGTAGTGGACAGCATGAATGCTATCCGTACGGAGATAGGCACAAATTTGTAGGGACAGCATTCATGCTGTCCGGAGATGAGACACAAAGGATATCTTTATTATCATATAATCTTATTTTTCTGTTGTTATTTAGTGGTTTTGTGGTACAATAACAGGTGGACACAATAAATTGTGTCCGTACGGATTGAAGAAGGAAAAACAATCAAATAAAAAGGCACAAACATTGTAGGGACACAATTCATTGTGTCCACCAAATAGGCAGTAACGTAAAAAAGAACAAACATTGTAGGGACACAATTCATTGTGTCCACCAAATAGGCAGTAACATAAAAAAAGCACAAACAATGTAGGGACAGCATTCATGCTGTCCACCAAATAAGCAGTAATGTAAAAAGGAGCGAGTAAAGTGGATTATATTTCGATTAAGGGTGCGAAGGAGAATAATTTAAAAAATATAGATGTGAAGATTCCGCGTGATAAATTTGTGATTATTACAGGATTAAGCGGTTCGGGGAAGTCTTCGTTGGCGTTTGATACGATTTATGCGGAGGGGCAGAGACGGTATGTGGAGTCGCTGTCAGCGTATGCACGGCAGTTTTTGGGATTGATGGAGAAGCCGAATGTGGAGTATATTGAGGGGCTTTCGCCGTCGATTTCGATTGATCAAAAGACGACGAGTAAGAATCCGCGTTCGACGGTTGGTACAGTGACGGAAATTTACGATTATTTGCGATTGTTGTATGCGAGAATCGGACATCCGCATTGTCCGAATTGCGGAAAGCCGATTACGAAGCAGTCTGTGGATCAGATTGTGGATAACATCTTGACGATTCCGGATGGCAGTAAAATTCAGATATTGGCGCCGGTGATTCGTGGGAAAAAGGGTGAACATGTAAAGATTTTTGAGGATGCCAGAAAAAAAGGATTTGTGCGGGTGAGAGTGGATGGAAAGCTGATTGATTTGGCGGAAGATATCAATTTGGACAAGCAAAAAAAGCACAATATTGAGTTGGTGGTAGACCGAATTATTATAAAAGAAGGAATTCAAAAACGGTTGAGTGAGTCGGTGGAAACGGCTTGCAAATTGGCGGAAAATTTGGTTTTGGTAGATATTAACGGCACGGAGGAGCGTTTATTTTCGCAAAATTATGCGTGTCCGGATTGCGGAATCAGTATTTTGGAAATTGAACCGAGACAATTTTCCTTTAACAGTCCGTTTGGTGCGTGTCCGAAATGCGCGGGAATCGGCACGCTGTTGGAAATCGATTCGGCAAAAATTGTACCGGATCCGACAAAGAGTCTTTCGGAAGGGGCAATTCATGTCGGGGGCTGGAATACTGCGAATGAGGACGGCTATTCCACTATGTATATTAAAGCCCTTGCTGAACATTATAACTTTCGTATGGACGTTCCGTTTCAGGATTTACCGGAGAGAATTCAACATATCATTCTTTACGGTACCCATGGGGAGCGAGTAAAAATAAAATATGAGAAGAGTTATGGCAGCGGTGATTATTATGCTTCTTTTGAAGGAATTATTCCTTCTTTAATGCGAAGATATAAAGAAACATCTTCGCAGTCGATGAAGGACTATTATGAAGGCTTGATGACAAATGCGGTTTGTCCGGAGTGCCACGGAAAGCGTTTAAAGAAGGAATCTCTTGCGGTGACGATTGAGAATAAGAATATTGATGAAATTACGTCATTATCGGTGTTGGAGCTGAAGAAGTTTATTGAATCTTTGAAACTTTCGGAAAAGGAAGAAAAGATTTCTTATCAGGTTTTAAAAGAAATAAAAGCGAGATTAAAGTTTTTGATTGACGTGGGTTTAGATTATTTAACTTTATCGAGAGCCGCGGGGACTTTATCGGGCGGTGAAGCGCAGAGAATTCGCTTGGCGACGCAGATTGGTTCCGGTTTGACAGGAGTTTTATACATTTTGGATGAGCCGAGTATCGGGCTTCACCAGAGAGATAATGAAAAATTGATTGAAACCTTAAAACATTTGCGGGATTTGGGGAATACTTTAATTGTTGTAGAACATGACGAGGATACGATGTACGCGGCGGACCATATTATCGATATCGGACCGGGTGCCGGTGTTCATGGCGGTACCGTTGTGGCGGAAGGGAATGTGGAAGATATTAAGAAGAACCCTAATTCGATTACCGGTGCATATTTGAGTGGAAGATTAAAAATTGAAGTTCCGAAAGAAAGAAGAAAAGGAAACGGGAAAAAGTTAAAGATTATTGGCGCGGCGGAGAATAATTTAAAGAACATTGATGTGGAATTTCCGCTTGGCGCTTTTACTTGCGTGACCGGAGTTTCGGGTTCCGGAAAGAGTTCATTGATTAATGAAATTTTATACAAAACACTTGCAAATCGATTGAATCATGCAGATTTAACACCGGGAAAGTGTAAGGAAATTGAAGGATATAAGGAACTGGATAAGGTGATTAACATTGATCAATCTCCAATCGGAAGAACGCCTCGTTCTAACCCGGCGACGTATACCGGAATGTTTGATTTGATTCGTAAATTGTTTGCGGAAACCAATGATGCGAAGGTAAGAGGCTATCAGCCGGGAAGATTCAGCTTTAACGTAAAGGGCGGACGTTGTGAATCCTGTAGCGGGGACGGGATTATTAAGATTGAAATGCATTTCTTACCGGACGTGTATGTGCCTTGTGAAGTGTGCCGCGGAAAACGTTATAACCGTGAGACGTTGGAGGTTCGCTATAAGGGTAAGAATATTTCGGATGTTTTAGATATGACGGTAGAAGAGGCATTGGATTTCTTTCAGAATATTCCGTCGATTCGAAATAAGGTTCAGACGTTATATGATGTCGGCTTAGGGTATATTAAGCTTGGTCAGCCTTCTACGACGTTATCGGGCGGTGAGGCACAGAGAATTAAGTTGGCGACAGAGTTAAGTCGTCGTTCTACCGGGAAAACGTTATATATCCTGGATGAGCCGACGACGGGATTGCATATGGCGGATGTGGCGAAGTTGATTGATATTTTAAATCGTTTGGCGGATGCGGGGAATACCATTGTGGTAATTGAACATAATTTGGATGTGATTAAGACGGCGGATTATATTATTGATTTAGGTCCTGATGGCGGAATAAGAGGTGGAACGTTAGTAGGTGCCGGTACTCCGGAAAAAATTTCAAAAATAGCGGAATCTGCGACCGGAAAGTACTTGCAAAAGATATTGAAAAAATGATAAGCTACAGGTAGGAAAAATAGGACAGCATGAATGCTGTCCGTACAGAAGAGTAGAGGTATATTAGGACAGCATGAATGCTGTCCGTACAGGGAGTAGAGATGTGTAGGGACAGCATTTATGCTGTCCACAGAATGGTATCAAAGTAAAATAAGAGGTGAAAAATATTGGAGAATGTTTCTTTCAAATCCGGATTTGTGGCGATTATCGGAAATCCGAGTGCGGGAAAATCGACGTTGTTAAATTCCTTAGTGGGGGAAAAGATTGCGATTACGTCGATAAAACCGCAGACGACGCGAAATGCAATTAAAGGAATTGTGACGACGGAGGATTATCAAGTGGTATTTTTGGATACTCCGGGCGTGAATAAGACGCATACAAGGCTTTCGAAGCTGATGGATAAAAGCATTAACGATTCGCTTGCTGGAACGGATTTGGTGATTGCGTTATCGGATGTGACGAGACGAAAAGATGATGATTTGTTTTTGGGAAAATTAAAAAAAGTAAATTGTCCGGTGATTTTGGCATTAAATAAGATTGACTTATTAAAGGATAAACAGGAACTTTTGAAGATGATGGAGTCTTATAAGGAGTTATATTCTTTTGATGAGATGATTCCGATTTCGGCGTTAACCGGGGAAGGAATTGAAGCGCTGATGCAGGAGGTTGTAAAGAGACTTCCTTATGGTCCGAAGTATTTTCCGGAGGATATGATTACTGACAGCCCGGAGCGTGTGATGGTGGCGGAGATTATTCGTGAGAAGGCATTAGACTTGTTGTCAGATGAGATTCCGCATGGAATTGCCGTTGATATTGAGAAGATGAAAAAGAGGGTAAATAAGGAAATTATTGATATTACGGCGACGATTTATTGCGAACGGGAATCACATAAGCCGATTATTATCGGTCGTGGTGGGAAAATGTTAAAGGAAATCGGTACAAAGGCGCGGGAAGATATTGAAAATTTTTTAGAGACAAAAGTTTTTTTGGAAATCTGGGTGAAAGTAAGAAAAGACTGGCGAGATAACGATTCAGAACTTAGAAAACTTCATTTTTTGGAATAAATAACCTGGAATGGATAGGAATTTACGGAAGAAAATAAGGAGAGTAGGAAAAAATACTTTCTGTTGGAGGAATGATCTATGTTAAGAGATGAATTGTGGAATTATTTTGAGAGTACAGGCTCGATTGAGACGTATCTGCTTTATAAGACGATGGAGGAATATAAGGTGGAAACTTCCAAGGAATTGTCTCAGATTTTAGATTCGAATCCATTGAATAAAAATTTAAATTAAAGTTGTTGCAGGTGAAGGGATGAGTACCGGAAAGGTAATTAAGACGAAGGGGATTGTGTTGTCGGAAGTGAATTTTTCGGAATCGGATAAGATGTTGACAATTCTTACTCCGGATTTGGGGAGAATTACTTGTGTGGCCAAAGGGGCTCGTAAGATGCAAAGTCCGATTCTTTCGGCATCGCAGATTTTTGCTTTTAGTGAACTTGTGCTGTTTCGAAGTAAGGGTGATATGTATTATATCAATTCGGCGGAGTTAATTGAGGCTTTTTATGCGCTTCGGACAGATTATGATAAATTGGAAGCGGCAATGTTTTGTGTGAAGTTTGTGAAGCAGAACGTTTGTGAAAATCAGATTTCGGTGATGATGCTGAAGTTATTGTTAAATTCGATTTATTTGATTGCGACGGGAGAAAAACCGATTGATTTGGTGAAGAATGTATTTTTGTTAAAGGCGATTTGTATTTTAGGATATACGCCGAACTTTTCTTCTTCGGACGACGATACGGCGGTGTCAGGATACAGTATGCAAAAGGGAGAGTTGGTTTATCGTGCTTTGGAAAATTTGGATAAGTCGCTGATTCATTTAAGCTATGATGCGGTGATTGCGATTCGTTATATTATCCAAAGTGATTTGAAAAAAGTATTTTCTTTTCAAATTCGTGAGGATGTTTTGAATGAAATTGTGTTTTTTAATAAAATTTACTTACAGGCTGTAGAGGTTAATACGCAATGAAAATAGGACAGCATGAATGCTGTCCGTACAAATATCATGAATATTGCAGAGGCAGCATGAATGCTGTCCGTACAAATATCATGAACATTGCAGGGACAGAATTTATACTGTCCGTATGAAAACAAAGGAGGAATTCGAATGAGTTTGTTGACGGGAAAAAATGTGTTGATTATGGGAATTCGAAATCGTTGGAGTATTGCGTGGGGAATTGCGAAGAGTTGCCATGAGCAGGGTGCAAGACTTTTCTTTACATATAAAGGTGAGCGGGAAAAGGCTTCGGTGGAGGAGCTTGTGAAGGAGTTTGAAAATTATGAAATTATGCCTTGTGACGTGGAAAATGAGGAAGAGGTAAAACAGGTATTTGCTGAATTAAAGAAGTCTGTAAAGGAAGTGCATGGGGTTGTGCATTGTATTGCACATGCCTATAAAGAGGATATGAAGAATGAATTTTTAGATACTTCGAAAGATGGATATTTTCATGCGATGGATGTGACTTCTTATTCTTTGATTTTGGTGGCGAAATATGCGAAAGATTTGATGCCGAATGGCGGAAGTATTGTCACAATCAGTTATTACGGCGCAAGCAAGGTAATGCCGGGGTATAATTTGATGGGAGCGGCGAAAGCAGCTTTGGAAGCGAATGTTCGGTATTTGGCGAGTGAAATCGGACCAATCGGAATTCGTGTGAACTCTATTTCTTCCGGTCCGATTAAGACGATATCCACAAGAGAAATCAATGACTTTTATGTGATGTTGGAGGCAATTGAGAAGAAGGCGCCGTTAAGACGTTCGGTGACGCCTGCGGAAATTGGAGATTCGACGGTATTTTTATTGAGCGATCTTTCGAGAGGAATTACGGGTACCAATTTATATGTAGATAACGGCTATCATATTATGGGAATATAATTATTATTGTAATTTTCTCGTAGTTTTACCAAGCTATCTATTTGGTGAATTTGGATATCATGATGGTGTCCCTATGAAGGTATAAGTTATTAATAGGTAAGGAGGAAGCCGTATGGATTATAAAAAGTGTGAATTTTGCGGAGAAAACGTACATATTCGAAGCAGAAAATGTCCGTTCTGCGGAAATATTTTATCAGAAGAGCCGGTTGTGAAGGAAGAAACAGAGCCCGTTCCTGAAGAAACGGAAGTGCTAAAGTCAGAAACGACTTCGGAAAACGTAGAAATGCCTTTAGAGGAGAAAAAGGAAGAAACCTTTACGGATCCGAAGTTTAGTTTTTCTGTGGGAACAGAAGAACCGAAGGATTATATTTACAAAGCGGAAGTTAGACATAGCGTAGAATATACAAGACCTTTATCGAACTGGATAAAGACGTTTTTAGCGGCGTTTTGCGTGGTTCCTTTTCTCGGGCAGATTGTGGGAGCGTTTTTTGGAGTGTATTACAGTGCGCATGAAGATAATGACAGAAGGAGTTATGGGAGTTCTTTAATTACGCTTTCGATTTTAATTTTCTTATTTTATGTGATGGAATTTAAGTATATTTTCAGCATGCCGGAATTTCAGAGTATTTATAATTCTTTGATGCAGTAACAGGAAAGGGGGATTTTGTATGAAAATTGCGTTGATTAATGAAAATAGTCAGGCAAGTAAAAATCGTATGATTTACGAAGCTTTAAATAAGGTGGCTTTGAAAAAAGGACACGTTGTACATAATTATGGAATAGAAAATGCGGAAGATGTAACATTGACGTATGTGCAAGCGGGTTTGTTGGCGGCGATTTTATTAAACAGCGGTGCGGCAGATTTTGTGGTGACAGGGTGCGGAACCGGAGAGGGCGCTATGTTGGCGTTAAACAGTTTTCCCAATGTGCTTTGCGGGCATATTGTTGATCCGACGGATGCGTATTTATTTGCACAAATTAATAATGGCAATGCGATTGCGATTCCGTTTGCCAAGGGCTTCGGTTGGGGTAGTGAGTTGACGTTGGAGAGTATGTTTGAGGAATTGTTTAAGGAAGAATTCGGAAAGGGCTATCCGAAGGAAAGAGCGATTCCGGAACAAAGAAATAAAATGATTTTAGATGAAGTGAAGAAGATTACGCATACCGATATAGAGGAGATTTTAGAGAAAATCGATCAAGATTTTCTGATGCAAACGATTCAACGTGAGACGTTTCAAAAATATTTCTTTGAGAATGCGACAGATGAGAGTTTGAAGAAGATAATCAGGGATAAGTTGGAAAAGTAATTTGATGTTACTTGTCAGAACTAAAAATTATAGAGAAGGCACAAATGCTGTCCACAGAAAAGGCGGAAAGCAGGACAGCATGAATGCTGTCCCTACAATGGTTGTAGCATCATTATAAAAAGCTATAGTCTGACCTGTAACACATTTGAGTTACAATTCAGAATATATTCTCTACAATAATGGCACAATCCTTGTAGGGACACAATTTATTGTGTCCATGAAATAGGCAGGCGTTAAAATTAGGACACAATGAATTGTGTCCGTACATCATTATAGGCAAATATGTATGACCTGTAACTACATTTGATGTCGACTTTAAAAAAAACTATTGACAATTCTTAGAAAAGTGTAGTATAATGAAACACGTTGAATTGAGAAAAAACGTAAGTTTCTATATAAGCGATATAGAGATTGTTTTAGGAGGTGTAAGAGATGGCTCAACCGAAAAGAAGATGGTCTAAAGAAAGAACTCATTTGAGAAGATCTACTTGGAAATTAGAGGCTAAGAATATTACAGAATGTCCTCATTGCCACGAAGCTGTTGAATCTCACAGGGTTTGCAGAAATTGCGGATATTACAACGGTAAAGAAGTTGTTAAAGTAGAAGAAGTGAATGCTTAGAAAAGTAACTGTCGATAAGGCAGTTATTTTTTTTGACTTTGTTAAAAAATATGTTAAAATAAATTGAAGGAATTTTGAAACATATTTGTTTTTTTGTCGTCTAATAAAAGAATATGAATACATAGGAGGAGAAAATTATGGAAATGAAAAAGATTTTTACCGTTATGGTGGCAGGAAGTTTGGTATTTGCTTGTGCGGCTTGCGGGAAGAAAGACAACACAGATACGCAGGTGAATCAAGATGGTGGAAATACGCCGGTGATAAATGAGGAGACTCCGAATAATGAGACGCCGGTTGCGGGGGAAGAAAATCCTACTTTGACACCGGGAGAAAATATACCAAGTGAAGAAAATAAGCCTGTAGAGAGTAAACCGGAAGAAAGTAAGCCGGTAGATAATAAGCCTGCAGATAATAAACCGGCAGATAATAAACCGGCAGATAATAAGCCTGCGGATAATAACTCTACAGATAATAAGCCGGTGGAAGAATTACCGGCAGAGAAGCCTCAGGAAGAACCGAAGGAGGAAGAGCCAACAGAAAAATCGGTTGGTAATATTCTTTTAGATGATTTTAAAGCGAAAGCAGATTCCGCATCAAGTATGTTGGATTTAGCGGAAAGTTTAAGACAGAATTCTGTTATTCCGTTTATGAGTGGTGCAATGGAGATTGAAGAAGGATTCCTTTCAGGTTTTGATAATGCTGAAATTAAAGGTTTCAAATCAGGCGCATCTTTTGGACCGATGATTGGTTCGATTCCTTTTATTGGTTATGTGTTTGAATTAGAAAATGCTGCAGATGTACCTTCTTTTATTTCTTTATTAGAGAGTAACGCTAATTTGAGATGGAATATTTGTGTGCAAGCAGATGAAATGGTATCCGGTAGCATAGGCAACAAAGTATTTTTTGTGATGGCTCCGACGCATTTTGGAAAATAGTGAATAATTAAATAGAGTGCCTTTTGTATGGGCACTCTGTTTTTTTGAGGGGGGTAGGTATGCTTTTTTCGAGTATTACATTTATTTATTATTTTTTGCCGGTTGTGATATTGCTATACTTTATTGTACCGTTTCGATTTAAGAATTTGGTGTTATTTTGTGCGAGTATTTTCTTCTATTTTTGGGGAGAACCGGTTTATACATTAATTATGATTTTTACAGCTCTTTCGGGATATCTGCATGGTCTGTTGATTGATCAATTCCGAGGAACCAAGGCTTCGAAGGTTTGGGTAGTTTCTTCGATTGTGGTGAGTTTGGCGGTTTTGGGGTTGTTTAAGTATTCGGATTTTTTTGTGGAAACTTGGAACGGACTTTTTAAAACCGATGTTGCTTTGCTGAAGTTGGCTTTACCGATCGGAATCAGTTTTTATACTTTCCAGACGTTAAGTTATACGATTGATTTGTATCGTGGGACGACGAAGGTGCAAAAGAATTTTTTGAATTTTGCGACGTATGTGGTGTTATTTCCGCAGTTGATTGCAGGTCCGATTGTACGGTATGTGGATGTTGAGAAAGAGTTGACGGAGAGAAAGCATAATTTTGAAAATTTTGCTTATGGCGTGAATCGTTTTGTATTAGGAATGGCGAAGAAAGTTTTGTTGGCGAATCAATTTGGAGAGTTATGCGAGATTTTTAAGGCGACGGATGAGAAAACGATTGTGTTTTATTGGGTGTATGCTTTAGCGTATGCGTTGCACATTTATTTTGATTTTTCCGGTTACAGCGATATGGCGATTGGATTGGGAAGAATTTTCGGATTTCATTTTCCGGAAAACTTCAATTATCCGTATATTTCGAAGAGTATTACCGAGTTTTGGAGAAGATGGCATATTACGTTGAGTAGTTGGTTTCGAGATTATGTGTATATCCCGCTTGGCGGAAATCGGGTATCGAAGTTAAAGTGGTTTCGCAATATTTTAATTGTTTGGGCGCTTACGGGAATGTGGCATGGTGCCGGTTGGAATTTTATTGCATGGGGATTGTTTTTTGCGGTTTTGTTGATTTTGGAAAAGGCGTTTTTGGGAGACTTGTTGAAGAAAATTCCTGCTGTATTTTCTTGGTTTTATACGATGATTTTGGTGTTTATCAGCTGGATTTTGTTTGATGCAGAGAGTATTCAAATGGCGCTTTCTCGTATTGTTGCGATGTTTGGCGGGGCCGGGATTGCGTTTAACAATTCTGTGACGAGCTATTATTTTATTAGTTATGCGTTCCTTTTGGAAATTGGCTGTATTGGGGCGACGCCGCTTTGCAAGATACTTGTGAATAAGTTAAAAGAAAAAGAATGGGCAAATCGTGTTGTGAATGTTTTGGAACCGATTGTACAAGTTGTGTTGTTATTGGTTGTGACGGCGTATTTGGTGGATGGTTCTTTTAATCCATTCTTGTATTTCCGATTCTAAATAAGCGGAGTTTTGGGACACCATGAATGGTGTCCGTACGGATAGAGAGAATTTTGTGTGGACAGCATGAATGATGACATACGGATAGACAGAATTTTGTAGGGACAGCATTTATGCTGTCCTAAGGATTGATAGTGTGGAAAGATAGGCTTGAGAGAATGGAGGGAAAGAATGAAAAATCGAGGTAGAGATATTGCGGTAACAATTGTTTTTGTTTTCTTTCTTTTTGCTTTTTTCGGAATAAACCTTCTAAAGAGTCCGGAGGAAATTTCGGTGAGTGAAAGAAGAAAATTAGCGATGATGCCGGAGTTTAGCGGGGAGAATGTGAAATCGACGAAGTTTATGACGGATTTTGAGAAGTATGCGTTAGATCAGTTTCCGTTTCGGGAGGATTTCAGACGCTTAAAGGCGAAGGTACTTTTTGATGTGTTTCAACAGAAGGATAATCATGAGATTTATATCGCGGAGAATCAGGCGTCGGCGTATAAGGATAAATTTAACGAGGTATCGGTTCAAGATGCTGCGAAGAAATTTAATAAGTTGCAGAAACAGTTTTTGTTAAATATGAATGTGTATTATTCTGTGATTCCGGATAAGAATTATTTCTTGGCGGAAAAGAATGGTTATCCGCATTACAATTATGCGGAATTTGAAAAATTGCTAACGTCGAATGTAAATGAGAATTTAACCTATATTTCGCTATTTGATTGTTTGCGTCCGGAGGATTATTATTCGACGGATACGCATTGGCGGCAGGAAAAATTAAAAAATGTTGTCAATCGCCTCGGAGAGAACATGAGATTTCATAAGCGTTTTGAGGAGCAAAATTATGAAAGGTCGGAGACGCATGATTTTTACGGTGTGTTTTACGGTCAGTCTGCCTTACCGATGGAAGCGGATGTGTTGGTTTATTTGACAAATGATGCGATAAAAACTGCAAAAGTTTCAATATTGGATGAAGAGACTTTTGAAATGAAACCGGCGGAGGTATATGCCAAGGAAAAATTGGAGGGGCAAGATTCGTATGACGTGTTTTTATCGGGAGCGACCGCGCTAATTACAATTGAGAATGAACAGGCGGAGACAGAAAAGGAGTTATATATTTTCCGTGATTCTTACGGAAGCAGTTTGACGCCATTATTGATTAGCGAATACAAGAAAATTACGATGATTGATTTAAGATATATTGCAACGCCGGCATTAAAGCAACTGGTGGAGTGGAAAGATGGACAGGATGCGTTGATTATCTTGTGTACGGATGTGATTAACAGCAGTTCTATTTTAAAGGTTTTTTAGAAATTGTATTTTTATTGCAAAATTATGTAAAATGGTGTATAATGTTAGTATGATTAAAATTCCTAAATCGTGGGACAATTATGGGTCTCACAGTCGGCAAAACAACAAAGGAATGGAAAAAGAAAAGGAGAATGAATATGATGGATACGAAGATTACGCTGGCAATGGTTGCGCAGAATGCTCCGGCCTTCAAGTCGGAAGAAACCATGGAAAGTCTGGTGATTCCTGAGCCTGTGAAGGCAGAAGATACGATGGAAAGTCTTGAAATTCCGCAGGATTGCGGTGATTCGGACGACACCATGCAGGCGATTGCTCGGAATTTGCCGAAGCAGGAAACGCAGGTGAATTACCTCTGGCACCTTTACTCCAACGCGCAGCGGAGTAAGCAGAATCCGCAGCCGGAAGTGAAGCGGACAGAAGGATTTGATCCTTTGTCTTCGCTTGCACTTCGCAGATGAAGTCACGGATTTCTTCTACTCAAAAAAACTCGGTTAACAGCCGAGTTCTTTTTTTGTGAAATTTTTTATTAAATATAGATTGAAATAACGATTATAAAGTCGTGTCGTTTCTTGTTTTTTCTTGTTGACAGAAAAGGGAAGAATCTCTAAAATGATAGTAGAAAGTTAGGAGGAGGCAGAGTATGGATATCAATGTTTGTGTGGGTAGTTCTTGTCATTTGAAGGGGTCTTATAAGATTATTAATTTGATGAAGGAAGCGATTGAGAAGAATCAGCTTTCGGACAAAGTGAATGTGAGTGCGGCTTTTTGTTTGGGACAATGTACGACGGGAGTTACCGTAAAGATTGATGATGAGATCGTTTGCGGGGTTTCGGAAGAAAATTTTAATGAGATTTTTGCAGAGAAGGTTTTGAAGAAGGTGTAAACGTGGGAGTGGACACAATAAAGTGTGTCCGTACAGATACGAAGAGGATTTATTTAAGAAGATGGTGTAATAATGGACAGCATGAATGCTGTCCGTACGGATAGGAAGAGGATTTATTTAAGAAGATGGTGTAATAATGGACAGCATGAATGCTGTCCGTACAGAAACTTAGCAGAAATTTAAAAACAAGCACAACCCATGTAGGGACACAATTTATTGTGTCCACAGGAATAGCAGAATCTTGCTTAATTCAGAGGAGGTTTGAAATGAACCAATATATTAAACTGAAAAAATCGAATTGTAGGAATTGCTATAAGTGTATTCGGCATTGTCCGGTGAAGTCGATTAAGTTTTCGGAGAATCAGGCGCATATCGTGGAAAGTGATTGCATCTTGTGTGGTATGTGTTTTGTGTCTTGTCCGCAGAATGCGAAGGAGATCCGTAACGATATCGGGAAGGTGAAGGAATTATTAGCTTCGGGTAAGCCGGTTTATGTGAGCTTGGCGCCTTCTTTTGCGGCGAATTTTGAGGGTGTGAACTTTCGTATGGTGGAGGAACTTCTTCTTCGCATGGGTTTTGCGAAGGTGGAGGAAACGGCAATTGGAGCGACGATTGTGAAGCGGGAGTATGAGAATATGATGAGGGAAGGAATGCAGGATATTATTATTTCTTCTTGTTGTTCTTCGATTAATCTTTTGATTGAGAAGCATTTCCCGCAATTGCTTCATTATTTGGCTCCGGTGATGTCGCCAATGCAAGCGCATTGTAAGAAGATGAAGGAGGAACATGAAGAAATTTGCACGGTATTTATCGGGCCTTGTATTGCGAAAAAGAGTGAAGCAGAGGATTATGAAGGCTTGGTTGATGCGGTTTTGACATTTGAGGAATTTAGCGAGTGGATAGAAGCGGAAGGACTTACTTTTCAGGAGATATCGGATGATTCTTACCGGGGACGCACCAGAATTTTTCCGACAGATGGTGGAATTCTTGCGAGTATGATAGAGAAGGAAGAGAGTTATGCACATCTTAGTTTCGATGGTGTGGATAATTGTATTTCGGTGTTACGGGAGATTGAGGAAGGAAATATTTCGAAGAGTTTTATTGAGATGTCTGCTTGTGTGGGAAGCTGTGTGGGTGGTCCGGCGATGAATCGGAAGAATCGAAAATTGCTTAAGGATACCATTGCGGTGAAGAAGATTTCGGGAGAGTCGGATTTTGAGGTGCTTCAACCGGCATCAGAAGAGATTAAGAAGGATTTCAGGACGAGAAGAATGTATCATGAAATGCCGACAGAGGTTGAGATCCGGGATATTTTGAAGAAGATGGGAAAAACAAAGCCGGAGGATGAGCTAAATTGCGGTACCTGCGGTTATAATACGTGTCGCGATAAGGCAATTGCAGTTTATCAGGGAAAAGCAGATATTCATATGTGTTTGCCGTATATGAAGGAGAAGGCGGAGTCTTTTTCGGATAATATTATTTATAATACGCCGAATGCAATTTTAGTGTTGAATGAAAATTTGGAGATTCAGCAAATTAATTCTTCTGCGAAGACAATGTTTCATGTAAAGAGAAGTTCGGATGTTGTGGGAACCCAAGTGGTTAGCGTGATGGATCCGAGAATTTTTATGGATGTATTGAGTGAGGATCAAAACATTTATAATCGTCGGATGTTTTTGGATGATGCAAAGAAGTTTGTGGAGATTACGGTAGTGCATGATAAGACCTATCATTTGATTATCGGAATTATTCGGGATGTTACCGAGGAAGCGGAAGAAAAACGTAAGAAGGAAGAAGTGAGTCGCCAGTCGATTGAAATTACCGATAAGGTGATTCAGAAGCAAATGCGTATTGTGCAGGAAATTGCATCCTTATTAGGAGAGACAACTGCGGAGACAAAAGTGGCGTTAAATAAGTTAAAGGAGACTTTGAAGAATGAGTGATCTTTGTACCGAAATCGGCTATAAGAGTCTGAATAAGTTCGGAGAGCAGTTATGTGGCGATATGGTGGAGGTAATTAAGCAGGAACCGGATTCTTATGTGGTTGTATTGGCAGACGGTTTGGGAAGTGGCGTGAAGGCGAATATTTTATCTACACTTACTTCCAAAATTATTTCTACCATGGTGGCGAACGGAATGCGTTTGGAGGAGTGTGTTCATACTTTGGCGGATACACTTCCGGTTTGTGATGTTCGTAAAATTGCGTATTCTACTTTTACGGTAATTAAGATTACGGAGAATCAAGAGGCAGAGATTATTCAGTATGATAATCCGCGTGTGATTCTTCTTCGAGACGGTAAAAACTTTGTTTACCCGGAAAAAGAGGAGATTTTTGACGAAAAAAAGATATATAAGTCGAAAATAGCCTTGAAAAAAGACGATATTTTTGTTATGATAAGCGATGGCGCTGTGCACGCGGGCGTCGGAAAGAGCTTGAATTACGGTTGGGAGAGAAAGAACATTATAGAGTATTTGGAAGGAATTTATAAAAAGGAGTTATCGGCAAAGGGAATTACGAATATTTTGTTGGACGAGTGTAACGGTTTATATGCGGGGGAACCCGGTGATGATACGACAGTTTGTACGATTCGGATTCGTCAAAGAAAACCGGTGAATTTATTGATTGGACCGCCGAAGAATCCGGAGGATGATAAGGCTTTGATGAATGAGTTTTTTGCAAAACCGGGAAAGCGAATTGTTTGTGGCGGTACGACTTCGAAGATTGTTTCAAAGTATTTGGATAAGGAGCTTGTGACGGAGATTAACTATGTGAATCCGGAAATACCGCCAACCGGCAGTATTGAAGGCGTTGATTTAGTGACGGAGGGCGTTATTACCATTAGTAAGGTTTTGGAATATGCGAAGGACTTTTTGGCGGATAATGTATATTATTCGACGTGGACAAAGAGTTCGGATGGGGCGTCGAGGATTTCGAGATTGTTATTTGAAGAGGCGACGGATATTGATTTTTATATCGGTCGTGCGATGAATTCAGCTCATCAGAACCCGGATTTGCCGATTAATTTTAATATTAAAATGCAGTTAATTGATGAATTGGCGACGTGTTTAACGGACATGGGGAAGACGATTCATTTGAAATATTATTAAAAGTGGACAGCATGAATGCTGTCCGTACAGAGAAAAAGCAGAAATGGAATTTGTAGTTGGAAGGATGGAAGAAAAATGCGTAAGTTTGATACAAAAGTGCAACATTTAAAATATAAGGTTTTAAGAGAGGTGGCAAGATGTGCGTTTGAGGATCGTCTCTCGGATTGTTATACCGAAATTCCGCAAAAGATTGTAAAGGGACCGAAACCGACGATGCGGTGTTGCATTTACAAGGAAAGAGCGATTGTGAATGAAAGAATTAAGATTGCTATGGGTGGGGATAAAACGAATCCAAATGTTATCGAGGTTATAAAAATAGCTTGTGATGAGTGTCCGATTGGTGGTTATACTGTTTCGGACGATGCTTGTCGCGGTTGTTTAGCACATCGCTGTGAAGATGTTTGTAAACGTGGTGCGATTACGTTTGATGAGAATCAGAAAGCGCATATTGATAAGGAAAAGTGCGTCAATTGCGGTCAATGTGCACAGGTCTGCCCATATAGTGCAATTCGTAATAATAAACGTCCTTGTGAAAATGCTTGTAAGGTGAAGGCAATCAGCAAGGGTGAAACGAATGAGGCGAAGATTGATAACGACAAGTGTATCTCTTGCGGAGCGTGTGTATATCAGTGCCCGTTTGGTGCGATTGTGGATAAATCGTATATTTTAGATGTAATTGATGCGATTAAGAAGAGTAAGGATAATAAGGATTACAAAGTTTACGCAGTAGTGGCACCATCTATTTCCAGTCAATTTAGTTATGCAAAATTGGGACAAGTGATTACCGGAATTAAAAAGCTTGGTTTCTTTAGCGTGATTGAAGCGGCTTTGGGGGCAGATATGGTTGCTTATGAAGAGAGTCGTGAACTTTTGGAAAAAGGATTTTTGACAAGTTCTTGCTGTCCGGCGTTTGTGAATTATATTGAGAAGAATTTCCCGACCTTGGTGGAACATATTTCGCATAATCCGTCTCCGATGGTTCGTATTGCGAAGTATATTAAGGAAATTGATCCGACCGGAAAGATTGTGTTTATCGGACCTTGTACCGCAAAGAAGATGGAGTATAAGAAGGAAAAGACAAATGGTGTTGTAGATGCGGTTATTACGTTTGAGGAATTACAGGCTTTATTTGACGGAAAGGATATTAATATTGAAGAATTGGAAGAGAGCGTATTGGACAATGCGTCTTATTACGGAAGAATTTTTGCAAGAAGCGGCGGCTTGGCGGATGCGGTGACACAAGCAATTAAAGAACAGGGCTTAGAGGGAGAATTTAATCCAATTGCTTGTGACGGAATTGAGCAGTGCAGAATGGCGTTGCTGAAAGCGTCAAAGGGCGTTTTGCCGAATAACTTTATTGAGGGTATGGCGTGTGTTGGCGGTTGTATCGGTGGCGCCGGTTGCTTAACGCATGGTGAAAAGAATAAGAATCAAGTGGATGAATACGGAAGGGAAGCGCATGAAAAGACAATTAAGGATTCCATCCAGGTGTTTGAGCATGAGTTTCCGAAAAAGTAAGAAAAAGCTGTCACGATGGAGTGACAGCTTTTTTCAGTTACTGATGAGATATGAAATTATAAAAATGGCACAAATAGTGTAGGGACAGCATTTATGCTGTCCACAGAAAAGACAGAAAGGCAGGACAGCATGAATGCTGTCCGTACAATGGGTGTAACAGTATTATAGGAGATACAGCCTGAATTGTAACGCTTTTTCTTATTTTTTACTTTATTTTATTGTAGTTTATTTATAAAAAAGGTATACTTTTCATATAAGTTAAGGAGGGAAAACCATGAAGAGACTTGTATGCTTGTTGATGAGCGTATTTCTTATGATATGTCCTACACTGGCTATTTCTAACCTACCGAGTCCGACGTCGGAATTCTTTGTGAATGATTTTGCGAATGTGATTGAGGCGGAGGACGAAAAGGCGATTTTTGATATGGCGAAGTCGCTGTATCAAAGCAGCGGAAATTCGACGCAAGTGGTGGTTGTGACGATTTCTTCGTTAGAAGGTAATTCGATAGAGGAGTATGCGAATGAGTTATTTAATCGGTGGGAAATCGGAAGCAAGGAGAAGGATGATGGGGTTTTGTTATTGCTTGCAGTGGAGGATCGAGAGAGTCGGATTGAAGTTGGGTACGGCTTAGAAGGAGTATTAACGGATGGAAAAACGGGGCGGATTCAGGATGACTATATGATTCCGTATTATAAGAATAATGACTTTTCGGAAGGTTTAAAGAGTGGTACGAAGGCGATTATTGATGTTTTGAATGGAAATTTAGAAATTAGTGAGGCAAAAATTGATGATTTTTCGAGGTTAACACAATCTACACTACTTTTTATGCTATTTCCGATGATTATGGTATTCGGAATATTTGGTTTTATTTTATTCCTATTTTGTAATGTGGATAAGGTAAAAGTGTGTAAAAAATGTAATGGAAGGAAATTTAATTATCGAAAACAACGGATAGGAGATCATTTATATACTTATTCAACTTGCTTAAATTGTGGAGAAAAATATACGAAAAGTAGTATTATTATAAGTAGTTCATCCGGCGGTGGATTTTCATCCGGCGGTGGATTTTCATCCGGCGGTTTTTCCGGAGGTGGAGGTCATTCCGGTGGTGGAGGAAGTAGTAGAAGCTTTTAATATATAGGAGGAATGAAGAATGAAAAAAGGGTTAATTGCAGTTGGAGTAATTGTGGTATTGATGCTTGCTTTTGGCTTGTGGTACGGTGGAACGTATAATTCGGTTGTTGCGTTGGATACTGAGGTATCTGCAAAGTCGGCACAGATTGATAATTTACTTTTGAGAAGAAGTGATTTGGTGCCGGATTTGGTGAAAGTGGCGAATAAATATGCGGCGTATGAGCAGGAGACAATTACAGCCATTTCGAACGCAAGAGCGGCAATGTTGGGTGCAGGGACGACGGCGGAAAAGATGGAAGCGAATAACGAGTTGAGTTCAGCGATTTCTCGTTTACTTGCAATTTCGGAAAATTATCCGGATTTGAAGGCAAATCAGCAGTACATTACGTTGATGGATGAGATGGCGGGAACAGAAAATCGCATTGCGGTGGCGAGAAAAGATTATAACGAATCAGTTCAACAGTATAATGTGAAAATAAAAACATTTCCGACCGTTTTGATTGCGAATATGATGGGAGCAAGTGAAAAGGCGTTTTTTGAAGTAGATGAAACGTCTAAAGTAAAGCCGGAATATGATTTATAGTTTGAAAAGACCATGAAAGTTTTGATTACAGCTCAAAATTAAATTTATAAAGAAGGCACAAACATTGTAGGGACAGCATTCGTGCTGTCCACAGAAAAGGCAGACATTAGAATTAGGACACAATGAATTGTGTCCCTACAGCGTTTGTGTCCTTTTTATAATTTTAAGTCTGACCTGTAACGAAAGTTTTGACTTTTGTGGTCTTTTTTTCTTGACAAAGTGATAAGCGTGGTATAAACTAACTGTATCAATCATATTAATACAGTTAGAGAGGGGGAGAGAAATGTTACAGTTGGATTATCGTAGCGGAGAGTCGTTATATGTGCAGATTAAGGAGAATTTTAAGCGGTTGATTTTGTCGAAGAGTTTGAAGGAAGATGAGTTGTTGCCTTCGGTGCGGGCGTTAGCGTCGAGTTTGGCGATTAATGTGAATACGGTACAAAGGGCGTATCGAGAACTGGAACAGGAAGGTTATATTTATTCCATTCCGGGAAAAGGAAACTTTGTGGCGGGGAAGATTGAGGATGCGAAGCAGAAGAGTGTTTCGGAGATTCGAGAGGAACTTTCTAAAATCGTAGAGAAGGCAAGAGCTTTCGGCGTAGAACAGGAAGAGTTTCAAGAGATGATTAAGGAATTTTATAATAAGGGAGGGAAACAGTCGTGATTGAAGTGAAAAATGTGACAAAGAAATTTGATTCTTTTTTGGCGTTGGATGATTTGAGTTTACAGGTGGAAAAAGGTTCGGTGTACGGCTTAGTTGGTCCAAACGGGGCAGGCAAGACGACCTTAATGAAGGCAATTTCAGGGATTTATCGTTTGGATAAGGGTGAAGTTTTGGTGGACGGTGAAAACTCTTATGAGAATGTGAAAATAAAGGATGGAATGCTTTATATTTCGGATGATTTGTATTTCTTTAACAATTTTTCGATTAAGCAGATGAAGGATTTATATAAGAGAGTGTATAGCAATTGGAGTGAGGAACGGTACCAGAAACTGAAGGAAGTTTTTAAGATTGATGAGAAGAGAAATGTGAATCGTTTATCGAAGGGAATGCAGAAGCAGGTGGCATTTTGGCTTGCGGTTTCTACTTGTCCGAATGTTTTGATTTTGGATGAACCGCTTGATGGTTTGGATCCGATGATGAGAAAGAATGTTTTGAATATTATTATGCAGGATGTTGCGGAGCGTGAGACGACGGTGATGATTTCTTCGCATAATTTGCGGGAATTGGAGGATGTCTGTGATCACGTTGGAATTATGAATAAAGGAAAATTAGTGATTCAGAGAAAGTTGGATGACTTGAAGTCGGAAACGCATAAGATGCAGGTTGCTTTTTCGGATGGCGTGTTGCCGGAGGAGTTAAAAAAGAAGTTTAATGTGCTGAAAGTGAGCCAATTGGGAACGGTTTATTCGGTGATTTTGCGAGGCGATAAGGAAGAAATTGTGAAGGAGTTTAAGAAATATCAGCCGTTGATTTTGGATATTATTCCGTTGACGTTGGAGGAAATCTTTATTTATGAAGTGGGAGGAGAAGAAAATGAAATCAAAGAGATCATTCTTTAGTTTGGCGATTATTCTTAACGATATAAAGCGTTTTTGGTGGATTAGTGCGATTTATGCCTTGCTTTTGTTTTTGGCTTCCCCATTGACGATATTGAATCGAGATGTGGAACGGTATATTTTGCGTGAAAATACGATTAACTTAGAGATGATTATGGGTGGCGCATGGTTTTTCCTTGCCTTGATGCCGGTTATGATAGGTGTGATGGTGTTTCGATACATACAAAATTCGAAGTCGGTGACGGTGATTCATTCGATGCCGTATACAAGATTACAACTTTATGTGAATCACTTTTTGACGGGACTTATTTTGCTGTTGGTTCCGATTTTGCTGAATGCAGCAATTTTAGCGGGAATCGGTGGCTTTACGGATTATGGTTTGGTGTTTGAACCGAATATTGTGACGGAGTGGTTGCAGATTCATTTTTGGATTTCGATTGCATTGTATGCGGTGACGGTGGCAATTGGAATGTTTACGGGGAGCAGTATTGCTCAGATAATTTTTACTTATATTTATAACTTTTTGGCTGTTGGTTTTTTGTGGGGGATGGAGCAAGTTTTGAATGGAAATATCTATGGATTTTCCGGATTTTCCGAAGACTTGGTAATTCCTGTAGCGAAATTTTTTCCGCTTACACAGATTTTTCTGATTCTTTCGGAGGAGATTTCGATGACAAATCTGGCTGTGATAAATGCGATTATGTTTTTGGTGATTGGGGCAATCGGATATTTTGTGTATCGTTATCGTAATTTGGAGGATGCCGGGGATGTTATCAGTAATGATATTTTGAAACCGATTTTTAAGTATGGCGTAACAATCTGTGTAATGATTACAGGAATTGTTTATGTGAAAGGGTTATTTGATATAGAAAATCCGAATTTCTTGATTTATTTGTTGTTTGCGTTAATTGGCTATGTGATTGCGGAGATGTTGCTGAGAAAGTCGTTTAGAGTTTGGGATTCGTATAAGGGTTTTATCGGCTTTATTGGAGCTTTTGCGATTGTTGTGTTATTGGTTTCTTTTGATGTGTTTGGTTATGAAAAATATGTTCCGAAGGTTTCGGAGATTCAGACGGCGTTTATTAGCGACGGGAATAACGACATAAAGAGCTTTATTGAGAGTGGTTATCGTAAAAGTTGGAGGATTGGTGTATTGACGGAGGAGGAAAATATTGCGTTAGTGACAGATACTCATCAGAAGATTGTTGCGGACCGTTTATTAGAAGATTCGAAGAATGATGGCTATCTTGTGATCGGCTATTTGTTGAAAAATGGAAAAATTGTGAAAAGAATTTATAACGATCATATAGAGCGTTACGAAGAAAAAATCACGAAAATTGAGAATACAAGAGAGTTTCGTAAGAGTACCAATGAGATTTTTGATATTACAGAGGGGCAATTAAAAGGAGTGGAAGTAAGAAATCAGATTACGGATAAAGCGATTACATTAAGTGATCCTGTTGTGATGAAGGAAATCTTAGCGGCGGCGAAAGAGGTTGTTTATTCGAGCGAAGATACCGATTTTCGAAATTATGGAGATCGTTATTGCGTGGAGTTTATTTTTGAAGGAAAAGGAGAAGGAGAAACCGCTGATACAAAAAGAGTAGGTAAATACCAATCGATTTATTTTGGCTTTGATGATGGAGATGTCGTGTTAAAAGATCTTCTTATTAAGGAAGGCTGTGAGGCGATATTTACCGATTATTCGAATGTTCAGAGCATTCGAATAATGAAGTTGGATGAGGAAAATGATAATGAAAAAACGATTTCGGATCATGCAATGATACAGTTGTTTATTGCGCGTATGGATGAATTAAATGATTTTTGCAAAGACGGAGATGTTTATCGTGTAGAGTTTGTTTGTCGGGAGGAAGTAACGGAAGATGGAGAAACTGCAACATTTGTGAATATTCGTTTGTATGCGGATGATAGATTTGATGGTTTTTATCAAGATTAAAGAAAAAAGGCAGGACAGCATAAATGCTGTCCGTACAGATCGCATTTTACCGATATTTTTCGTAAGATACAAAATTATAGTCTGAACTGTAACTTATAGTTTCTTTTTGTTAAACAGAAATATTGACATCAGGAACAATCCGAGGTATGATTATACGCAAGGAAAGTCTTTATGGAAACAAGTTTTGGTAAAAATTTGGGACGTTGAAAAGGGAGGTCATGAGAATGTCCGGTATTTGTGCATGTTGCGGTAAAAAGTGTCACGATATCGATTCCGGTCATATTCCTTTTTTGGTTTGGACGGAGCCTAATATCTGTTCGGAGTGTGTGGAGTTTTTGGAGAATGAACGAAGTGAGAGATGTCACGAGATTCTGAGTCATAATGAAGATGTGATTTGGTATGTTCGTCAGACGATTGCACCGGATTTTCCAGGTCCCGGTACCGAATATGTTCGTTTGGATATTCGAAATGGTGCTCTTGCGATTGGAGTTGATACTTCGAAAGTTTCTTCGGAGCAAGAAGAGAATTTTGAAAAGAAGATGGAAAAAACGAGTCTTGATTATCCGGAAGTGATGGCGGAAGTTCTTCAGAGCGTTTGTGAGCAAGATAACTCGGTTTTGGAAATTGGCAGAATTATCTTTCATAATCAGCAGGCATTGGCTTATAAAAAACAACATCCGGAAATGCCTATGAGAAAGCAGAATGCTTTTATTGTAGGTCCTACGGGAACCGGAAAAACGATGTCGATTACCAAGACCTGCGAATATCTTGGAATTCCTTATACGATTGTCGATTCTACAGAATTGACACAAACTGGTTATGTGGGAAAAGATGTCAGCAGTATCTTTGAGGATTTGGTGATGTCGGCGAACGGCGATCTTGAAGCTGCGGAAGGCGGTATTATTGTTCTGGATGAGTTTGATAAAAAAGAGGCTAAAAATAGCGGTTCCGGTCCGGATGTGAGCGGAAAATGTGTACTGGACAGCCTCTTAAAGGCTGTTGAAGGAACACAGATTACCTTGCGAGATGGTGATGTTTTGGATACTTCCGGCATTACGTTTTTTGCACTTGGTGCGTATCCTCGGCTGGAGGAAATTCGCCGGGAAAGGCTCTGTGGTAAAAAGTCGATGGGATTTGCCCAAGAGACGGTTCCTATTCTTTCTGAGAAAAAATATGTGTGGACGGATTTGGAAAAGCATGGATTGACAAAGGAGCTGGTTGGCAGATTCCCTTGTATCATTGAATTTACGAATTTTACGGAGGAAGGCTATCGGAATATTCTGCTTCGTTCGCAGGATTCTGAGTGGAAGTGCCAGAAAGCTCTTTTTGCAGATTCCTATGGTTTGGAGTTGGAGATTTCGGAAGCAGGTATCCAGTATGTTGTTGAGAAAGCAAAGTCGTATAAAATCGGAGCCCGCGGCCTTAATGCTGTGATTACATCTTTGTTGAAAGATGTGGAACAGGCTGCGCTTTCGGGACGAATTAAAAAGAAAAAGGTTGTGATTGGCGAGGGAGGTAAAGTAGAATATTGCGATTAAAGAAAAAAGTCAGTTTCTTCGGAAACTGACTTTTTTCTTATGGGTAAATAAAAATTAACTTCTCGGTCTATGGGAGCTTATTAAAATCGTTAGTAAAATTAACTTATCGGTAGTAAATCATACTGGGAGGTTGGCTATGGAGTATAGATTAATTGGAAATAGAATTAAAACAGCAAGACAGGAGAAGCATTTGACGCAGGAGAAATTTGCAGAGTGCTTGGGTGTGTCGGTTAGTTTTATCAGCCAGGTGGAATCCGGCGGAAAGAAGTTTAATTTGGAGAGAATTACGGAAGTATGCCGTATTTTAGATAAACCGATTGGTTATTTTATAGATGGCAGTAATGAAAGTATCGATGATCCTAAAATTGCGGATATTGTGGAACTTTTAAGTACGATGAATTTGAAGAAGCTACGCTTGATTCGAGATATTGTGCGTGTTGTGGCTTTTTCGGATGAGGTGTAAACAAAACTATTTTTGCTTTCATATAATAGTGTAGAGTATTTTTTGACTCGGATGGAGGTGTATTCTATGCGTTGTGATTGCGAAAGTGGTTGTTTTTGGTCATTAGCCGGTGGTTTGATTTTAGGAATTCTTTTGGCAGTTTTTGGGGGTTCCGTTTTTGGTATAGCGGTAATCGGACTTGGTGTGGCACTTTTGTTCTTGATTTTGGCTTTTGTCACATTAGTAAGAGTTGATCGGCGGGATGAGGAAGTAAAAAGATGTATTTGCAGAAAATTTCCTTGTTTACTTGCAGGGATTTTTTTGACACTGATTACCTCGGTGTTTGTACTGGTATTAGAAGTTTTCAGTGCAATAGCCGCTTTCTTTGTTGGTTGGTTCTTTTTCTTTATGCTTTTTGCTATGCTCGCGTTTTTGGTGTGTGTGATTAGACGCTTGTGCGATTAGTAAAGAATCGATAGGACAGCATAAATGCTGTCCGTACAGAGAATGTTCGTAGGAGTTTGTAAAAAAACACCTCGGAAAATTTTATTTTTCCGAGGTGTTTTTTTACAAACTCTGTTTTTCTTTTTAAAATTGTTAATATCCGCTGATATTCTTTTTTCTACAAATACGAAAAAAAGTGAAAAAATCTTTAAAAAACTATTGCCAAAATTTGCATTATGGTGTAAAATATAAAATGTTGTGACAGATACGCGTTGAAGCGAAAGGTGGCGCAAACCGGTGACGGTAAGGTGGGAACTTTCGTGGAGCATGTCCGATTTTAAACCGGGCGACAAGCTATAATTAAGAAAGATTTAACTGTTTGGTTTCATTCTTTTGAGGTTTTCCCGGGGTGAGGACTGTCTTGGTCCTATTGTCTCGGGTTTTTAAATGAGATTGCATGAAACACCAGGAGACGTTGATGAAGCTTGGCGCTGTATATCAAACAAAAGGAGGAATTGATGTGACAAGTAACAGCGAAAAAATTAGAATCAGATTGAAGGCTTATGAACATCAAGTGTTAGATCTTTCTGCAGCAAAAATCATTGATACTGCAAAGAGAACGGGAGCTAAGATTTCCGGACCGATTCCACTTCCGACAGAGAAGGAAATCGTTACGATCTTAAAATCCCCACACAAACACAAGGATTCAAGAGAGCAATTTGAAATGAGAACACACAAGAGATTGATTGATGTTCTCTATCCGACACAAAAAACTATCGAAGCTTTAACAAAGTTGGATTTACCTGCCGGCGTTGAAATCGAAGTAAAGTTATAGTCGGAAAAAGGTTTCTGAGAAGAAACGAGCAGGAAAAGCAAAATTTGATTGCTTTCCCGGTCATGTTCACGGAAATGGTGAACCAATAACCTAAGGAGGAGAAAGAGAAATGAAAAAAGCTATATTAGCTAAGAAAATCGGTATGACACAAATTTTCTTAGAAGATGGAAAAGTGCTTCCGGTAACAGTTGTAGAAGCTGGACCATGCGTAGTTATCCAAAAGAAAACAGTTGAAACAGATGGATACAACGCAATTAAAGTTGCTTTTGGCGAAATTCGTGAGAAGCTCGTTAATAAAGCAAGAAAAGGAGAATTTGCTAAGGCAAATGTTTCCGCTAAGAGATACTTAAGAGAATTTAGATTTGATGACGTGTCTTCTTATAATGTTGGAGATGAAATCAAGGCTGACGTATTTGCTGCCGGTGATACGGTTGATGCAAGCGGTATTACAAAAGGACATGGTTTCGCAGGCGTTATTAAGAGACATGGTGCACATAGAGGTCCTATGGCCCACGGTTCTATGTATCATAGAAGACCGGGTTCTATGGGTGCACACAGTGATCCGGGTAGAGTATTTAAGGGCAAGAAGTTACCGGGACACATGGGTGTTGAAAATGTAACAATTATCAACTTGGATGTTGTTAAAGTTGATGCTGATAAGAATCTTTTGTTTATTAAAGGCAGTGTGCCGGGACCTAAGGGCAGCCTTCTTTATATCAGAGATTCTGTAAAGAATAAGTAGGAAGGAGGATAAATGATGCCTAAGTTGGATTTATATGATGTAAACGGAAAAGTAGTTGGAAACGTTACTTTAAAAGATGAAGTTTTCAATACAGAAATCAATACAGATGTAATGTATATGGCTGTTGAAAGTTACCTTGCTAATCAAAGACAGGGAACACAGTCTACAAAGACAAGAGCGGAAGTTCGCGGCGGTGGTGTAAAGCCTTGGAAACAAAAGGGAACAGGTCGTGCTCGTCAAGGCAGTATTCGTGCTCCGCAATGGATTAAGGGTGGTATTGCACTTGGACCGAAACCAAGAACATATACAATTAAATTAAATAAGAAAGTTAAGAGAATCGCATTAAAGTCTGCGTTAAGTTCTAAAGTTGCTGAAAACAATATGATCGTATTAAATGAACTTAATTTCTCTGAAATTAAGACAAAGAATATGGTAGAAGTTTTGAAGAACTTGAACCTTGATACAAACGCTTTAATCGTTTTAGGTGAAAAGAATGAAAATGTAGTAAGATCTGCAAAGAATATTCCTAACGTTAAAACAGCATATGTAAACACAATTAATGTGTATGACATTGTAAAGTATAACAAGTTTATCGTAACGGAAGATGCAGCTCATAAGATTGAGGAGGTGTATGCATAATGACAGCCCACGAGATCATTATTAAGCCGATTATTACAGAAAAAAGTAATATGGCAATGGCAGAAGGAAAATATACCTTCAAAGTACACAAAGATGCATCGAAAACTGAAATCAAGAAAGCAGTTGAAGAATTATTCGGTGTAAAGGTTGAATCTGTTAATACAGTAAGCATGCCGGGAAAAGTAAAGAGAATGGGAGTTCATTCCGGAAAAACAGCAGATTGGAAGAAAGCAGTTGTTAAGATTGATACAAACCCATCTGATGCAGATTACTTAACAAAGGGCGGAAAGACAGCTTCGACCGGTAAGAAATATAAGACAGAGATTGCTGATTTTAATCCACAAGTGTAGAATGCACTATGGAAAGAGATTGCACAATCTTATCGAATGTAAAGGGAAATTCCTTCCCTGCAAAACGAAATTAGAAATGGAGTGAAAATAATGGGAATTAAGAAATATAGTCCTACGACTCCTTCGAGACGTAATATGACTGTTTCGACTTTTGAAGAAATTACAAAGAAGTCTCCTGAGAAATCTCTTCTTACTTCTCTTAACAAGAAGGGCGGAAGAAATTCTTACGGAAGAATAACAGTTCGTCATATCGGCGGAGGAAACAAAACAAAATACAGAGTAATTGATTTTAAGAGAAATAAAGATGGAATGAATGCAACCGTTATCGGTATTGAATATGATCCGAACCGTTCTGCAAACATTGCATTGTTGGAATATGAAGATAAGGAAAGAAGATATATCTTGGCTCCTATCGGCTTAAAGGATGGCGATATCGTTCGTTCCGGAGCTGATGCGGATATTAAGCCGGGTAATGCACTTCCGATTGAAAATATTCCGGTTGGTACTATGGTACACAACATTGAAATGAAACCTGGTAAGGGTGGACAAATTGCGAGATCTGCCGGTATTGCCGCTCAAATTATGGCAAAAGAAGGAGATTATGCACATTTAAGACTTCCTTCCGGTGAAATGAGATTAATTCGCGTTAAATGTAAGGCTACTATTGGTGAAGTTGGAAACACAGATCACGAAAACTTCTCTTTAGGTAAAGCCGGTAAGACAAGACATTTGGGTATCAAGCCTGCCGTTCGTGGTGCTGTTATGAACCCTTGCGATCACCCACATGGCGGTGGTGAAGGTAAGTCTCCTGTTGGACGTCCGGGACCTGTTACTCCTTGGGGTAAACCTGCTCTTGGATATAAGACAAGAAATAAGAAGAATCCTTCTAATAAATATATCGTTAGAAGAAGAAACGGCAAGTAGAGTTGGGAAGGACACAATAAATTGTGTCCGTACAAAAACTCTATTTTATAACGGAGATACGCTCCGTAGGGACACAATTTATTGTGTCCGTGTGATAACAAGTTAAAATGCTATTGTCACATGACAATAGAAATAAACGAAGAGGAGTTGTTTGATTTGAGTAGATCTATGAAAAAAGGACCTTTCGTTGCTGAAAGCTTAATGAGGAAAATCCAAGCAATGAATAAGGCTAATGAGAAAAACGTTATTAAAACATGGTCAAGATCTTCTACAATTTTTCCAAACATGGTAGGACATACAATCGCTGTACATGATGGTAGAAAACATGTACCTGTATATATTACCGAAGAAATGATTGGACATAAATTAGGAGAATTTGCACCTACAAGAACATTTAAGGGACACACAGACCGTGCTGCGAAGTCTGTTCCTGCTAAGAAGTAATAAGGAAGGAGGATAAAGAATATGAGTACAAGAACTAAGGAAGAGATTCAAGAAATCTGGGATGCAACAAAAGCGCCTCATACAAAGAGCAATCGCCCTCCGGTACTTACCAAGAAAGAGAAGAAATTAATCGGTGTTGGCAAAGATGAAGGAAGAGCAGTATTAAAATATGCGAGAATATCTTCAAGAAAAGTAAAAATCGTAGCAGATTTGATAAAAGGTAAGAATGCTGTAGAAGCAATGAATATTTTGAAGTTTACTCCGAAAGCAGGTTCTTCTATTTTAGCGAAATTATTAAAATCTGCAATGAGCAATGCAGAAAATAATAACAATTTATCAGTGGATAACCTTGTGGTTGCTGAAGTTTATGCAAATCAAGGACCTACAATGAAGAGATTAATGCCGAAAGCACAAGGAAGAGGCGCAAGAATTCGTAAGAGAACAAGCCACATTACTGTTGTGCTTAGAGAAGCGAAATAAGGAGGGAAAATCATGGGACAAAAAACACACCCACATGGCGTTAGAGTGGGTATTATCAAAGACTGGAACTCCAAGTGGTACGCTGATAAGAAAACATTCGGAGATAGTCTTGTAGAAGATAATAAGATTCGTAAATTTGTAAAGAGCAAGTTATTTGTTGCCGGAGTTTCTAAGATTGAAATCGAAAGAACAGCCGGAAAAGTAAAGGTTAGAGTTCATACTGCAAAACCGGGTATTGTAATCGGTAAAGGCGGAAACTTGGTAGAAGTTTTGCGTTCTGAATTAGAGAAGATTACAAAGAAGGAAACAGTTATTGATATCGTAGAAGTTAAGAATCCTGAAGTAAATGCACAATTAGTTGCAGAAAACATTGCAGGACAAATTGAAAAGAGAGTTGCTTTTAGACGTGCTATGAAACAAGCTATGCAAAGAGCAATGAAAATGGGAGCAAAGGGAATTAAGACTTCGGCATCCGGAAGATTAGCAGGTGCTGAAATCGCGAGAACAGAGCATTATCATGAAGGTACGATTCCGCTTCAAACATTAAGAGCTGATATTGATTACGGTTTTTATGAAGCTGATACAACTTATGGTAAGATTGGTGTTAAGGTTTGGATTTATAAAGGTCAAGTGCTTCCTACAAATAAAAACAAGAAAGCTAAAGGGGGCGAATAATTATGTTGATGCCTAAAAGAGTAAAATACAGAAAGATGCAAAGAGGTAGAATGACCGGTATTGCAACACGTGGAAACGTTGTTAGCGATGGAGAATACGGTCTTCAAGCAACAGAACCGGCTTGGATCACAGCAAATCAGATCGAAGCTGCCAGAATCGCTATGACCCGTTACATTAAGAGAGGCGGTCAGGTTTGGATTAAGATTTTCCCTGATAAATCTGTTTCCAAGAAGCCTGCTGAAACTCGTATGGGTAGTGGTAAAGGTTCTCCGGAATACTGGGTTGCAGTTGTTAAGCCGGGAAGAGTACTTTTTGAAATTGCCGGAGTAAGTGAAGAATTGGCAAGAGAAGCTATGAGACTTGCAAGTCACAAGCTTCCTATTAAGTGCAAATTCGTTACTCGTGAAAACAATATAGGTGGTGAAGAAAATGAAGCCAAGTAAAATTAGAGAAATGTCAAATGTTGAATTAGAAAATGAACTTTCTAATTTGAAAGCGGAGTTATTTAAGTTGAGATTCCAAAGTGCTACACAGCAATTGGATAATCCATTACAGATAAGAAATGTCAGACGTGATATTGCAAGAGTAAAGACGATTTTGAGAGAAAGAGAATTAGCCGGAAGCAATTAATCCGTCTGGTGACAGAATAACCAATATTGAATTTTGATGAAAGGGGGATTATCGTAATGGAAGAAACAAGAGGAAGAAGAAAGGTTAGAATCGGTAAAGTTGTAAGCAACAAGATGGATAAGACAATCGTTGTTACAATTTCTGAGAATAAAAAACATCCTTTATATAACAAAGTTATGAAATCTACGTACAGATTGAAAGCTCATGATGAAGAAAATGCTTGTGGTATCGGCGATACGGTTAAGGTTGCTGAAACAAGACCGCTTAGCAAAGACAAGAGATGGAGATTGGTTGAAATCGTAGAAAAAGCTAAGTAATTTAGAGACAGTAAAGATACGTTATATCGATACTGAAAGGAGTGAAAATAATGATACAAGTACAATCAAGATTAAAAGTTGCTGATAATACAGGCGCTAAGGAAGTTATGTGTATAAAGGTTCTTGGCGGTTCTCATAGAAAATATGCGAATATCGGTGATGTTATTGTGGTTTCTGTTAAAACTGCAACACCCGGCGGAGTTGTTAAAAAGGGTGATGTAGCGAAAGCCGTTGTAGTTCGTTCTACAAAGGGAATTAAGAGAAACGATGGCACATCTATCAAGTTTGATGAAAATGCAGCAGTTTTGATTAAAGATGATAATACACCAAGAGGAACTCGTATTTTTGGACCTGTTGCTCGTGAATTAAGAGACGATTACATGAAGATTATTTCGTTAGCACCGGAAGTGCTTTAATCATTAGAATCGTGTTACCAAGTGAAAGAGGTGAAATGTAGTGAATATTAAAAAGGGTGATACCGTACAAATCGTATCAGGTGAAGATAAAGGTAAAAAAGGTAAAGTTCTTCAAGCAATTCCTGCTGAAAATAAGATTTTAGTAGAAGGCGTTAATGTAAGAACAAAACATATAAAGGCAAGAAGCGCTCAACAACAAGGCGGAATTACAAAGCAAGAAGTTGCAATTCCGGCATCCAAAGCAATGGTTGTTTGTGGTAAATGCAAGAGCGTAACAAGAGTTGCACATACTACACTTTCTGACGGAACAAAAGTTAGAACTTGTAAGAAATGTAACGAATCATTAGATGTTAAGTAAAGGAGGGAATCTAAAATGGAAAGATTAAAAGAAAAGTACTTAAATGAAATCGCACCTAAGCTAAAAGAAAAGTTCGGATATACTTCAGCAATGCAGATTCCTAAGCTTGAAAAAATCGTACTTAACATGGGTGTTGGCGATGTAAGAGAAAATGCGAAAGCATTGGAAAATGCAGTTCATGATATGGAAACAATTACCGGACAAAAAGCAGTCGTAACAAAAGCAAAGAAAGCGATTGCTACGTTTAAGATTAGACAAGGAATGAACATTGGATGTAAAGTTACTTTAAGAGGGGAAAATATGTATACTTTCTTGGATAAGTTCATCAGTGTTGCATTACCGAGAGTTAGAGACTTCAGAGGAATTAATCCAAATTCTTTTGATGGAAGAGGAAACTATTCAATGGGTGTTAAGGAACAATTGATATTCCCTGAAATTGATTACGATAAAGTAGACAAAATCAGAGGTATGGATATTATATTTGTTACAACAGCAAAAACAGACATTGAAGCGAAAGAGTTACTTTCTCAACTTGGAATGCCGTTTGCTAACTAATTAAAAGACGGTTTGAAAATTGTCAGAACGGAGGTAGAACATGGCAAAGAAATCTATGATCGCGAAACAAAAAAGAACACAAAAGTTCTCTACTCGCGAATATAACAGATGTAAAATTTGCGGAAGACCGCATGCATATATCAGAAAATTCGGAATTTGCCGTTTGTGTTTCAGAACTTTAGCTCACAGAGGAGAGATTCCTGGAGTAAAGAAAGCAAGCTGGTAATTTGCGAGGGCAGGGTTTGAAATAAATTTTGCTATTTGGGACAGCATGAATGCTGTCCGTACGGATTGTGATGTGGTAGGGACACAATTTATTGTGTCCGTAGAACAGGCACGATAGTAAATAAGAATCAGAGAAGGAGGTAAATAGAATGAATCTTACAGATCCTATTGCAGATATGTTAACTCGTATCAGAAATGCAAATTCTTCGAAGCATGCAACTGTTGATGTACCGAAGTCCAAAATGAAGAAAGCAATCGCTGACATTTTGGTAGAAGAAGGTTATATCAGTGGTTACACTGAGGATGACAGAACTTTAAAAATCACATTGAAATATGTTGGAAATAAACAAAAGGTAATTTCCGGATTAAAGAGAATCAGCAAACCGGGATTACGTGTTTACGCAGAATGCGAAAACTTACCAAAAGTGTTAAACGGACTTGGAATCGTATTGGTTTCCACTTCGAAAGGTGTTATGACCGATAAGAAAGCTCGTGAAGCAGGAGTAGGCGGAGAAGTTTTAGCGTATGTTTGGTAAGAGCCGATAGGACACTTTGAGGTGTCTCGGGATTTGGACACAATAAATTGTGTCCGTACGGAGATGCAACATTGTAGGGACACAATTTATTGTGTCCGTAGAAGGAGCACTTCGTAATAAACCATTACAAGGTAACATTATAAGGGGTGAACAAAATGTCAAGAATAGGTAAAGAGCCTATAGCAATTCCTGCCGGTGTTGAAGTAAAAGTAACAGGTACAACCGTTACTGTAAAAGGACCTAAGGGAACTTTGGAAAAAAACTTCCATCCGAATATGCAGATTGCTGTTGAAAATAACGAAGTTAAGGTTACAAGACCTGATGATAACAAAACAAACAGAGAATTACACGGATTGACAAGAGCCTTAATCAATAATATGGTAAAGGGTGTTTCCGAAGGATTCGAAAAAGCTTTGGAAATCAATGGTGTTGGATACCGTGCTCAAAAACAAGGTAATAAATTAGTAATGAATTTGGGTTATTCTCATACTGTTGAAATGGAAGAACCTAAGGGAATTACTGTTGAAGTACCTACACAAAACAGTATCATTGTAAAGGGTATTGATAATGAAGCTGTTGGTGCTTTTGCTGCTGAAATCAGAAAGAAGAGATTACCGGAACCTTATAAGGGAAAGGGAATCAAATATACGACTGAAACAATCAGACGTAAAGAAGGTAAGACAGGAGCAAAGAAATAGGTCTTCAAAAGGACAGCATAAATGCTGTCCGTACAAAGATAATGTTTTTATCAAGGTTGCTGCGTAGGGACAGCATTCATGCTGTCCTAAAAAAGAGGTTACTCAATTGGATGACAAATAAATATTATCCATCGTAGCGTGAATTTTAACCGGAAGGAGTGAAATAGTATGGTAAGCAAACCGAATAGTAACAAGCAAAGAGAAATTCGTCATATGCGTGTTAGAAATAAGATTTCGGGTACTGCAGAAAGACCGAGATTGAATGTATATAGAAGCTTAAATAACATTTATGCTCAAGTAATTGACGATGTTGCCCAAAACACAATCGTTTCTGCGTCTACTTTAGATGAAGAAGTAAAGTCTAAAGTAAACGGAACAGGAAACAAAGAGGCTGCAAGAGTTGTTGGTGAATTGGTTGCAAAGCGTGCAATTGAAAAAGGTATTAAAGAAGTAGTATTTGACAGAGGCGGATATATCTATCACGGAAGAGTGAAGGAACTTGCAGAAGCTGCAAGAGAAGCCGGTCTTGAATTTTAATTTAATTAAGAAGAGGTGAAAATATATTATGGATCGTAAGACAGAACATAACGATACAAATTCTGTTGAACTTAAGGAAAAAGTTGTTGCAATAAACAGAGTTGCTAAAGTTGTTAAAGGTGGTAGAAACTTTAGATTTAGTGCATTGGTTGTTGTTGGCGACGAAAATGGTCATGTTGGTGCCGGAAACGGTAAGTCCAGCGAAGTTCCGGAAGCTATCAAAAAGGCAATTGAAGATGCTAAGAAGAATATGATCGAGGTTCCGAGAGTTGAAACGACTATTCCTCATGAAATAGTTGGAGAAGTTGGCGCAGGAAAAGTTTTATTAAAGCCTGCTTCAGAAGGTACCGGAGTTATCGCCGGTGGCGCTGTAAGACCGATTTTGGAACTTGCAGGAATTAAAGATATCAGAACAAAGTGTATCGGAACAAACAATCCGGGAAACGTTGTTCGTGCTACTATGAAAGCTTTAAGCGAACTTAGAACTGCAGAAGAAATTGCAGCTTTAAGAGGAAAGAAAGTAAACGAGTTATAATCAGAAACATCGTTTAGCGTTAGAAAACAGAAGATTTTTATGTTGGAGGTGTAAAAAGATGAACTTAAATGAATTAGTACCTGCACCGGGTTCCCGTACAAAACCTTACAGAAAAGGAAGAGGTATCGGAAGCGGAAACGGAAAAACAGCCGGAAAAGGTCATAAAGGACAAAATGCTCGTTCCGGCGGTGGCGTAAGACCTGGATTTGAAGGAGGTCAAATGCCTTTATATAGAAGAATCCCTAAGAGAGGATTTAAGAATGTATTAGCAATTCGTTACAGCGAAGTAAATGTTTCTACATTAAATAAGTTTGAAGACGGGGCTACAGTAACACCTGAGTTATTAAAAGCAAGTGGTCTTGTAAAGAAATTGGAAGATGGCGTTTGTGTAATGGGTAATGGCGAAATTACAAAGAAATTAACAGTTAACGCTCACAGATTTACTAAGACTGCAAAAGAAAAGATTGAAGCAGCTGGCGGAAAAGCCATTGTGATTAATGCGTAATGCATTAAAGAAAGGGGTACAGTATGTTTAAAATCTTAAAGAATGCTTGGTCAGTTCCGGAACTTAGAAAAAAGATATTAATTGTGCTCGGATTATTATTGGTATTTAGATTCGGTTCTTATATTCCCGTTCCGGGAATAAATAGAGTTGCTTTGGAGTCTATGATTAATAGTGATCAAAGTGGCTTACTCGGAGTATTTAATATTATTTCCGGTGGTGCTTTCTCGAATTTATCAATATTTGCGATGAGTATTACGCCATATATTAATGCTTCGATTATTATTCAGTTGTTGACCGTTGCGATTCCTGCTTTGGAGAAAATGGCTAAAGAAGGAATGGACGGAAGAAAGAAATTAGCACAGTATACAAGATACTTAACGATTGTATTGGCTTTAATCCAATCAATCGGTATTGCAATTAGCTTTAAGAGTGTGCTTTACGATACAAACTTTTTGACATATTTCATGATTGTTCTTTCGCTTACTGCGGGGACCGCGTTTATTATGTGGTTAGGTGAACAGATGACGGAATATGGAATTGGAAACGGTACTTCGTTGATTATCTTTGCGGGTATTATTTCCGGACTTGTTGGCGGAATTCAGTCACTTCTTGCTTCGACAGGTTTCTATGAAAGCTTATGGGGTAAGTTTGGGTTTGTTGCAATTATCTTGGTATTACTTTTGTTGATTGTGGCTGTTGTTTGGGTACAAAAGGCAGAAAGAAGAATTCCTGTTCAATATGCAAAACGTGTCGTTGGAAGAAAAATGTATGGTGGACAATCTACTCATATTCCGATTGCACTTAGCATGTCAGGAGTTATGCCGATTATTTTGGCAATGTCAATTTTGATGTTCCCTGCAATGATCATTAACTTGGTAACAAAGGCAAATCCGCAAGGAATTTGGTATGTTATCTATCATTTATGTAATAATTCTGCAAATAGCGGAATAGGGTATACGGTGGGCTATTGTATTATATATTCGTTGTTGATTATTGGTTTTACGTTCTTCTATACGATTATTGTGTTCAATCCGGTAGAGGTTGCTAATAATTTGAAGAAGAATGGTGGTTTTATTCCTGGTATTAGAGCCGGTAAGCCTACTGCTGATTATTTAGCGAATGTATTAAACAAAATTACGATTTTTGGTGCAGTGTTTATTGCATTGGTTGCGATTTTCCCTGTTATTGTGCAAACAATTACAGGAATCACCATCGGATTCGGTGGTACAGCATTGTTAATCGTGGTTGGTGTTGCACTCGAAACTGTAAAACAATTAGAAGCACAGTTGGTTATGAAACACTATAAAGGATTTTTAGATTAATAAATGAATGAAGAAACGAAGGATGTTTGGAACGGAGAAATTGCCCCTTTTGCTAAAAAGAGCGGACTTACTTTCCGTTCTGAATAGTCTTCGATTTTTCTTTTTTGTATAAAGACTTCTGTAGCTTTGCAGGGACACAATTCGCGGACGTAACACCATGAGCGTAGTAAATGGATGTACGTCCTGTGCAAAGAAATTCCAAGAACGAAGTGATTGGGAAATTTCGACTGCTATTGTGTCCAGGAAATAGGCTGTAGTAGAACTAGGACACAATAAATTGTGTCCGTACGGATTGTGTAGAACATAAAAAATTGCAGAGGTGATAATATGCGTTTGGTAATGTTGGGAGCGCCGGGTTCTGGTAAGGGAACACAGGCAGAAAGACTTAGCAAGAAATATGGAATACCTCAAATTTCAACAGGAGAATTATTTCGTTCTCTTCGAAAGGGAGAACAGCTTCCGGGAATGTCTTTACCGCAGGAAGTAATTGATGAAATTTCTTCTTTGATTAATAACGGATGTTTTGTATCGGATGATATTACGATTCAAGTAATTGAGAATCGAATTGCTTTACCGGATTGCGAAAACGGGTTTATTTTAGATGGATTTCCACGAAATATTCCGCAAGGCGAGGCTTTAGATGCACTTTTGAAGAAGCATAGCATTCATTTGGATGCGGTTTTGGAGATTGATGTACCGGATGATGCGATTGTGGATCGTTTGAGCGGAAGAAGATATTGTCCGGCTTGTGGAAGAACCTATCACTTGGACGCTAAGATGCCGACGGAGGAAGAAAGAGCGACTTGTCCGGAGGGATGTCGTAACTTAATTCAAAGAGATGACGATAAACCGGAGGTTGTGAAAAAGAGATTGGTTACATATCATGATGTTACGGAACATTTGAAACCTTACTATAAGGAACAGGGTAAATTAATTACCGTAGTAGGAAGAAAGAAATTGGAAAAGACGATTCGTGACGTAGATCGTGCGTTGGAGAGTATTGAAAAAAATCGAATTGAGGCGTGAAGATGATTTTAATTAAATCAGAAAAAGAGATTGAATTAATGAGAGAGCCATGTCGAATTGTCGGTTTGGCGTTGCAAAAAATGGAAGAGGCAATTAAGCCGGGGATGACGACGAAGGACTTGGATAAAATTGCGGAAATTGTTTTAAGACAAGAGGGAGCGAAACCGTCTTTTAAAGGACAGATGGGTTTTGAAGGAAGTAAGCCGTATCCGGCGATTATTTGTGCTTCGGTAAATCAGCAAGTGATTCATGGGATTCCGGATGACTATGTTTTAAAAGAGGGCGATATTGTCAGCGTTGATATGGGAGCGTATAAGAATGGCTATCATGGAGACGCGGCGAGAACTTTTGCTGTTGGTGAGGTTTCCGCTCAGGCGAAAAAGTTGATTGAAGTGACAAAGCAGAGCTTTTTTGAGGGAATTAAAATGGCAAAAGCGGGAAATCGTGTTTCGGATATTTCGCACGCAGTGCAAGCGTATGCAGAAAGCTTTGGCTTTTCAGTAGTGCGTGATTTCGTGGGACATGGTGTCGGAAAAGAATTACATGAAGAACCACAGGTTCCGAATTACGGTAAGCCGGGACGCGGACCGAGACTTCAAAAGGGAATGGTAATTGCGGTAGAACCGATGATTAACGAAGGAACTTTTGAAATCGATATTTTGAAAAACGGTTGGACGGTTGTGACTTGCGACGGAAAATTGTCGGCACATTATGAGAATACGATTGCGATTACCGATGGAGAGCCGGAAATTTTAACGAAGGTGTAGAAAATTGGACACAATAAATTGTGTCCGTACAGGATTGAGGCTATTGTGTTATTTTGTTCACACAGAAGGCAGAGAGCAGGACAGCATGAATGCTGTCCGTACAATGATTGTACCATCATAGAAAAATATATAAAAAATTACCGATAAAATATTGTGAAAACGTTGACAGAATGTGGATACTCTGATATAATATATGAGTTGAAATAAACATTTTTTAACATTTTGGAGGTTTTTATGGCTAAAGAAGATGTTATTGAAGTAGAAGGCACCGTATTAGAGGCGTTGCCTAATGCGATGTTTCAGGTAGAACTGGAAAATGGGCATAAAATTCTTGCACATATTTCCGGAAAACTACGCATGAATTTCATTAAAATTTTGCCGGGAGACAAAGTAAAATTGGAGCTTTCTCCATATGATTTGACTCGTGGAAGAATTACATGGAGAGCAAAGTAATGAAACGTATTTTGCAAATTAATTAAGAGAGGAATGAAATGAAATGAAAGTAAGACCATCAGTAAAGAAAATTTGTGAAAAATGCAAATTCATCAGAAGAAAGGGTACTTTACGCGTAATTTGTGAAAACCCTAAACACAAACAAAGACAAGGCTAGGCATTATTTGCTTAGCGAAATCGAGCCTAAAGGGCGAAGAGTGAGGTTAGCAAATAAGCCCGCAGAAATTCGAAGAATTTCTGTGAACCTTAATTAAGTTTAACAATCGTAATTTTAATTTGAAAAATTCAATAGTAGGGCGGCTGAGTAACTTTGTTACTTTCCTCTATTGTTTTTATATCGTCTGTGAGAAAGGTTGAGCACTTGATTGCAGACAATTAGTTGTGTCTTCTAATATACAAAAAGACAGTAAAATTTTTTGGAGGTGTAAATTTAAATATGGCACGTATCGCAGGTGTTGATTTACCAAGAGAAAAACGTATTGAAATTGGATTAACCTATATTTTCGGTATTGGTAGAACATTATCAAATGAAATCTTAGCTGAAACGGGAATTAATCCTGACACAAGAGTAAAGGATCTTACTGACGATCAAATCAGTAAATTGAGAGATTCTATTGAAAAGAATCATAAAGTTGAAGGTGATTTACGTAGAGAAATCGCTTTGAATATTAAGAGATTAATGGAAATCGGTTGCTATCGTGGAACAAGACATAAGAAGGGTTTGCCGGTAAGAGGTCAAAGAACCAAGACAAATGCCCGTACATGTAAGGGTCCTAAAAAAGCAGCAGGTAAGAAATAAGGAGGGGTGAATCATGGCAGGTAAAACTACTACAAAGAGAGTTAGAAGAATACAGAAAAAAAATATTGAAAAGGGTGCGGCTCATATTCATTCAACCTTTAACAATACAATTGTTACATTGACGGATGATGCCGGAAACGTTATTTCTTGGGCAAGTGCCGGAGAATTGGGATTCAAAGGTTCCAGAAAGAGCACACCGTTTGCTGCACAGATGGCTGCTGAAACAGCTTCTAAGACAGCAATGGAACACGGACTTAGAAAAGTTGATGTTTTCGTAAAAGGTCCCGGTGCAGGTCGTGAAGCTGCAATTCGTGCACTTCAAGCTGCCGGAATTGAAGTAACTTCGATTAAAGATGTTACACCGATTCCTCACAACGGTTGCAGACCGCCTAAGAGAAGAAGAGTTTAATGCTAAATTTTAATAGGAGAGATCTTATAATTTTATAAAGGAGTTGAATGGAATAATGGCAAGATATACTGACGCATCATGTCGTCTTTGTCGTAGAGAAGGCGAAAAATTGTTCTTAAAAGGAACAAGATGTTATACAGATAAATGTGCTGTCGCAAGACGTAATCAAGCTCCGGGTCAACATGGCGCTAAGAAGAAAAAGTTGTCCGAATACGGAGTTCAATTAAGAGAAAAACAAAAAGCAAAACAATTTTACGGTGTTTTAGAAAGCCAATTTAGAAAATATTTTGAAATGGCTTCCAATAAAAAGGGAATCACCGGTGAAAACTTGTTACAAATCTTAGAAACAAGATTAGATAATATCGTTTACAGAATGGGTTTGGCAACATCTCGTTCTGAAGCAAGACAAATTGTTCGTCACGGACATATTGTTGTAAATGGTAAAAAGGTAAATATTCCTTCTTACTTAGTTGAAAAAGAAGATGTTGTTTCTTTAGCAGAAAGCAGCATGAATGATGAAAAATTCAAGGTAATTATGGAACAAACTTCTGGAAGAACAGTTCCGGCTTGGATCGATTTTAACGCAGAGCAAAAGAAAGCTACTGTATTGGAACTTCCGAAGAGAGAAGATATCGATTTACCGGTTCAAGAACACTTAATCGTAGAACTTTACTCCAAGTAATAATTGAAGGATTCAAAAGTCTTTTATTAGTTCATAAGCGGTTGGAATTCGTAGATTCTAACCTCTAATTAGGAGGAGGTTATAAAATGATAGAAATCGAAAAACCAAAGATTGAATGTGTAGAACTTAGTGAAGAAAACGGTTACGGAAAATTTACCGTAGAACCGCTTGAACGCGGATATGGTACAACTTTGGGAAATTCGTTACGCAGAATTTTGCTTTCATCCCTTCCGGGAGGAGCAATTAACAGTATCAAAATCGACGGAGTGTTACATGAGTTCTCTACTGTTCCGGGAGTTGTAGAAGACGTAACGGAAATCATTTTGAATGTAAAGCAGTTAGCGCTTGCGATTCATAGTGACGGAGAAAAAACATTGGTAATCGATGCGAATAAAGAAGGCATTGTAACTGCCGGAGATATTCAGACAGATGCAGATGTTGAAATCTTAAATCCGGATTTATATATTTGTACAATTGCGAAGGGCGGAAGCCTTCATGCTGAAATGACAGCACATAAGGGTCGTGGTTATGTTTCTGCTGAAAGAAATAAACAATACGGTCAAGCAATTGGATTGATTCCGGTAGATTCAATCTATACCCCTGTTAAAAAGGTAAATTATACGATTGAAAATACCAGAGTTGGTCAAATTACGGATTACGACAAATTGATTTTGGAAGTTTGGACAAACAAAACAATCAAGGCAGAAGAGGCAGTAAGTCTTGCTGCTAAGATTATGAGTGAACATTTGAACTTGTTTATTGATTTGTCGGAAAAAGCTAAGAATACAGAATTTATGGTTGAAAAAGAAGATTCCGGTAAGGAAAAAATCTTAGAAATGACCATTGAAGAATTAGATTTATCGGTAAGATCTTATAACTGTTTGAAGCGTGCTGGTATTAATACGGTTCAAAACTTAATCGAAAAGACGGAAGATGAAATGATGAAAGTTAGAAACTTGGGTAGAAAGTCTTTAGAGGAAGTTTTACAGAAAATTGACAGTTTAGGATTGAAATTAGCTCCAAGTGAGGAATAATTAAATTTTGTAAGGAGGAAAGAAGACATGGCAGGTACGAGAAAATTAGGACGCACTACTGACCATAGATTGTCTATGCTTAGAACTCTTACAACTTCGCTTTTATTAAATGGCAAGATTGAAACCACAGAAGCAAAAGCAAAAGAAGTAAGACCTATCGTAGAAAAACTCATTACGCTTGGTATTAAAGAGCAAGCAAATGTAACAACAGCTGAAAAAACAGTAAGCTATGCAAAGGTAGATGCAAAGGGAAATAAAGTATTGGTTGATGCAACAAGCAAAAACGGCAGAAAATATAAAAAGGTAGAAAGAGAAACCATTAAGAAGACAGTTGAAATCGATTTACCTTCTAAACTTGCTGCAAGAAGAACAATGTTTAAGTACGTTAACAAAGTAAAGGATAATGACGGAAAGAATATTGATTTGACAGCAAAATTGTTTGGCGAATTGGCTGATAAGTACAAGGATAGAACAGGCGGATATACAAGAATTTTGAAGCTTGGTCAAAGACGTGGCGACGCAGCTGAGATGGTTATTTTGGAATTGATTTAATAGTTTTATATCACTTATTGAGGGTGGAAAATTCGGAAAGGATTTTCCACTCTTTTGGTTGTATAGGAAAAATCGAAGATTTTGCCTATACAACAACGAAAGTATCATAGTGTTTGCCCGTAGGGCAACATGAGTAAATCAAAAATCTTTGATTTTTAGATTTACACTTTTGTTCTATATGCTTCTTACGTTCCTTTTTGTTTTATAATAGGATAAAAAAATAGTATGGAAATAGTTTACATCAAAAATCATACACTTCCTAATTGACTAAAATACGCCATTAAAAAACGTTGTAGGGACACCATTCATTGTGTCCTAAACCTACCGTCTGCCAATTTCTCGGACACCATAAATGGTGTCCCTACAAGGATTGATGCATTATTTACGTACATTTGCATTGTAACTTATTTACTATAGAACCAATTATTGTTAGACTATTTTTTTACCCTGAATTTTTTACTCTACTAAAGAAAAGTATTCCTTTTGCCGATAAAGTAGCCAAAGGGTGGTGGACGCAATGAACCGATTACAAAAAATAAATAAAACAGCAAGAATTAACTATAACGCTTGTGTGGTAAAATTTGTAATTGGGGGGGACACTATTAGATAGAAAGAATAAAGAAAAAAGAATAATGAATAAAGAAGAAAGTAGTTTAAAGTCGGGATGGCTTTAGACTACTTCTTTTTGTTTAAAAATCGCAGGAAATATATAAGGGAGGCAGAGAAAATGAGAAGGGCAGTAAGTTTAGTAATTTCGTTTGTATTGTTGTTAAGTACATCCTTTGGATATACGTTAACCATCAATACTGAACGAGGAATAACGACAAGAGAGGTAGAAGCGGAGAAAAATATTACGGTAGGGTTATCGGATCGCGCTCCGGCGAAGTATGTTGTAAATTCCGAAAATGTTGTATTAAGAATATTCGGAAATCGCAGACAATTAGTAATGCCGACAGGAAATGTAGATATTTCTGTTAATCGGTTGTATACGGTAAACTTTAACAGCAACGGGGGAAGTACGGTCAAAAGTATAAAAGTTGCAGTAGGAGATCTTTATGGGACATTACCGGTACCGACGAAAAGCGGGTATGCGTTTGACGGATGGTATATGGAAGAATGGTTAGTAACAAAAATAACAGATACAACAGTCGTAGAAACAGCAAGTGACCATACGTTATATGCAAAATGGAAAGAAGCAACAGCGGAGAATTTGATGGAAGTAGGAGACTATGTAACGTATTATCCGACAATTACCACTTGTGACTTAACGACAATCACAGGAGTTGAACAGACCGAATTTGATCCATCGGCAACAACGACATGGAGAGTGTTAAGCAATGATGGAACAACGGTAGAGTTGGTTAGCGCAGATAGTGTAGGAGATTTAACATTAGGAAAAGATTCAGAACAAGCAACAGACGGAACCTTTAGTAGTGGAACCGAAGCGGATATGGAAGTAGCAAAATCCAATTATGCAAGGGCGGTAAAAATATTAAATGAAATCAGCGAAGCGTATGTAAATCCAACACTCGCAACAGGAGGAAGAGGATTAGGAACTGTAGTAGGAAGCAGTATGGAAGAAATCGACACAACGACATATCCACTAACGTGGGATTATACATATCCACAAGGTTATACATATACAGAAGGAAATAACGGGTTCCCACATACAGACACTTACTACAGTACCGATGTAAATGTATTAATGAACAATAGCATGTTGCACAGTAGCGGTTATGTGTGGCTCGCTTCCCGTAACTTGGGCCTCGCCAGCAGCAACTCGGACTTCCGCGTGCGCAGCATGATCACGAGCGGCGACATCTACAACTACTATACCTTGTTCAGCTCGCACTCGGATGGTAGCGCGATCACGTATTCCAACACGAACGGGGTCCGCCCTGTAGTTATTCTGAAATCCGGACTCACTATATCCGGTGCCGGAACGGAGGAAAATCCATGGCAATTCACAAATTAAAAGGGCAGCGAGTCGTCGGCCTCAGGTCGGCGACTCGCCGGCGGTTCCCGTACATGGTGCATTATATCTATTTTATGTTTGGACTATATCTTTTTTTCATTAGGACATTTTAAAATCGATAAAAAGGCTTACAAAATATTGTTAGAAATTTTGATTTTTCCAGCCTATTTAATCACTGCGAATGATAAGCATAAATTTTTGCATTAAGAGAAGAAAAAGTTGGAGTGACTTTTCATCACCCCAACTTTTATTGTAAAACAACAAGGTTCCCGGGACCCAACAACGAGCTTTGCTCGTTAAAGTTGTGTGTATAGAACCCATTTTTTACTGCTCTATCAGCTCGAGATAGACTTCTTCAGGAATGAAGCAGCCATTTGTGATGTTGTGAACATCGGTAATGACGTATGCCATACCGTCTTCGGTCTCAAGTGAGATGGTTTTGTCGTCGCTGTTCCAGTGTAGTTGTTCCGCATTGATTTTTCCGTGTTTTTCTTCGATTGCGTAGTACGCTTTTCGGATGGATACATACTGCTTACCGGTAAGCAGTTTTACCGTTTTGAGCAGTTCTTCTTCCGTCCATGTGAAAGAGTCTGCGTATTGGAATTTGATTTCCGTACGCGGGATGTCGCTTTCAATGGGACCAACCTGAAGCAGGTTTCTGCCGTCGGACAACAGCTTGAGAGACACCGGAGTATCCAAAAAGTCATTGAGGATACTTTCGGAAATCCAGAGGTCGTAGGTTTCGGGTACGTATTCTGCGATTGCAGAAGAGGTGCAGAAGAGGGTGATGAGGGCGAAGAGCATGACGAAGACCTTTTTCATTTTTTGGTTCTCCTTTTTTTATTTTTATGTGAAAAGTGCGGATGCACTTTTGATTTTAATACAAGTAGTCGCTTGTATAGATGTCTTCCGATAGGATAAAAAGAAAAAAACTTTATAACAATATTTTACATTATGTAAACGCAAAAGTCAAGTTTTGCTATTAAATTGCTAGTCAGTCTATATATCCTATAATAATGGTACAACCTTTGTAGGGACAGCATTTATGATGTCCTGCTTTCTGCCTTTTTTGTGGACAGCATAAATGCTGTCCCTACAGTGTTTGTGTGGCTTTTATAATTTTAAGTCTGACCTGTAATTATTAAATTGCTGCTTGCGAGTAATGTGATTTGCAATTAGATTTATAGTATGTTACAATAAAAATATATATTCTTGAGTAGGGGGAATTTTTTGAATGGACAGTAGTTCGATAGGCGAAATAGTGGCTCTGATTATTTTGGTATTTTGTTCGGGGTATTTTTCGGCAACCGAGACAGCATTTTCGTCGTTGAATCATATTAAGATTAAGAATATGGCGGATGACGGGAATAAGCGTGCTAAATTGGTAGAGAAGATGCTAAATAATTATGATCGGCTTTTGTCTACGATTTTGGTGGGAAATAATATTGTGAATATTACGTCGGCTTCGATTGCGACGGTTTTATTTGTGCGGTATTTTCAAGATGCGGGGGTTACCTTATCTACTTTGGTGATGACGATTGTGATTTTGATTTTTGGAGAGGTTTCGCCGAAGAGTTTGGCGAAGGACTTTGCGGAAGAATTTGCGATGTTTTCGGCTCCGATTTTGAACTTTTTGACGATTCTTTTAACACCGGTTAATTTTTTATTTGAGCAATGGCGGAAATTGTTAAATAAGGTATTTCATTTGAAGGCGGATAATTCTATTACGGAAGAAGAATTGCTTACGATTGTGAAGGAAGCGGAAGATGATGGGGAGTTAAATGAACAGGAGAGCGAATTGATTCAAAATGCGATTGAGTTTAGCGAGGTTGAGGCTTCTGACGTTTTGACGCCGCGTGTGGATTTGATTGCGATTTCGAAGGATGAGGATAATGAGGAAATTATGAAATTATTCTTTGAAAGTGGTTTTTCGCGTCTTCCTGTGTATGAAAATACGATTGATACGATTATCGGGTTTATTAATGAGAAGGATTTTAATCATTATGTGATTAGAGAGAAAAAGCCGCTTGAAAAGATTATTAATCCGGTACAGTTTGTGAGTCCGACGATTAAAGTTTCGCGTTTGTTGAATATTTTACAAAAGTCGAAATGTCATATGGCGATTGTGACGGATGAATATGGCGGAACGATGGGAATTGTTACGTTAGAGGATATTTTGGAAGAGTTGGTTGGAGAAATTTGGGACGAGCATGATAAGGTTGTTTCGGAGATTGATAAAGTTTCTGACAACGAGTATTATATGGCTGGTGGATTAAATTTAGATAAGATGTTTGAATTTTTTGAAATGAAGAATGAGTTTGAGGATATTACGACGGTGAGTGGTTGGATTATTGAGCAGCTTGGTAAGATTCCGGAAGAGGGGGATTCTTTTGAGTATGAAAATTTAGTTGTTAAAGTGGAGAAAAAGGATATTCGACGGATTATAAAGGTGAAGATTACAGTGAAAGAGCCGATTGCGGTAGAGGAGTAAAGAACAAAAGAAAAAGAGCCTTGTATCACAGTAATGACGTTAACATATGGAGGTATGTAAATGTTTTACTGAATGTGATACAAGGTTCTTTTTTTGGCGGAATTCGCTATGGGGGATGGATTTCCACCACGATTTTAGTTTAATACTTTTATGTGAAGATTGTGTGATGAGTAGATGAATTAAATTAAAAAGAAGAAAATGTAAAATTTTGTTGAAAATAGGAATAGAGTGTGGTATTATGTATACGTATGATTTTTGAAAGGGGAGATTTTGAATGGATGCGGTTGTAGCTGCGTTTAGTGAGTTAAAGACATCGTTGGGGATTAATTTGGGGAACTTTACATTGTCGAATATCTTACCGGCGGTAATTGTGTTTTTGATTGGATGGATTATTGTAAGAATTTTGTTAAAAATTGTGAATAATGCAGTAGATCGTTTGAATGTGGAGAAGAGTTTACATACTTTTATTAAGTCAACTATCAAAATTGTGTTGTATTTTATCTTATTGATTATTGTACTTGGTGTTTGCGGTATTCCGATTACGTCGTTAGTGGCTGTTTTGAGTGTTGCCGGTTTAGCTGTTTCTTTGGCGGTTCAAGGCTCATTATCGAATCTTGCGGGTGGTATTACCATTTTATTGACAAAACCGTTTAAGGTAGATGATTTTATCGAAACTGCGGATGGCAGCGGTACGGTAATTGATATTGGGTTATTTTATACGACGTTATCGACGCCGGATAAAAGAGATATTTTTATTCCTAACGGGAATATTGTTGCTTCTAAAATTATGAATTATAGCAAAGAAGAAAATCGGAAGGTTTCTTTTAAGTTTTCGGCTTCTTACGATGCGGATATTGATTTGGTGAAAAAAGCAATTTTGAAGGCTTTTTCGTCAGATAAAAGAGTTTTAAGCGATCCGGCGCCTTTTGTGAATGTGAATGCGTATTTGGATAGTTCAATTGAATATGTTGCATGGGTTTGGGTGAAGAATTCAGATTATTGGGATGTTTATTGGTATATGATGGAAGAAGTAAAGCGGGAGTTTGATCGAAATAAGATTGAGATGACGTATAATCATTTGAATGTTCATATGATAAAGGATAATTAACAGATTCTGCAAGGAATGATTTTTAGATAACTACGAAAAATAATCGTAGTTATCTTTTTTTTTTTAGAAAAAGGACAGCATGAATGCTGTCCGTACAGTTAGAGAGAGGAAAAAAGGACAGCATGAATGCTGTCCGTACAGAGAGGGAGAGGAAAAAGGACAGCATGAATGCTGTCCGTACAGTTAGAGAGAGGAAAAAAAGGACAGCATGAATGCTGTCCGTACAGTTAGAGAGAGGAAAAAAGGACAGCATGAATGCTGTCCGTACAGAGTGTGTGGAGATGTGTAGGGACAGCATTTATGCTGTCCGTAATTTGGCAAAAATATAAACGGAGGGCAATATGGAACAGTTTAGTGTGATTGATGATGTGAATTTGGATGTTGTGACGGAGACGATGACGAAGATTAATAATTTTCAAAAAATTTTGCAGAAGGAGTTGAAGCAGGGGAAGGATTTTGGGGTGATTCCGGCGACGAGTAAGCCCACTTTGTTAAAACCGGGGGCAGAAAAGATTTTGATGTTGTTGGGAATTTCGAGTGAGTATGAGTTGATTGAAAATGTGCAGGATTATAAAAACGGGGTTTTTGCCTTTACGATTAAGTGTATTTTAATGAAGAATGGGGTTAAGATTACCGAGGGTGTTGGGTGTTGTTCGACGAAAGAGAGCAAATATGCGTATCGGTGGGTATATGAGAAGGAGATTCCGGTTGGAGTGGATAAGGAGAGTTTAGTGAAGAAGGAGTTTAACGGACCTTACGGGAAGTACACAAAGTATCGGTTGGAGAATGATGATCCGTATACCTTAGCGAATACGGTGTTAAAGATGGCGAAGAAACGGGCACAGGTGGATGCGACGTTGACGGTGGCGAGTTTGAGTGAGATTTTTACGCAGGATATGGAGGATTTGTCTTAGAAAAATTTTATATTGAAAAAAATTTTTGTTTCCTGCGAAAAGTGACATCTTTTTCGTTTTGGGAAAAGTATACTAAGGTTACTTTGAAAAAAGCGAGGGGGCACAAAGATGAATATAAAGGATGTACTTCTTAGAATGTTGGAGCCTATTATTGGCGGAACGATGGAAGATAGCATATATTATATTGGTGGAAGTGATACCTTGCCTCCGCCGCTTACGCCGAGCGAGGAGGAGCTTTATTTGAAGCGATTGCGCTGTGGGGAGGATGTTCGACCGATTTTAATTGAGCGGAATTTGCGGTTGGTGGTATATATTGCGAAGAAGTTTGAGAATACCGGCGTGGGAATTGAGGATTTGATTTCGATTGGTACGATTGGCTTGATTAAATCGATTAATACCTTTGATAGTAATAAAAATATTAAATTGGCGACGTATGCTTCGCGTTGTATTGAGAATGAGATTTTGATGCATCTTCGTAAGTTGACTAAGATTCGAAATGAAGTGTCGATTGATGAGCCACTGAATGTGGATTGGGATGGTAACGAATTGTTGCTGTCGGACATCTTGGGCGGTGATCCGGATTTGGTGAATCGAGAGATTGAGAATGAGGTAGATCGGACGCTTTTGGAGAATGCGATTAAGAAGTTGAGCAGCCGTGAGAAGAATATTATGGAGCTTCGCTTTGGATTAAAGAGCGGGAATGAGAAGACGCAGAAGGAAGTGGCGGATATGCTTGGAATTTCCCAATCATACATATCGAGATTAGAGAAAAAGATTATTAAGAGATTGAAGAAGGAAATTGTGAAAATGATGTAAATAAGAGATTTTTTGAAAATGGAATGCATAAAAGTCTACGATAATTTGATTAAAGTTGACTTTTTATGTAATTTAATGTATTATATATTATGGACACTCTTTTACTTATATAGACTCTACAATTAAGGAGGAGGACGTACAATGAGCAATCTGATGGACGTATCTATGAAGGACCTGCGTGACGAATTGGGGCGCCGTGAGTTGTCTTCGCTTTCGAAGGCGATGTATCAGCAACCCGTGGAGACGGTGGAGGAGTACCGCACGATCAAAAAAAATGCTCGAGTTTACTCGAGTGTTTTTGCCAGGACGGAAGACCCTATCAGCAAGGGACTCAAGGTGGCTCTGCTGTTCCATTTTTTCGACGCGGCACAGGCGCAGCAGGATACTGTGAAGATGCACTCGTACAAGAGCGCGTTGGATAAGGAGTTTGCTGCTTACGTGTGCTAATCAAGGAAAAGCACGATCGAAAGATCGTGCTTTTTGCATGCTTAAAATTTGAATGATAAGTCTCCTTTTTGGCAATACTGTAAAGAGTTACAAGTTGCGAAAAGGGAGGGCTTTTTATGGTTAATAAAGTGGAGATTTGCGGCGTGAATACATCGAAACTTCCTGTGCTGAGCAATGAGAAAAAGAAAGAGTTGTTGATAAAAATCGGAGAAGGGGATCAAGACGCGAGACAGGAATTTGTGAATGGTAATTTGCGGTTGGTTTTGAGTGTGATTCAGCGGTTTACCAATCGTGGGGAGAATATTGATGATTTGTTTCAAATCGGTTGTATCGGGTTGATTAAAGCGATGGATAATTTTGATTTGAAGCATGAAGTTACGTTTTCGACGTATGCAGTGCCGATGATTATTGGAGAAATTCGGCGATATCTGAGGGATAATAATTCGATTCGTGTGAGCCGATCGTTAAAAGATACGGCGTATAAGGCGTTGCAGGCGAAGGAAAAGTTGATGGCGGCGAATAATAAGGAGCCGACGATTATGGAGATTGCGAAGGAGTTAAGGATGCCGAAGGAAGAGGTTGTATTTGCGTTAGATGCAATTCAGGATCCAATTTCTTTATTCGAGCCGGTTTATCATGATGACGGAGATGCTTTGTTTGTGATGGATCAGTTGGGGGATACGAAGAATACTGATGAGCGTTGGATTTCGGATTTGACGATTAAAGAGGCGATGAATAAACTAAATGATAGAGAGAGGATGATTTTACAGAAGCGATTTTTTGATGGAAGGACACAGATTGAGGTGGCGGATGAGATTGGAATTTCGCAGGCACAAGTGTCGAGGTTGGAGAAAAGTGCGTTGTTGCATATGAGAAAGTTTGTTTAATGATTGAGGATATTTTGAAAGATGGGCTGTAATAAAAAAATGGTGAAAAATGTAAAAATTATGTTGACTTTGTTTATGGAAACCGATATAATAAAATCGGCGGGGAAATCCTTTTATTGAAGAATGACTATGATTCAAGGAGGTAAGAAATATGTTGCGTATTCTTAGGAATCAGACGGTGCTTATTTCTGATTCCGGCGAAGTTCAGTATTTCGATAGTGTGGAGAACCTTGGCTATGATGTGTTGGCAGTAGAAGACTCCGGTAAGTTTGCGATGATGGATAAGAACGGAAATTTGCTTCCGCTTTGGGAGCAAGAGAAAAACGGAGAACAAAGGGTACGATTTTCTATTCGGTGGTTTGATGAGATTGGGAACTTTGATGATTACGGATTGTCGAAGGTAAGGCTTGATAAGTGGTATGGTGTTGTTCGGCAGGATGGGCGTGTTGTCTTTCCTTTTGTTTTTTCTGAGTTGGAAGAGTTTAAGCATGGCTATGCCATTATGGGAGCGGAATATGAAGAGTCGCGGATTTTACATGGATTTCTCCGATATGATGGTTTTATGATTCCGGCTGAATACGATGAAGTGATGAATTTTTCCGGAGATTATGCGCCGGTGATGGTGAACCACAAGTGGGGTTTTGTTGATTCGAACGGCAAATTGGTGCGTGAACCTTGTTTTGATCGTGTGCTTGACAACAGTGACGGAATGGCTGTGGTTGAGTATGATGGACGTTTGAGCTTGTATGACATTGCAGCGAATCGATTGAATAATTAGGAGGAAAGTGAGTTTTTTGATGCTGAGTTGGGAGAAATCCTTGCTCAGTATTTTTTTGTTGTATAGGAAAAATCGAAGAGTTTGCCTATACAACAAAAAACGCTCTGCGAGGATGCACACTCACGCGAAAGGAAAGTTGCTGCGCAGCTCGCGTCGCAGTCGAAACCAGCCAATCACTACGTTCTTGGGGTTTCTTTGCATAGGACGTACAAGCTGTTCACCTGCGGTTCACAGTGTTACGTCCGCATTGCCGCAGATGTTTTGCCTTCGCAAAACACTTTTGTTCCATTCCCTAAATCTATAGCCAACATATTGGACAGCATAAATGCTGTCCCTACAACAATATTGTAACTACTATAGAGTGAATTATTGAAAAACGTTTTTACTCTATGTTTTACCGTCTTACGTTAAGATTTTTTGTAAAAACACCGATAAATAGGGTAAGAGGAGATTACACACGGAGGTGTATCGGCATGAATATTGATTGCAGTAAGTATTGTGTAGGAAGTCGCACTTTGACTGCGGATAAAGTGGCGTATAAGAATGGGCAGAAGTTAGAAGAAAAACCGAAGTTAGCGGATACTTTGGTGATATATGATTTCGGGCAGGGTACGGAGAAGGTTACGGTGAATTCGAAAGAGGAGTTTAGCCGAATGATGAGTGACATCAAGGAGCAGCATGGCGAGGGTGTGATGGTGTCAATTAGTGGTTTAGGGTTGGATTTCTTGGAGATAAAGAAGGGTTCATTAGAGAATGGAAATGCTTCGACGCGGGTGGCAGAGACGGAAGCGTTGACGCCGGAGATGCGTGCGGAAGTTTTGCAAAAAGCGATGCGGGAGATGGAGCTTTTTGGGGATGATGAGAGAAATCTTTTGAATCATTCTTTTGTGAATGAGGGCTTTTCTTATGAGAAGGATTTTGAGAAGGCGGCGTATGGGTATGCGAAGTATTTGAATCAGGAGATGGAGACGGCATACGATGAGGATATTTTTTATAACTTGCATGACGAAGAATTGTATCGTGAAGAAGTGAGCCGGAAGATGTATGGGTATGCTTCGAATGTTTTATCGTATTTTAGAATGGGTGCGGAGACGGAAGAGGAGAAAGTGAGTTTGAGCAATCAATTGGCGGATGCGGCGATTCAATATGCGAAGAATCTTGCGGTGGGAAAGCTAAATATTGATGCGCTGGATACGAAGCTAAAGATTGGGGATGCCGAGATTTGCTATAGCGAGTTGCATAAAATTCAGGAGACGTTGCAGAACATTAATGAAACCGGTGTTCGTGCGGTTCATAGCAGCGATTCGGAGAGTCGGTTGAATTATCTTGGGCTTGGCAGTAATTATGATACGGTGGCGTATGCGCAGTTGGGATTACGGACGGCGCAGGTAAATTATTTTGCGGAGACGGAGTTGTCGGAGGATGCGGCGATGATAGTGAAGAATGTTTGGGCGGAGAGAACGGAGCAGACGATTGAGGAGAAATATGTGAAACCGTTACGGCAGATGAATGAGGTTTTGAAGGAACATTTTACTTCGCTGGGAGATTATTATAAAGCCGGTAGTTTGCAGAGTAATTATGCGGGGAGTAAGTTGGAGAAAGTTTATGAGATGTTTGCAAAAGTTGGCGGAAGTTCGCAGGAGGAGTTTTTGGAGAGCTTTGAGGCTGCAATGACAGAGTATAACGAGTATCGGACGAGTAAGGCTTTTTATAAGGACGGCTATGTGGGAACAGAGGCAGAAATGGCGCAATTGGCATATTTAGAGGGGACGAAAGGAATTTTGTTTGAATAAAGTGGACAGCTGGAATGTCGTATGTGAGGGTAGGGAACGCAAGATAATAGGATCTTGCGTTATTTTTTTTCGAGTTTAGAATCTATAAAATGGCACGATTTCTGAAGGGAAACAATTTATTGTGTCTTAGAAATTGGTACAATGTAGAGTTAGGACACAATAAATTGTGTCCGTACGGTAGTTTGTGATAATTTTAAATCTGATTAGTATTGTTCTTTTCAATGTCCTGCTTTTGTGATAAAATAAGGGCAAAGGAGACGGATTTATGGTGGATTTTGTTCATTTGCATGTGCATAGTGTGTATAGTTTGTTGGATGGGGCGATTCGGATTCCGGATTTGGTTTCGAAGGCGAAGGAGTTTGGGATGCAGGCGATTGCGCTGACGGATCATGGTGTGATGTATGGAGTGATGGAGTTTTATAAAGAGGCGAAGAAGCAGGGAATTAAGCCGATTATTGGGTGTGAGGTTTATGTGGCGTCGGGTAGTCGGTTTGGTCGGGATGCGACGATTGGAGATGCGGAGCGTGGGCATCTTATTTTGTTGTGCAGGAATAATGAGGGGTATAAGAATTTGACGAAGCTGGTTTCTTTGGGCTTTTTGGAGGGTTTTTATTATAAGCCTCGTGTAGATAAGGAGCTTTTGCGAAAATATTCGGATGGGTTAATTGCGTTGTCGGCTTGTTTGGCGGGGGAGATTCCGCAGGCTTTGGTGGAGAACAATTATGAGAAGGCGAAGGAGCTGGCGATAGAGTATCGAGAGATTTTCGGGGCGGAAAATTTCTTTTTGGAGATGCAGAGTAACGGGATTGATGAGCAGGTTTTGGTGAATCAGGGGATTGTGCGGTTATCGCGAGAGCTTGGGATTCCTCTTGTGGCGACGAATGATTCGCATTATTTGACGAAGGAGGATTATTACAGCCATGAGGTTTTGTTGTGTATTCAGACGGGAAAACGGATGGCGGATGAGGATCGGATGTCCTTTTCGACAAATGAATTTTATCTAAAGTCGCCGGAGGAAATGGCGGAGCGGTTTAAGAATTTTCCGGAGGCAATTTCGAATACGGCTAAAATTGCAGAGATGTGCAATGTGGAGTTTGAGTTTGGGAAGTTGAAGTTGCCGGAGTTTAAGATTGCTGGTGTGGAGGGCCATGAGGCGTATTTTGTTAAAAAGTGCAGAGAGGGATTGGAGAAGCGGTATGCCGGTGATTTGACGGAGGACAAGTATGCGCGGCTTGATTATGAGATTGATGTGATTAAGAAAATGGGGTATGTGGACTATTTCTTGATTGTGGAGGATTTTATTCGATATGCGAAGAGTAACGGAATTCCGGTTGGGCCGGGAAGAGGTTCGGCGGCGGGGAGTATTGTTTCCTATTGCTTGGAGATTACGGATATTGATCCGCTTCGGTTTAATTTGCTGTTTGAGCGGTTTTTAAATCCAGAGAGAGTTAGTATGCCGGATATTGATATTGATTTCTGTTACCAGCGACGTGAGGAAGTCATTGAGTATGTGAAGCGAAAGTATGGGGAAGACCATGTTGCGCAGATTATTACGTTTGGGACGCTCGCGGCTCGTGCGGTGATTCGGGATGTGGGGCGTGTTTTGGATGTGTCGTATGCGAAGACGGATTTGGTGGCGAAGGCGATTCCGTTTGAGCTGAATATTACGATTGAGAAGGCGCTTAAGATGAACCCGGATTTGCGGGAGATGTATGAGACGGATGAGGAAGTGAAGAATTTAATTGATATCTCAAAGTCGTTGGAGGCGATGCCACGTCATGCTTCGACGCATGCGGCAGGAGTTGTTATTACGAAGGATCCGGTGATGGATTATGTGGCTTTGTATAAGGCGGATGACAATATTACGACGCAGTTTACAATGACGACGTTAGAAGAGCTTGGGCTTTTGAAGATGGACTTCTTGGGACTTCGGACATTGACGGTAATTCGGGATGCCTTGGTGTATATTAAGCAAAATTACGGGGTTGACATTGTGTTTGATCAGAAGATGGATGATCCGGCGGTTTATAAGCTGATTAGTGAGGGGAAGACGGAGGGAGTTTTCCAGTTGGAGAGTGCCGGTATGAAGGAGTTTTTGAAGGAGTTGAAGCCGAAAACGATTGAAGATATTATTGCGGGAATTTCGTTGTATCGACCGGGTCCGATGGATCAGATTCCGCGGTATGTGAAGAACAAGAACAATCCTTCAGAGGTGACGTATTTGCATCCGGCATTGGAGCCGATTTTGAATGTGACGTACGGTTGTATGATTTATCAGGAGCAGGTTATGCAGATTGTGCGTGAGTTGGCGGGATATTCGCTTGGACATGCGGATTTGGTGCGGCGTGCGATGGCGAAGAAGAAGGCGGACGTGATGGCGAAGGAACGTCAGGTGTTTATTGATGGTTGTTTGGAGCGTGGAATTGAGGAGAAAGTTTCGAATGCGATTTTTGATGAGATGACGGATTTTGCGAAGTATGCGTTTAATAAGTCGCATGCGGCGGCGTATGCGGTTGTGGCGTATCGGACGGCGTTTTTGAAGGCGCATTATCCGGCGGAGTTTATGGCGGCGATGCTGAACAGCTTTATTGGGAGTTTGAATAAGGTGCCGCAGTATATTAATGAATGCAAGAAGCTTGGTATTTCGGTGTTGAAGCCGAGTATTAATGAGAGTCGTGAGTTGTTTACAGTTAATGATGGTGCGATTCGGTTTGGTCTTGCGGCGGTGAAGAATGTGGGAGAGGCTGTTGTGGAGACGATTGTGCGGGAAAGGGACACGAATGGGAAGTTTACGGATTTTGAGGATTTTTGTAAGAGGATAACAGGGAAAGGCGTTAACAAGAAGTGTGTGGAGTCCTTTATTAAGTGTGGAGCTTTTGATGAGTTTCAGAAGAGGAGTGTGCTTTTGGCGTCGTTTGAGAAGATTATGGATGGAATTGATAAGATGCAGAAGAGCAGTATTGCGGGGCAGATTAACTTTTTTGAGACGACGGTTTCGCAGAGTGAGAGTTTTTCGTTTGTGTATCCGGAGATTCCGGAGCTTTCTAAGAAGGAGCTTTTGGGCTTTGAGAAGGAAATGCTGGGGCTATATATCAGCGGGCATCCTTTGGATAAGTATGAGGGTGTTTTGGCGAGGGTGACGAATTTGTCTTCGTTGGATTTGTCTGCGGATGAGGAGTCGGGACAGGAGGGTAAGCCGCTTTCGGATAATATGGATGTGTGTGTTGGGGGTATTATTGTTGGGCGGAAGAACAAGATTACGAAGAATAATGAGATGATGTCGTTTTTGACGTTGGAGGATTTTTATGGGACATTAGAGGTGATTGTGTTCCCGAAGACGTATCAGAAGATTGCGTCGGTGTTGCAGGAGGATGTGCCGATTTTACTAAAAGGACGGCTGAGTCTGCGGGAGGATGAAGAGCCGAAGATTATTTGCCAGTCGGCGGAGCTTTTGGAGATTGGTGCAGAGCGGATTTATTTGAAGATTACGCTGGCGATGGAGGAGAAGGTGCAGAGCGTTATTAGTTTGCTTCAGAAGAGCAAGGGGACGACGCGGGTTTGTTTTTATTATGAGCGGGAGAAGGTGACGAAGGTTGCTCCGGAGAGCTTGAGTGTGCGGGTGACGGAGGAGCTGGTTGAGGCGTTGGAGAATTTGCTTGGTGAGGGATGCGTGAAGTTGGTGTGATTTAGAGGCTGATGCCGTGAGAAAGAAGAAAAAATAGGGAAAAGGCGGAATAATATAGTTTATTTGCTCAGGGATTTTTGACCGAATCCTCGATGTGCCTAAAATGGGGCGAAAGCGGGCCCCATTTCTTAACGGCACTTTGCGGGAAGTTGGATTCGGAAAATCATTCGCATATAAACTATATTATTCCGCCTTTTCCCTATTTTTTCTTCTTTCTCACTACGTGGAGGTATAATTGACTTTTTATGAAATATGTAATATAATAAAATTGCCATCAAAAAGAGGCGAAAAAGGATAAAAGGAGAATAAAGTATTGAAACTGATAAGAGATAGACTAATATTGATTAAAAGTATCGTTACAAAAGACAAGAATGGAGAGACTTTTTCTATTATTCCGAGAAATAAAAATAGAAATTTTATGCGAGAGTATGGATTAAAGTTGAATGATGTGAAAAATATAATTTTAGGGCTATCGGTGGAAGATTATGCCGGTGGTCCGGAAGAAGATGAAGGTGGTTATGCGGGAGAAGTTTGGTTTTTTGAGCCAAGATTTCGAGGTATAAAGTGGTATGTGAAGTTAAGAATTCAAGATAATAAACTGATAGTGTGTATATCTATACATGAAACTGGTGTTTATTAAGGAGGTTGAGTGGTATGAAACATTATTGTCCGTATTGTAATAGTGTGGAGAAATATAGAGTTGAGAAGCGAATAATAGAGGAATATAAGGGTATAAAAGTAGATGTAGAAGAGAAGGTAACTTTTTGTGAAAAATGTGGTAATGAAATAATTGTGAATAACATTGAAGATGATAATTTAGTGAGACTTTATGCGAGGTATAGAGAGTTACAGGGAACAGTAAGTTCGGAAGATATTGTGAAGTTGAGAGAAAAGTATAATTTATCTCAAAGGGAACTTACCGGAATTTTAGGTTGGGGAAAGATGACGATAAATCGGTATGAAAATGGGAGTTTGCCGACGAAGTCGCATAGTGATTACTTAATAGATTTAATTAAGGATGAAAAGAGGCTATTAGAGAAGGCGAAAATGGCGTATGAGAAAAAGCAGATAACAGAGAAAACATTTGACAAATTAGTCAAGAACGAGAAAAAAGATACGGATTTGAGAGGTTATTTAGAAAAAGAATTAGTAAGGGAACCCAATATTTATAATGGCTATAAGCAATTTGATATAGATAAAGTGGAGAATTTAATATCTTATATAGCGAGTAAAGTGGATAATTTGTATTTAACGAGTTTGAATAAGTATTTGTGGTTTATAGATATGGTATCTTTTCAGAGAAGAGCCGTGGGTATTACGGGGTTAACTTATATGAAGGAACAGTTTGGACCAGTAATAGTAGGGGCAAAGTATGAGGAATTATCTAAATTGGAGGATAAGTATAAAAGAGAAGATAGTGAAAAAAATGATGGTGGTTTGATAAGTAAGATAAAGTCGAAGGGGAATTTTGATTTAAGTGATTTTACGGAGAATGAAATGGAAATTGTTGATGAGGTAATTGAGTTATTAAAGGATAAGTCAGTTAAGGAGATATCTGATTTGTCGCATAAGGAATTGGGATGGAAAAAGACGGAGCGGTTTAAGCGGATATCGTTTGAGTTTGCAGAGGAGATGGTAATAAATGAAAGAAAAAATTTTTGAATTATTTGGTATAAATTCAATCGGTGAATTGAAAAATTTGATTAGTAAATTGAAGATATATCTTGAAAAAGGTGGTAAAAGATGTAATTATAATTTAGCGTTTGAATCGGCAGAATTAGTAATAGATTGAAATAGATGAGATTGGTGCGTTTAACTAACTGTTGTTTAATGGCTTATTAACGGAATAATTTGTTAATAAGTCTTTTAATTATGATAAATTTGTTGAAATATAGAAAGCATTAAAATAATATGATAAAATATTAGCAAAATATGAAAATCGGAGGTATTTTATGGATGCCAATATTAAGAGTGCGATAGATAGAATTTGGGAGTATTTTTGGACGGGTGGAGTTACCAATCCGCTTACTGTTATTGAGCAGATTACATATCTTTTATTTATAAAGGGCTTAGATGATGTTGATATTAGTAGAGAGAAAAATGAGGTTTTGTTGGGAATAAAGAAAGCTAAGATTTTTGATGAGAAGCATCAAAATTTGAGATGGAGCATTTTTAAGGATTTTGAAGCAGAGAGAATGTATAAAGTTGTTCAAGAAGAAGTTTTTCCATTTATAAAGAGTATGGGAATGGGAAAAGATTCGAATTATACAAAGTACATGGAAGATGCTATTTTTCTTATTCCGACTCCTATTATGTTACAAAGAGTAGTAACTGCGATAGATAAATTAGAAATGAAAGATAGAGATACTAAGGGCGATGTGTATGAGTATTTACTTTCTAAATTATCAACAGCTGGCACGAATGGACAATTTAGAACACCGCGACACATTATAAAGATGATGGTAGAACTTATGAAGCCTACTGCACAGGATGTTATCGTCGATCCGGCGAGTGGTTCTGCGGGTTTTTTGGTACAAGCAGGGGAATATTTAAGAGAAAATCATGCGGATTTATTTAATGTGGCTAATTTAAAAGAGCATTTTAATAATACGATGTTTTATGGTTTTGATATGGATAGAACGATGCTTAGAATTGGTGCGATGAACCTTATGCAACATGGAATTGAGAATCCGAATATAAGTTATAAGGATTCATTATCGGAAGATAATGAGGACAATAGTAAATATACCTTAGTTTTAGCTAATCCACCGTTTAAAGGCTCGATTGATGATGAAAGAACATCGAAGGATTTACTTGCCGTAACGAAAACAAAGAAAACAGAGTTGCTGTTTTTGGCATTGTTTTTGAGAATATTAAAAGTAGGTGGAAGATGTGCATCCATTGTACCGGATGGAGTTTTATTTGGTAGTTCGAACGCACATAAGTCTATTCGAAGAGAGATTATTGAAAATAATAAGTTAGAGGCGATTATATCAATGCCAAGTGGTGTGTTTAAGCCTTATGCAGGGGTTTCGACAGCGATTATGATTTTTACAAAAACAGGTGTTGGAGCAACGGATAAAGTTTGGTTTTATGACATGACTGCGGATGGTTTTAGTTTAGATGATCAAAGACAAGAAGTTAAGGAGAATGATATACCGGATATTATTGCGAGATTTAATAATTTAGAGGGAGAGGAAGATAGAAAGAGAACAGATAAGTCCTTTTTTGTGAGTAAAGAGGAGATTGGTGAAAATGATTATGATTTGTCGATTAATAAGTATAAAGAGGTAGTTGTGGAGCAAAAACATTATGATGAGCCTAAGGTGATTTTTAACAGGATTAAAGCTATGGAGGTTGAACTTCAGCAGAAACTTGAGGAGTTGGAGGGGATGCTGTAGTGATAGTAAAATTAAAAGATGTGACATTATTTTCTAAAGGTAAACAAATTAATGGTAGTGAATTAAGCGAAGAAGGTAAATTTCCGTATTTAAATGGTGGAATAAAGCCATCTGGAAATTGGAATATGGCAAATACTAAGGCGAATACTGTTACAATTAGTGAAGGCGGAAATTCTTGTGGATATGTAAATTTTATGAAAGAGCCTTTTTGGTGTGGCGCTCATTGCTATTATTTTTACTCAACAAAAGGTAATTCTAAGTATTTATATTATGCTTTAAAAAGTCAACAGAATAAAATAATGAAGCTTCGTTCAGGGGCTTGCATGCCTAATATAAAGAAAAATGATTTAGCTAATTTTGAGTTTGAATATGACTTTAATGAAATTAATCAAAACTTAGTGGTTAATAAATTAGATAAAATTCAAGAAATTATTGATATTCGTATGGAGCAAATAAGGCAGTTGGAGGAGCTTGTTAAAGCTCGATTTGTCGAACTGTTTGGAGATACCATTCTTAATCCGTATGGTTGGAATGTTGTTACTGTTGGCGATATTGTTACTGATGTTAGATATGGAACAAGCAAACCCGCTGTCGAAGGTGGAAAATATCCTTATCTGAGAATGAACAACCTTACTTATGACGGGCATTTAGATTTATCTGATATGAAGTATATCGACATTTCTGATAATGAAATCGAGAAATGTATTGTCCGCAAAGGTGATGTTCTTTTCAACAGAACCAATAGTATTGAATTGGTTGGTAAAACCTGTGTGTTTGACTTGGATGATGATATGGTTATAGCAGGATATATCATCCGTGTAAGGTTGAATGAAAAACTCTTGCCTATTGTGCTATCAAGTTATTTGAACTTGCCTTCGCTCAAAGAACAGCTTAGAAGTATGGCAAAAGGTGCTGTAAATCAAGCCAATATCAATGCGCAGGAATTACAGAGCATAAAAATTTATTTGCCACCTATTGAATTACAAAACCAGTTCGCCACCTTTGTCGAACAGACCGACAAATCAAAATTGGAGTATAAGAAAAGTTTAGTAGAAATGCAAAATTTAATGGAGAGTTTAATGAATCAATATTTTAGCTAAACGAGATTAATAAAAAAGATAGCTTCAATATGCATTAGATGAAAAATGAATGCTGAAAAAATGAGGAGAGAATTGATATGTCAAATTTTGATTTTCTATTAAAAAACAAAATCTTTGAAAGTTTTGCATCATCGTGTGTTGATGCTGAAAAGGCATTAGAGATAAATAGTGTAACTTCTGCAATTCTTGCACGTCGTGCGGTGGAACTTGCGGTTAAGTGGATGTATGCGAATGATGAATATTTAAAACTTCCATATCAAGACAATGTTTCTGCTCTTATTCATGATATTACTTTTAAGAACATAATAGATGAGACAATTTTTGAACAAATCAAGTACATTATAAAATTAGGAAATTTTGCAGTACATAGCAATAAGAAATTAACCAGAGAAGAAGCGATTTTGTCATTAAATTACTTGTTTAACTTTACACAATGGATTATGTATTGTTATACATACGAAGAGTATATAGAGACAGAATTCAATGAAGGCTTATTGCCAAGTGGAAAAGAAGTTTTGGTTCCTGTGGCGGAGAAGGAAAATTTATATGAGGAGCTAAGTAAAAAGGACAAAAAGCTTGAGGAAATAATTCGTGAGAACGAAGAGTTAAGAAAGCAATTAACAGAAAAGCGGAAGAAAAAGGTAGTAAAAGATGAGTTTAAAATTAAAGATATTTCGGAATATGATACGAGAAAGAAGTATATTGATTTAGATTTGAAACTTGCTGGTTGGGATTTTAGTGAGAATATGACTGCAGAATTACCGTTAAGTGGTATGCCGAATAATGCAGATAGTGGACGAGCAGATTATGTTTTGTTTGGGAAAAATGGATTACCTCTTGCTGTTGTTGAGGCGAAAAGGACAAGCGTAGATTCAAAAGTTGGACAACATCAGGCGAAGCTGTATGCGGATTGTTTAGAGAAGGAGTATCATCAGAGACCGATTATTTTCTATACAAATGGTTATGAAATCCATATGTGGGATGATATGAATTATGCACCACGAAAAGTATGGGGGTTTTATACGCAAGATGAATTGCAATTGTTGATTAATCGAAGGACTTCAAGAGAGAGTTTGAAACATATCGTAATTAGTGATGCAATTACAAACCGTGGTTATCAACATGAGGCAATTAGAAGTGTTTGCGAGGCTTTTGATGAGGGTCATAGAAAAGCTTTACTTGTGATGGCAACCGGTACCGGTAAGACAAGAACTGCAATATCGATTGTGGATGTATTGACGACTAAAAATTGGGCGAAGAATGTGTTATTTTTGGCAGATAGAAAGACTTTGGTAAAGCAAGCTAAGAATAATTTTGTGAAGTTATTGCCGAATCAGTCCTGTTGTAATTTATTGAATGCAAATGATAAAGAAAATCCGGAAGAGTGTAGAATTGTTTTTTCGACTTACCAGACAATGATGAATGAAATTGATAATAGAAAGGGAAAGAATGGAAATAAGCTTTTTACGCCGGGACATTTTGATTTAATTATTATAGATGAGGCTCATAGAAGTATTTATAAGAAGTATCAGGCTATTTTTGAGTATTTTGATGGCTTATTGGTAGGGCTTACGGCAACTCCGCGAAATGATGTAGATAAAAATACATATAAGTTTTTTGAAATTGAGAATGATGTTCCTACGTTTGCCTATGAGCTTGATGAAGCGGTTAAAGAGGGATATTTGGTAGATTACCACTGTATAAGAACCGGAACGGAGTTTATGAGTCGTGGAATACGATATGCGGATTTATCGGAAGAAGAGAAAGAAGAATATGAAACCTTATTTGAAGAGTATAATACGCCGGATGAAATAGAAGCATCTGCTATGAATTCTTGGATATTTAATCATAATACAATAATGCAGTTGTTAGAAATTCTTATGGAGAAAGGGCTTAAAGTAGAAGGTGGAGATAAACTCGGAAAGACAATAATTTTTGCAAAAAATCATAGACATGCGGAAAAAATAGTGGATGTATTTAATGAGCTATATCCTAATAAAAATGAGGGTGGTCATTTTATAAAGTTGATAGACAATCAAGTAAAGTATAATGATAACTTGATTGATGATTTTACATTTAAGGACTTGCCTGTGATTGCGGTGTCGGTAGATATGTTAGATACAGGTGTGGACGTGCCCGAAGTATTGAATTTAGTGTTTTTTAAACCGGTGAAATCAAAAATAAAGTTTTGGCAGATGATTGGACGTGGGACTAGACTTTGCAAGGATTTATTTGGTCCGGGAATGGATAAAAAAGAGTTTTACATATTTGATTATTGTGGAAATTTTGATTTCTTTGCTGCAAATCCTAAGGGGACAGAAACTGCAAATGATGCAGGGCTTACAGAGAAGATATATAATGCTAAATTGGATTTAATTGTAGAGTTTCAAAATATGAAGTATCAGGATTCTGATGAGTATGTTAATTATAGAAATAGCCTTATAGAAGATTTCCAAAGAGAAATACAACGCTTGAATCGAGATAGTTTTATTGTAAAGGCGAAGACAATCTATGTTGAGAAATATAGTAAAGCTGATAGTTTTAATTATATCTCAATTTTAGATGCGAAGGAAATTAAAGATCATATTACGCCTTTATTTTATGGTAATGATGAGGAAGAGTGTGCGAAACGATTTGATTCGTTGCTTTATGGTCTTCAAGTGTCAAAAATTAATAAAAAAGAAGATAATAGACGAATTTCAGGAATTATTAGCTTAATGGAGGAATTGCAGAAATTAGGAACGATTCCGCAAGTTTTTGCTAAGAAAGAATTGATTTTGAAGGCATCAACGTCTGCTTTTTGGAAGACATCTGGTTTCTTTGAAATTGAGAAGGCAAGAGCAGAGTTGAGAGAGTTAATTCAATATATTGAGCTTTATAAAAGAATTTCGCTATATACTAATTTTACAGATATAGTGATTCCTGTTCAAGAAGGAAAAGTGGATGTATCGTATGGTAGTGATTTTACGAATTATCGCAAGAAGGTAAATCAGTATTTGGCAGGAAATTTGGAGAGTTTGATTATTTATAAAATAAGACATAATCAGAGATTAACAGAAGCTGAAAAGAAGGATTTAGAAAGAATAATGTTTGAGGAGCTTGGTACCAATAAAGAGTATGTTGAGGCTTTTGGTAATAAGCATGTTATGGAAGTGGTAAGGAATATGGTTGGAATTGCGCCGGAGACTGCAAATGAGATTTTTTCTAAGTACATTAATGATAATAAGCTTAATTTGAAGCAGATTAAGTTTGTGAAGCTTTTGATTGATTATGTTATAAAGAATGGAACCGTTGAAATGGAAGTGTTGACGGAAGATCCGTTTAGGTCTTTAGGGGAAGTTTATGAGGTTTTTGAGAATAATATTGGTGTTATTAAGGAGTTGAGGAGAGATATCGAGCATCTTAATGATAATGCGAAGCTAGTGGGATAGGTGATGAATTAAAAAGGAAATATGAGATACATATTGTAGAATATTAAGAGAAAATATCGGAAAATTTTTTTTGTAATAAGAATACCGAAAGAAAATTGAAAAATCTTCCGGTATTTTCTTATTTCACACGTTCCACTAAATCTTCCATCTCGCAACACAGCACTTTCGACAACGCCACAAGATACTCTGCCTGAGCTTTATTAATATTCTTTTGTCTTTATTCATACTGTTGAATGGTACGAACCGGTATTCCGGATAATTCAGCAAGTTCACGTTGACTGAGATTGGCTTTTTGACGTAAAAATTTAAGATTGGTTTCCGGTTTAGCGATTTTATATAGCGAATTCATTTTATCCACAAATTGCCGAATATCCATTTCGTGATAAGGAGAATAGAGTGCCATTATCTCTTTTATAGGAATATAGCGAACAATTTCGGAAAAATGAAGTCCGGTTTCCCATTGGTAATATGCTAATGCCCATCCGGTCCAATATTCTTTACTTCTATTTACTGCATAGTTCGGTTGTATTCGTTCCACAGAAACATTTGCTTTTTCAAGTACTTCATAAGCCACTTCTACACCCGACATTCCAACAAGTATGTGAAAATCTCCGCTTTCGAATTTGGAAGCGACACCCGAGGTTAAGAACAATTCAAAGAAATTTGCAATATCATATTTCAAGTCATATACTGCAAAATCCAACATTCTTCCAAGAGCAATACGAGCTTTTTCCAAATAGGTTTTATCGTAAGCGTTTGTCATCCGCTTTCATCTCCTCATTCATAATTTGTGTGATGTATAAATCTCCGCCTTGAAATTTATTTCGTTCTACATCAAAATATTCACGTCATGCAGTTTTGTCTCGTAACAATATGCTCAAATTCACCCTCTAAATTCTTCAACTTTTCCGCTAAAAACGCCGGAAAAGCCTTATAATCTTTTAACTTATCAATCGGCAACCAACAAACATTTTCCTCCGCACCACAAGTAGCGGTACTGGTGCATTTTAATTCTTTTTTGCCTTTCGGCTTCATCAAGAAATAAACCGCAATTTCATGACATTCTAACCCATCAAGTGTTCCGGACCCGGTAAAGAAATTTTCATGAAGAAAAGCAAGTCTGTCGATTTCATAATGTTCACCGGTTTCTTCTAAAACTTCTCTTTTTACTGCATCTTCTACAGTTTCGCCAAATTCAACAGCGCCTCCGATTGAGTAGTAATAGTCGTCTAAGCTGTTTTTTGCAAAAAGAACATAGCCATCTTCCACGATTATCGCACAAGCACGATATCGAAATCTTTTATTTCCTTCTACGAAACAACAATCCATAATAAAGCCTCCTATCCATTATCTTTTACTTCTAAATAATAATCCTTACTTTCAAAGTGCTTTTTGCCACTAAAACTTTCATAGGTACTATCATTAGAGTGAACAAAGCTTAATTTAAGCATCACCTTCATAGAAGTAAGTTCAATGATTTGGAAAAAGCAATTGCGGTGGAAGAAGAAAAACTCAAAAATTTATATGGGATAGAAAAAGAATTACAAAATATTGTATTGGTGATTAATGCCGGTAAGGAAAGTATTTCACGCGTTGAAAATGAAAAGAAGATTAGAACAGAGGAAATAATTTCAGAATTACAATTATTGGAAGATACTTTTAAGCGTAAAAATGCCGAATTGCAGAAAGAATTTGACGATAAGAGTAAACAGCTAAAGATTGAGCGAGAAAGAGAAAATGAATAATATACTTATAAATTAAAAAGGGAACGCGAAATTGAAAATGACAAATGGGAAGATGAAAAGCTTAATAGAGAGGCCAAGCTGTCGAAGCTTGAAACAGAAGCCCAAAAGCTCTTAGAAGAAGCTACTAATAAGACAGAATACATTAAAGAGCTTGAAGAAAAAGTGAATAGTATTCCGAAAGCACTACAGGAAGAATATGAGCGTGCAAAGAAAGAAGTTTCTAAAGACTTAAATAAGGAATTTGAGTATAAAACTGCTTTAGCCGAAAAAGATTATGCCAATACTACCGATAGGCTTAATGATAAAATTGAGGCACTTACTAAAAAACTTGAAAAATCAAATCAGTTAAACGTAACTTTGCAGGAAAAACTTGATAAAGCGTATATAGAAATTAAGGAACTTGCTACAAAGACCGTCGAGACTGCCGGAACGGTTAAGTTTATTAAAACTTCAACCGACAATGAATAATTGACAAAGTCTTATTTAGTTGAAGGAATTGTTCAAGAACTAATTCAATATTTAAGGGAAGAAGCGATGGATATAGTTTATAAATCTAAAATTTTGAAAAACTGAATGATTATGAAACTCATTGAGTATGTAGAAAAGTTTGTGTAAACTTCACAAATCCTTTCTATGAAAAGAATTCAAAAAATTTAATTGACTAAAAAATTTACAATTTCATTATACAATTCTTAAACCTTGGAAAATTTTATTTTTTCCGAGGTGTTTTTTTACAGTCTCTTTTCTTTTAACAAAATGTCGAAAGAGCACATATTATAGAATGTGATTGTATTATCACGAAGAAAGGGGACTTATTCAATTGAACGGAAATGAAAGTTTAGATAATTTACCGCTTGCTATGGCGTATGTGCCGATGCAAAGATGGAGAAATATTTATGACGCCGATGTCGGAATCGACAGAGGAACCATGTTTCAAGAGTTAGATCTTCCGTTTTTAGGAGATAGAGGTGATGCGCAATGATGGGAGAAAAAGAGTTGCTTTTTAAGAAATTACAAGCGGCTTCTTTTGCGCTTGATGACATAAAACTTTTCCTTGATTCGCATCCGAACGATAGAGGAGCATTAGAGTGCTTCTGCAAGTATCAAAAAATTTATATGGAATTACGAGATGAGTATGAATCAAAATGCGGCGCATTGATGGCAAACCGTGTGGATACTAACAAGGGATGGACTTGGATTGAAAATCCGTGGCCTTGGGAATTGGAGGCGAATCGTTAATGTGGCAATATGATAAAAAATTACAATACCCGGTAAAGATTGAACGTCCGAATCCGGCGACAGCGAAGATTATCATGGCGCAACTCGGTGGTCCTGATGGTGAGTTAGCGGCGTCTATGCGTTATTTGTCGCAGAGATATGCGATGCCTCATAAAGAAGTAAAAGGAATGCTGACGGATATAGGTACGGAAGAGCTTGCACATTTGGAAATGATTAGTGCCATCCTTCACCAATTAACAAGAAATATGACTCCGGAAGAAATAAAAAAAGCTGGATTTTCAGACTACTTTGTAAATCATACCGCTGGAATTTGGCCGAGTAATTCTTCCGGTGAACCGTTTACCTCTGCCTATTTTCAATCCAAAGGCGACCCAATTACCGATTTAACGGAGGATATGGCTGCAGAACAAAAAGCAAGAACGACATACGATAATATTTTAAGACTTGTCGACGATCCTGATATTCGTGAACCGATTAAGTTTTTACGTGAAAGAGAAATTGTGCATTTCCAACGGTTTGGCGAGAGCTTGAGAACTGTGCAGGATCATTTGGATTCAAAGAATTTTTATGCGTTTAACCCTGCGTTTGATAAGAAACAAAAATAGAAGAAACCTTGGAGCATTTTCCAAGGTTTCTTTTCCTACTTAATACAGATTGAACAAGGGCTATAGCCTGCCGCTTTCGCTTTTGATGCTGATGCAAAATATGTTTTATTAGCACTCTTGATTTTCTTTGCAGAAGAACAAGTTGCTAAGTGGTATTTTGAACCGGATTTGCTGGCGACATAGTTTCCTGAAGAGGATGAAGCGGAATTTTCCGTATTGTTCTTTGAATCATTGGTACTGCTTTCCGTTTCATATCTGATATTGATTTTAGAATCGTCATCCCAACTCCATAGCCAGTCGAGAGAGAAGGAGTAGTCCTCTTCATTTTCTTCGGGTTCCTCCTCTTTTTCTTCTATTTCTTCGTCCTCCTCATCCTCTATACCGTACCAATCCATTAACCACTCAAGATAGGAGGAATAAGTTTTTTCTCCGTCTTTCGTCTCCTCCTTTGTATCTTCTTTTTCGGAATCTTCCGTCTCTTCATAGTCTTCCGAGGAAGATTCACTGTAGATTTCAACTTGACGTTTTCTTTCATTCCAAGCGATATCCACATCTAAAAGCTCACTGATTTCCGTCAGCGAAATATAAGTTTTTCCGTTAATTGCAATAACCGGATTTTGGGGTTCCCATTTTTTCCCGTTCACCACGATAGAATAAGAAGCGGTAGCCACGTTATAAGTTTCGGCAATCGCCGGAGTGAAATTAAATAGAATTAAGATGGGCAGAAATAGTTTGAAAAATTTTTTCATAGTACACCTCCTTTCCAATTTTTGGATGATTTTAGTATATTACAGTTTTTTACAAATTACAAGAATAAAATGTAAGAAAAGTATAAAAATGTAAAATTATTTTCTATAGAATAAAAAAGTGATAAAATAATTATTTTATAAATGTAGTGGAACTTTTGAAAAAAGTGGACAGCATAAATGCTGTTCGTACGAAATAAGATGAATACTAAAAAACTTAAGAGGAGCAAAAGTTTTGAAAAAAAGTGGACAGCATAAATGCTGTCCGTACGAAATAAGATGAATACTAAAAAACTTAAGAGGAGTGGAAATTTAGAAAAATGGACAGCATAAATGCTGTCCGTACGAAATAAGATGAATAGCAAAAAACTTAAGAGGAGCGAGAATATGAAAGAGAAAAAATGGAGCGTGTTTTTAAAAGGGCTGATTGTTGGCGGGACGATGACGGTGCCGGGAGTAAGCGGGGGTTCCATGGCGATGATTTTGGGAATCTATGAGCGATTAATTTCTTCAATCAGTTCCTTTCGGAAACAGAAAAAAGAAAGTATCTTGTTTTTGAGTATATTTTTGGCAGGAAGTTTTTTAGGAATGTTTTTATTTGCGAATTGGCTATTGCGATTAATGGAACGCTATCCGATACCGGTTAAATATTTCTTTGTAGGCGCGGTTGCGGGAGGAATTCCGATGATATTTCGTGCTGCGAAAGTAAAAAAGTTAACAGGGAAAGCAATCCTCTATTTAATTCTTGGGATTGCTGTCGTATGGCTTATTTCTTTGCTTCCGAACGGACTGTTTTCGGCACAAAACAATACCGGTCTATACGGAAGTTTATTACAAATTATCGGAGGTTTTATTGTTGCAATCGCCTTGGTACTTCCGGGAATCAGCGTTTCTCAAATGCTTTTGATGCTTGGATTATATGAGGAAGTAATCAGTGCGATTGGAAGTTTAAATGTTTTAGGAATTCTTCCGTTGGGATTTGGGATAATCATCGGAATTTTTCTTACGACAAAGGTATTGGAAGGGACAATGCAACGCTATCCACAGGCGACTTACTTGATTGTTTTGGGATTTATCTTAGGGTCGATTCCGGAACTGTTTCCCGGCTTTTCGGCAAGTTTAGAACAAGTAATCGCGATTGTAACCGCAATTTCCGGATTTTTTGCGGTATATAGTATTTCACGAAAAGAGAACGAATAAAGAAAAGAGGAAAAAAAGACTTTCTTGCTGTCAATAACAAAGAAAAATTTCATCCTTAAAATATAAAAAGTTAACAAACGAAAATGACATCCCTATTATTATCTGAGAGCTAATTCTCAAGCCAGTAATAAGTCTATCCTGCAGAGTATTCCAATTTCTTTTCAAGTTCAGCAGAAGGAGCTTTAATAGGTTTACGCCCCTTGTTTTTATGAATAGTACCATCAACACTATTTAATAAAACACTCCTTTTGAGTCGTTGAATTTAGTGTTTTAAGAAATCTAACAGCTTGAGGAAAAGTGTACTTACCATTAATAACGCCATCAATAATACTAAATTTTCTTACTTCTTTTTCACTCATAAAATATCTTTCCATAATAGTTACTACCATAAAAACACCCGTCTATTCAGACTTAAATTTATAGAGAAGGCGTAAACACTGTAGGGACAGCATTTATGCTGTCCACAGAAAATGCGGAATGCAGGACAGCATAAATGCTGTCCCTACAAGGCTTTGGCGAAAATAATAAGTTGTTAAGTCAGAATAGTAACCTATAATAAATTTATTTTAGCATTAAAGGTTGATATTGTTACTGAGTAATAAGATTTTTTGAAAGTGGAATTGACATAAATAATATACTTGGTGTATAATGGTGGTGGTTGGTAAATAAGGATAGAGTAGGGCAATTGCTGAACTCGGAGGTGGAAAAGGCAATGCCCGAATGCCAAAACAGACGGTATTAGAAGCAGGAAGGAATGAAAATTAAAAAAATTCATAAACTTTCTGCCGGAACTCAACGACTACGCGTAATGCGGGAGGGACTGCAATGAACGCTATCCTCATGAACATCGTTTACTTTATCCTGGCGGAAGCCTTTTACCGCTTGAAACTTTCGGAGTCCTGGCGTGGCCTTCAAAAGTCTCAAGAAGGTTTCTCCAAGGAAGACAAAGAAGCGTTGAATGCGCTTGTCGCGATGGTACTTGTGCCGATTTTCCAGAGCGAATACGGACTCATCTGCAGCATTGAAAATATGGCAAAGTATGTCCTGTACCGTATTTTCAAGAAGGCATTCCTTTGGGATTCTAAGCCGCAGAATAAGCGGTTCCTGGAGCAGAAAATCGACTTCGACGCGGAAGCGAAAAAGTACGTGAAGGAATGTATTCGTAAGATGCTGAATGAGTATCGCGAAGAGGAAAACTACAAAGCCGCATGTGCTCTCGCGACAGATGTCCTTTCGCAGACCGACGCGAAGTATCGTGCGTCCTTTAGCTATTCGGTTTTGGCGTCTTCTCCTGCGACAGAAGAGGATATCGAGCGATTGGCTGATTGGATTTGTGGCGATCTTGCGAACTGCGATCCGAACGTAGAATACATCTACGAGGCAGCGAAGGACTTGACAACTGTCATCGAGTACGAAGAAGTTCGTGATAATCTTCGTGCGGATGCGGTAGATGAGATCAAGAAGAGCGTCTACAGCAAGTTGGACAAGTTCCATGATCATCCCATTATTTACGAGATTGCACTCGGAACCGGTAAATACGGGAAATTGAACCAGCTCCTTCACACGATTTCGTGGGCTCGCTATACCTTTAGGTGGCAAGGATACAAGATGACCATTCGCTGCTCTATCCTGACACACATGCTGGAAACTGGTCTTCTTGGCTATGTAGCTGCCTATGAAGGACTGCAGAAAGCAACGAATGAACAGGAGTATGCGGAGAGGAAAGCAATGATGGAAAAAGCTTTTAAAGTGGGGCTTTTCCACGATGTTGCTGAGATCTGGACCGACGATATTCCTTCGCCGGCGAAGGATGGAATGGGAATTCGTCCCTTGGCAGAGGAACAGGAACTTCACGCGATTGAAGAAAAATTCTACCCCAATTTGCCTGAGTATGTGGTAGAGTTTTTCCGGAATGGCGTAATGCTGGAGGATACGAAGGATCTGCGTGAAAAGAGCTTCTACAAGGCGGCGGATTATTTCTCCGCAGACCTGGAGGTCTGGTGGAATATCCGTGCCGGCGCTCGAGATAAGCGTCTCCTTCGTATCTTGCAGAAGTCTCTGAAGTGCGAGCGGACGCCCGGTCAGTTGACCAGCATCCAGTATTTCCTGCTGGAGATGAAAGGCGTCAAGTTCTACCTGTAACTTCTTTTACCCCGCGAAGATTAAACAGCCCTTCGCGGGGCTTTTCTTTTTGGGGGTTACTATTTAGACTTAAAATTGTAAAAATGGCACAAACACTGTAGGGACAGCATTTATGCTGTCCACAGAAAAGGCAGAAAGCAGGACAGCATGAATGCTGTCCGTACAATGATTGCATCAATATTATAGGAAATATAGTCTGAACAGTAACTTTTTTGGAAAATTTGTTGAAAAAAGCACTTGACGACGATGAAAAAAAAGGCTATACTATTCAAGTAACTTATGGCGGCGTAGCTCAGTTGGCTAGAGCATACGGTTCATACCCGTAGTGTCGTTGGTTCGATCCCGACCGCCGCTACCAAGTAAAGCACGCAGGAATGCGTGCTTTTTTCAATTTATTAATCGGAGCAGGTGAAACAAGTGATTAAACCAATAAAAATCGGAAGCGTGGAAATAAAAAATAATGTGTTTTTGGCACCGATGGCGGGAGTGACCGATATGCCTTTTCGAAAATTGTGTCGAGAGTTTGGTGCAGGGTTGGTTTATACCGAAATGGCAAGTTCTAAGGCAGTCGAGTATAAAAGCGAAAAGACCGAAAATATTTATAGAGTATTTGAAGAAGAACATCCGATTGCAATTCAAATTTTTGGTTCCGAACCGGAAATTATGGCAAATACGGCAGAAAAATTAAGTAATTTTGCAGATTTAATCGATATTAATATGGGCTGTCCTGCCAATAAAATTGTAAAAAACGGCGAAGGTTCGGCGTTAATGAAGAATTTGGACTTAGCGGCAAGAATTATAGAGGCAACGGTGAAAGCTTCGAAAGTTCCGGTTAGCGTAAAAATGCGAAAAGGTTGGGATGAGAAGCATATTAATGCACCGGAATTGGCGAAGGTTGCTGAAAATTGCGGGGCTGTTATGGTTACGATTCATGGCAGGACGAGGGAACAAATGTATAGCGGAGAGGCAGATTTGGAAATCATTCGAAAAGTGAAGGAAACCGTAAAAATACCGGTTATCGGAAACGGGGACATTCGTGACTTTGCGTCGGCAGAGAGAATGTTTAAAGAAACCCGCTGTGACGGAATTATGGTGGCACGTGGCGCACAGGGAAATCCATGGATTTTCCGTGAAATTTTGACCGGTAAATCCGATAAGCCGACAGTACAAGAGAAAATTGCGTTAATTATTCGTCATTTGGAGCTTGAAGTGGCACATAAAGGGGAATATACCGGTATTCGCGAGATGAGAAAACATATTGCGAATTACTTAAAAGGAGTTCCAAATTCTTCGCAAATAAAAGAGGAAATTAATCATTTAGAGAGTGCAGAAGAAGTAAAGGCAGTGTTAAATAATATACGAAAGATGGGAGAGAAAATATGTTAGAGCGTTTTTTTCCGAATTACTATACAGACAAAGTTTCTGATTTAAAAACCGAATTTTTTACAGAAAGAAAGATAAAAGGAATTTTAATCGATATTGATAATACATTAATTGATTATTATGAAAATATCGCAGAAGACACGTTACAGTGGATTGAACATATAAAAAAGAGTGGAATAAAAATTCTATTATTATCCAATAATAACAAAGATAGGGTAAATCGAATCGGAAATCGTCTTGGCGTGGAGGGAATTTATTATGCCGCAAAGCCAAGAAGAAGAGGATTTGTATCGGCAATGGAAAAAATGCACCTTAAAAATCATGAAGTTTGTATTATAGGAGATCAATTGTTTACCGATATTTACGGTGGAAATCGCCTAAATATTTTTACAGTTTTGGTGAAACAAGTACATGAACGAGATATTTGGATTACCAAATTTAAAAGACCTTTAGAAAAGCACATTATGAGGCTTTTCCTGAAAAATGATGATAAAATGGCTAAAAGACGCGATTCTTGGAAAGAAAAGAGCGCTATCAGTAAGAAAATTCAAGAAAAAAATTAAGAAAAATTTAGGAAAATGCTATAATATTTTCTTAAAATGCCGATAATAACCATGAAAGTTGAAATACAAAATTTTAGAGGGGGTATTTTTAATGAACAAAGCTGAATTAATCGCAGCAATGGCAGCAAAAGCTGATTTGACAAAAAAGGATTCGGAAAGTGCGTTAAATGCATTTATTGATACAGTTTCTGAATCTCTTAAAAAAGGAGACAAAGTTGGTTTAGTTGGATTCGGTACATTCGAAGTTAAGAGCAGAGCAGCTCGTGAAGGTGTTAACCCACAAACGAAAAAAGCTATCAAGATTCCTGCTAAGAAAGCTCCTGTTTTCAAAGCTGGTAAAGGCTTAAAAGAATTAGTAAATGGCTAACACACAAAACTGCTTGAAAATTCCTTCAAGCAGTTTTTCTTTATACAGTGTTAAAATAAAGAGATACCGTATAACGCTCGGTATCTCTTTATTTTATCTACTCAACTGCATAATTTCTTAAAATCGTAATTTCCACACGTCGATTCTGCGCTCTGCCTTCCGCCGTATCGTTTGTAGCAATCGGCTGAAACTCTCCGTTGCTTGTTGCCGTTAAATAACTTGGCGTCAAAGCACATTCATTCACTAAATACTTTAATACGTTAATCGCTCTTAATCCACCCAGTTCCCAGTTTGACGGAATCATAGGATTTCCTCTCATCGGAATATTATCGGTATGTCCCTCAATTTGAATGTAGTTATTCGGAAGATTTTTTAAAACATCTCCGATTTTCGCCATAATCGGTTTCGATTCTTCGTTAATATAGGGGCTTCCGCTGTTAAATAAAACAGCATCTTTAATTCGAATATGTACTCCAACATCGTCAATAACAACTTCTAATGAATCGGATAAGCCTTCCAATTCAGCAATATCTTCTACCTGCTGTTTAATCATATCCATATTTCTGGCTTCAATAGCACTATTGGATAACGTAGCATCTCCTGAGTAACCATCAATAATGCTATCGCCGGAATACATTTCGATTACAGAACCACTAAGAGTCGTGTTACCAAATGCACTTGCAATTGCAGCTAAAGCGGAAGCTTGACCTGAGCCATCTGAACCGGCTGCCTTTGCATCGGCAGAAGCCATAGAATATAAAATAATGAATACAGCACATAAAAGCGTTATAAAGTCGGAATATGAAACTAGCCAACGTTCGCTGTTTTCTTTTTCAGCTGGTTTGGCTTTTTTCTTTATAGCCATAATCTAATCCCTCCAGTTTATTCAGCATTTCTTGATGATTTTTTTGCATTACTTTCATTTGGAGCAATTCCGTTTAATTCAGCAATTAAATCATAACTCAATTTATCTTTCATAATTTTAGGATTTTCGCCGGCTTGAATAGATAAAACTCCTTCAATAACAAGCTCTGCAGTAGCAGATTCATGTTTAGCAATTGTTTTTACTTTATTTGCAAAAGGTAAATAGATAACATTAGCAAAACATACGCCGTATAGTGTTGCAACGAAAGCAACTGCAATAGCATGTCCTAAGTGGGCCATATCAGCAGTTGCAAGATTTTGTAAAAGATTTATTAATCCCATAACGGTACCGATAATACCCATTGTAGGCGAATATCCACCTGCCGCCTCAAATCCGGCAGCTGCTGCGTGTAAATCATTTTCTGAAATTTCGGCTTGACGCATTAATGTTTCAGCAACTAAGTCCTTATCCAGCCCACTCATAATAAGTTCTAATCCTTTTTTTATTAATGCATTATCTTGTTTTGGAATTTCCTCTTCTAAGCTTAATATTCCAGACCGCCTTGCTTTATCACCGAGTTCAGCCAATCGGTTTATTATTGCAAGTTGATCGATCGGTTTATTGTTGAAAACAATTTTTACTGCCTTACCCATTTTTTTAATTTCTTCCATAGGAAAGGATATTAAAACCGCTCCAACAGTACCACCTACGACAATCATAAATGCTGTTATCTGGAACAAATTGGCAAATGCTCCGCCTTCTAACCAAAAGGCAGATAAAAACATTCCGAATGCAACAAATAATCCAGCAAGACTTAATATATCCATAACTTATTCAATCCTCCTAATATTCTCAATCACTCATTGTTATCGGTTTTCCGTAAAAAAAACTTAACAAAAAGCGACAAGGAAAGCAAAAAAAATCGGGTTCTAAAATTAAGAACCCATTTTTCTGGCTATTTTTTTACACTTTCCGATTCGATTTCGTATTTACAATTATCGTTACAACAAATCAATTTTTTCCCTTTCTTATACATAAAATTACCGCATTTCGGGCAATTGGTATCGGTTGGTTCTTCCCAAATCATGAAATTGCAGGCTTTACTGTTTTCGCAAGCATAATATTTTTTACCACGTCTTGTTTTTCGAATTAAAACTTTTCCATGACATACCGGACAGAACTTTCCGGTTTCTTCGACAATCGGTTTTGCGTTTCGACATTCCGGGAATCCGGGGCACGCTAAGAATTTACCGTATTTTCCTTGTTTAATCACCATCATTCTGCCGCATTTTTCGCATTGTACGTCGCTCTCTTCATAAGTCAATTCCACTTTTCCAATTTTCTCTTCCGCAACTTTCAATGTTTCTGAAAAAGGACCGTAGAAGTTATCGATAACTTCTTTCCAAGGAATTTTTCCTTCCTCAATTTCATCCAAATCGGTTTCCATTTCCGCCGTAAATGCAATATCCATAATATTCGCAAAATTTTCTTTTAATAAGTCGGTTACAATAGTCCCTAATTCTGTCGGATAAAGAACTTTCTTTTCTTTTTCGATGTAGCCTCTTGAAATAATCGTCGTAATAGTAGGAGCATAGGTACTCGGTCTTCCGATACCTTTTTCTTCTAATGCTTTCACTAAACTTGCTTCGGAATAACGAGGAGGCGGTTCGGTAAAATGCTGTTTTGGAGAAATCTCTTTCTTTACGACTTTTTCTCCTTCGCTAAGAGGAGGAAGAATCACATCTTTTTCATTTTCTCCGGATTCATTTGTTTCGGTATATAACGTCATAAATCCCGGAAATTTTATTTGCGAACCGTTCGCTTTTAAGAGATATTCTCCGGCACGAATGTCAATCGCCAAAGTTGTAAAAACAGCAGATGCCATCTGGCTTGCCATAAAGCGTTCCCAAATTAGTTTGTACAGCTTAAATTGTTCGTTGCTTAATGAATCTTTAATTTCTTCCGGCTTGATATGCAAATAAGAAGGACGAATCGCTTCGTGAGCGTCTTGTGCAGACTTTTTCGATTTATACACATTCGGAGCAGTAGGGTAGAAGTCATTTCCGTAGGTACTTTTGATAATCGATTCCGCTTCTTTTTGAGCTTCTTCTGAAATTCTGGCGGAATCGGTTCTCATATAAGTAATCAAACCGATTGTACCGTGTCCTTTGATATCTAATCCTTCATATAACTGTTGCGCAATCATCATAGTTTTGGAAGCACCGAAACCGTATTTTCTGGATGCTTCCTGCTGTAATGTACTGGTGATAAACGGTGGGGCAGGGTGACGTTTCTTTTCACCGGGCTTGATGGAAGAAATAATATAATCTGCATTTTTTAAATCTTTTAGAATTTTATCCGCTTCTTCTTTGGAAGAAATGTCTGTTTTTTTGTCGCCTTTTCCGTAGAATTTCGCTTCAAATGTTTTTGTACTTTTTTCCTTTGCGAGGGTCGCGGTAATCGTCCAATATTCTTCCGGAATAAACTTTTCGATTTCTCTTTCCCGGTCAACAATCAATTCTACCGCAACCGATTGAACACGTCCGGCACTCAATCCTTTTTTGACGTTTTTCCATAAAAGCGGGCTGATTTTATAACCCACAATTCGATCCAAAACACGTCTTGCTTGTTGGGCATCTACTAAATTCATATCAATATTTCGCGGATTAGCAATTGCCTTTTTTACAGCACTTTCGGTAATTTCATTAAACGTCACACGAACTAAATTTTTTTCCGGTACGTCCAACAAAGACGCAAGATGCCAAGAAATTGCTTCTCCCTCACGATCCGGGTCGGTTGCGAGAAAAACTTTTTTACTGTCTTTTGCCGCTTTTTTTAGTTTCTTAATTAAATCGGCTTTACCACGTATATTAATGTATTTCGGTTCAAAATGATTTTCAATATCGATTCCAAGTTGGCTTTTCGGAAGATCCCGAATGTGTCCCATCGAAGCTTCTACTTTGTAGTTACTTCCTAAGAATTTTTTAATTGTCTTTGATTTTGCAGGTGACTCAACGATAATCAAATAACTTGCCATTGTTTCACTCCTATTCTGAAGAATTAATCTTCCTTTAATTCAAATAGAGTGTACATTAAAAAAAAAAAATATGCAACAACTTTTGAAAAAATGAAAATCTCCCACATCTAATCTTTATTCTTTAATATAGTTGCTTCCCGGAAGTTGTTTAATGTATCCGCTTAACTCCATGTCGGTTAAAAGGGGGAGTAATTCGCTTGCCGGAATTTGTGTTTCTTGAATAATGATATCGAGTGGTGTTGGAGTGAGAGACAGCAAGTTATACACTTTCCTTTCTATTGGTGTTAAAGAGGGTGGAGGTGATTTTTTTATTTTTTTCTGCGGAGTAGGCAAGATTTGGCGGAGGTAGTGCTGCAAGTCACTGATGATGTCTTGAGCGGAAGTGACGATTTTAGCACCGTCTTTGATTAATTCGTTGGTTCCTTCTGAGAAAGGTGTGCAGATATTGCCGGGGACTGCGTAAACTTCTCGCCCGGCTTCGGCGGCTAATCGTGCGGTGATGAGAGTTCCGCTTTTTTTTGCGGCTTCGATGACTAAAGTTCCTAAAGAAAGACCGGCGACAATGCGGTTTCGCACCGGAAAATTTTGCGAGATTGGTGCGGTATGGAGAGGAAATTCTGAAAAAACCGCTCCGTTTTCTGCGATTTGCTCATATAATTTTCTGTTTTCCGAAGGATAAATAACGTCAATTCCGCTACCTAAAACGGCTATGGTACGTCCGTTTGCAGAAATGGCGGATTGATGAGAAAAAGAATCAATCCCTCTTGCCATACCGCTGATGACGGTAATACCGGCAGAAGCTAATTCAAAAGCCATTTTTTGTGTGACCGCTTTCCCGTAAGGGGTGTAGTTTCGAGAGCCGACGATAGAGATAGAAACTTCGTCTTGCGGTAAAAGACTTCCTTTATAAAAGAGAATAGGTGGCGGGGAAGGAGCGTTTTGCAGATTAATTGGATATTCCTGTGAAAGAAAACTGATTAAATGAATATTGTTTTTTCGACAAAATTCAAATTCTCTTTCCGCTTGTTTTTTGAGTGCATCAAAAGAGAAGCGGAAACGAACTTTTTCGGGAAAGGGTTCCTCTGTATTTTGTAAAGAAAAAAGATTTTCCGGAGTAGGATGGTTTATTAAAAATTGTTGTAATAATGTGTAATTGCTTTCAAATATCAGAGAAAGCCAGAGTAAATATAATTCCATAATGTCACCTCATTACAAATCATAACATATTTTACAAATTATTACAATACATTTTTGTTACAGTTCAGAATGAACCTTATATATACCTTAAAATGTTTCTTAATCATTGTAGGGACAGCATTTATGCTGTCCACAGAAAAGGCGGAAAGCAGGACAGCATGAATTGTGTCCGCGGAATAGGCAGAAGGTAGAATTAGGACACAATAAATTGTGTCCGTATAAACCGCATTCTGGCGATATTTTTCGAAAGATACAAGATTATAGTCTGACCTGTAACATTTTTTGAACAAATATTGGAAAAGTTGTTGACATATTTGCATTTCCGGTGGTAAAATATAGGCTGTACGTCAATATTTAAATAAGGAGGTGAAAAAGAAGTGCCAACCTTTAATCAGTTAGTAAAAAAGGGAAGATCCACAGTAACAAAAAAATCTACTGCTCCTGCTTTACAAAAAGGTTTGAACTCTAAGAGAAAAATTGAAACAGATATCAGTTGTCCTCAAAAGAGAGGTGTTTGTACCGTTGTAAAAACAACAACACCGAAAAAACCGAATTCTGCATTAAGAAAAATTGCCAGAGTTAAGTTGACGAACGGTATGGAAGTAACATCTTACATTCCGGGAATCGGACACAATTTACAGGAACATAGTGTTGTGTTAATCAGAGGTGGAAAAGTAAAAGACCTTCCGGGTGTTCGTTATCATATCATCCGTGGTGTATTGGATACAGCCGGTGTTAACGACAGAAAGCAAGGAAGATCGAAATACGGCGCAAAGAGACCTAAGAAATAGAAATTCGTACAGTCTCAATGCAGGAAACAGAAATGTTTCTTGAACGTATGGCTTGTACGGTTTTAATATATATTAGATAGTACGAGCGCTAACGGCTTTAAGCCGAGTACCTGAAACAGTGAATCTGTTTTAATATGAAAGGGGGAAGTAAAGTGCCAAGAAGAGGATTTATCGCACAAAGAGAAGTTTTGCCGGATCCGATTTACAATAATAAGGTTGTTACAAAGCTTATTAATAAAGTAATGTATGATGGCAAAAAAGGTGTTGCTCAATCCATCGTTTATGATGCGTTTAAAATCGTAAGTGAAAAAACTTCTAAGGATGCTTTAGATGCATTCCAAGAAGCATTAAATAACGTAATGCCTGTATTAGAAGTTAAAGCAAGACGTGTTGGTGGTGCAACATACCAAGTTCCGATGGAAGTTAGACCGGAAAGAAGACAATCTTTAGGAATCAGATGGTTAGTTGAATATGCCAGAAAGCGTAATGAAAGAACAATGGCTGAAAAATTAGCTAACGAAATTATTGATGCGACAAACAATGTTGGCGGAGCTATCAAGAAGAAAGAAGAAACTCATAAGATGGCTGAAGCTAACCGTGCGTTTGCACATTATAGATGGTAGGCATTATTTGCTTAATGAATTCGAGCCTAAAAGGCGAAGAATGAATTTAGCAAATAAGCCCGCAGCAATTCGCAGAATTGCTGTGTACCGCTAAAAAGTAAGTAAAATAATTGCGGTTCTATGAAAGCGAAGCTTGAATAGAACATTGGTAAAGTTGCTTAATGAATTCGAGCCTAAAAGGCGAAGAATGAATTTAGCAAATAAGCCCGCAGCAATTCGCAAAATTGCTGTGTACCGCTAAAAAAGTAAAATATAACTCCGTTCTGTGAAAGCGAAGCTTGAACAGAACAATAGTAGTTTTATATTACATTTTTTATTGTTTGAAAAAATACAAGGAGGGTAATTATGCCGAGACAATTTCCGTTGGAAAAAACAAGAAATATCGGTATTATGGCTCATATAGATGCTGGTAAGACAACTACAACAGAAAGAATTTTGTTCTATACCGGTAAGGTTCATAAGATTGGTGAAACCCACGAGGGTGCCGCTACAATGGACTGGATGGAACAAGAGCAGGAAAGAGGTATTACTATTACTTCGGCTGCTACAACTTGTCAATGGAAAGGTAATAGAATCAATATTATCGATACTCCGGGACACGTTGACTTTACCGTTGAGGTTGAAAGATCTTTAAGAGTATTAGATGGTGCCGTTGCAGTATTCTGTGCTAAGGGCGGTGTTGAGCCTCAATCAGAAACTGTATGGAGACAAGCCGATAAATATAATGTTCCAAGAATTGCATACATTAATAAGATGGATATCATGGGAGCAGATTTCTATGCTGACGTTCAAATGATGAAAGACAGACTTGGAGCAAATGCAGTTCCACTTCAATTACCAATCGGTAAGGAAGATACCTTCAAAGGAATCATTGATTTGATTACGATGAAGAGTGAAGTGTATTATGATGATTTAGGAAAAGATATTCGTGAAGAAGAAATTCCTGAAGATATGAAAGCAAAAGCAGAAGAATATAGAAATGCTATGTTGGAAGCTGTTGCTGAAGAAGACGAAGAGCTTATGATGAAGTACTTAGAAGGTCAGGAAATTACTGTTGAAGAAATTAAGAAAGCCATTCGAAAAGCAACAATTGCTGTAAGAATGACTCCTGTACTTTGCGGTTCTTCTTATAAAAACAAAGGTGTTCAAATGATGTTGGATGCTGTTATTGACTACTTACCTGCACCAATCGATGTTCCTCATATTAAAGGAACGGTTGAAGGAGTAGAGGGAGAAGTAGAAAGAGCTTCCAGCGATGAAGAACCTTTTGCAGCTTTGGCGTTTAAGATTATGACAGACCCGTTTGTTGGAAAGTTATGTTTCTTCAGAGTATATTCCGGTATCTTAGAATCCGGTTCATACGTATTAAATGCAACAAAGAACAGCAAGGAAAGAGTTGGCCGTATCGTATTGATGCATGCTAACCACAGAGAAGATGTAGATAAAGTATATGCCGGAGATATTGCTGCGGCAGTTGGATTAAAGAATGTTACGACGGGTGATACCCTTTGCGACATCGAACATCCGATTATTTTGGAATCTATGGAATTCCCTGATCCGGTTATCTCTGTTGCGATTGAGCCAAAGGATAAAGCAAGCCAAGAAAAAATGGGTATTGCGTTATCAAAACTTGCGGAAGAAGATCCTACATTTAAGACTCATACAGACCAAGATTCCGGTCAAACCATTATCTCCGGTATGGGTGAGTTACACTTAGATATCATCGTTGACAGAATGAAACGTGAATTTAAGGTTGAATGTAACGTTGGTAAGCCACAAGTTGCTTATAAAGAAACCATTCGTAAGAAGGTTAAAGCAGAAGGTAAATTTATTCGTCAATCCGGTGGTCGTGGACAATACGGTCATGCTATTATAGAGGTAGAACCGTTAGAGCGCGGAACCGGTTACGAATTTGTTAATAAGATTGTCGGTGGTGCGGTTCCTAAGGAATTTATCGGACCAATCGATAACGGTATTCAAGAAGCTATGGAGACCGGTATTTTAGCCGGATTCCCGGTAGTTGACTTGAGAGTAACGTTAGTAGATGGTTCTTACCATGATGTCGATTCTTCGGAAATGGCGTTCAAGATTGCCGGATCTATGGCAATTAAGGAAGCACAAAAACTTGGTGAATCGGTATTGTTAGAACCGGTTGAAAAAGTTGATATTACTGTTCCGGAAGAATATATGGGAGATGTTATCGGTGATATTAACTCTCGTCGTGGACGTTTGGAAGGTATGGAAGACAGAGCGAATACAAAAGTTATTCACGGTTATGTTCCACTTTCCGAAATGTTTGGATATGCAACTGACCTTCGTTCCAGAACGCAAGGTAGAGGCGCATACTCCATGCAGTTTGACCACTACGAAGAAGTTCCTAAGTCTGTTCAAGAGGCCGTTATGGGTCAGAGAGCAAACGTAAAGAAGGACTAAGTAAATAGATTGTAAGGACGGCGGAACTGTCGTCCCTACAATAATAGTTACTGGTCAGACTCAAATTTATAAAGAAGGCACAAACACTGTAGGGACAGCATTCATGCTGTCCACAGAATAGGCAGAAGAGCAGGACAGCATAAATGCTGTCCGTACAATAAATTGAGAAAAAATTAAGGCCGTATATAAAGTTAAGACTGACTTGTAACCAATAATATTTGATAAGAAAAAATTTTCTTGCATTTTTACCTTATATGGTATAGAATGTAAGCGAGTAATAAATAAAAGGAGGAAATGAAAATGGCTAAAGCAAAATTTGAAAGAACTAAGCCACACGTTAATATCGGTACTATCGGTCACGTTGACCATGGTAAGACTTCTTTAACAGCGGCTATTACAAAAGTATTAGCATTACAAGGAAAGGCTCAATACGAAGCTTATGATCAAATCGATAAGGCTCCGGAAGAGAGAGAAAGAGGTATTACAATTTCTACAGCACACGTAGAATACGAAACAGAAAACAGACACTATGCACACGTTGACTGCCCGGGACACGCTGACTATGTTAAAAACATGATCACAGGTGCTGCTCAGATGGACGGTGCAATCTTGGTTGTATCTTCTGCTGATGGTCCTATGCCACAAACAAGAGAACACATCTTACTTGCTCGTCAGGTTGGTGTTCCTTACATTGTAGTATTCATGAACAAAGTAGACCAAGTTGATGATCCTGAATTATTAGACTTAGTTGAAATGGAAATTAGAGAATTATTGTCTAAATATGAATTCCCAGGTGACGATATTCCAATCGTTAAGGGTTCTGCATTAAAGGTTTTGGAATCTACTTCTCAAGATCCTAATGCTCCTGAATATGCTTGTATCAATGAGTTGATGGCAGCTGTTGATAGCTACATCCCTACACCGGAAAGAGATACAGCTAAACCTTTCTTGATGCCTGTTGAAGACGTTTTCACAATTACCGGTCGTGGAACCGTTGCTACCGGTAGAGTAGAAAGAGGTACATTGAAGATTTCTGACGAAGTTGAAATCGTTGGTTTAACTCCGGAAGCTAAGAAAACGGTTGTTACCGGTATTGAAATGTTCAGAAAGCTTCTTGATGAAGCTGTTACAGGTGATAACATCGGTGCATTACTCCGTGGTATCCAAAGAAATGAAATTGAAAGAGGTCAAGTTTTGGCTAAGCCGGGTTCTATTCACCCACATACTCACTTCAAAGGTGAAGTATATATCTTGACAAAAGAAGAAGGTGGACGTCATACACCGTTCTTCAATAACTACAGACCACAGTTCTATTTAAGAACAACTGACGTTACAGGTGTTATCGAACTTCCTGAAGGAACAGAAATGGTTATGCCTGGAGATAACGTAACAATGACAATTAAATTGATTCAACCAATCGCTATCGAAGAAGGATTAAGATTCGCTATTCGTGAAGGCGGAAGAACAGTTGGATCCGGTGTTGTTACATCTATCATTGAATAATTTATAAGGAATAGCAAGGGTATCGAGAAATCGGTACCTTTGTTTTTTGTTGTATAGGCAAAATTTTTGATTTTTCCTATACAACAAAACGCTCCGCGGGGGAGCACACTCACGCGAAAGGAATGTTGCTGCGCAACTCGCGTTCGGCGCAGGTGTTTTGCCTTCGCAAAACACTTTTGTTCTATAGAACGATTTTTAGATTTGCAAACTACATTCAGACTATAATCTTTCTAAAATGTGGCACAATCGCTGTAGGGACACAATTTATTGTGTCCGCGAAATAGGCAGATGATAGAATTAGGACACAATAAATTGTGTCCCTACAAAAGATGTTCTAACGATATTTTTTGAAAGTTATAAATTTATAGTTTGAATAGTAACACGCAAAACACTTTTTTCGATAATTCTTGCTATTTCGACATTTGGCGGATATAATATTCTTACAACATTTGAATAAAAAAATCCTTTTTTGTTTTAAGGAGGAGGACGTATGACTGAGTTGACATTGCGGCAGCAGGAGAAGCGAAGGGTGAAACAATTAGCAGAATTAGCGATCGAAGAGTACTATAATCATCCGGAGAAAAAAGGAATTTTGCTTTGTGAAGGAACTTACGACAGCATTGATTTCGCAGTGTATTCGTTAGTATATCCGGAATTAGTGGTTGTTCCTTGTGAAGGATGTACGGTGGTTACTAAAATGGTTTCGAAAGTACTTTGGCGTTTAAAAGGAAAGACGGAGGCAAATGTTTTCGCAATTATCGATCGAGATGATTTAACAAAGAAACGGATTCGTGCATTGGAAAAGCAAGGAATTTTTTGTACCAGATTACCGTTTATCGAGAATATTATCTGTTGTCCTGAGGTATTGAAGATTCTTTGTAATGTTTATGGAAAGAATTATATTGCGGTGAGAAATCGCATCAGTTCAGGACTGTTGGAAAGGTTGCAACACCGTATTAAGCAGTATCTACCGATTAATTTGGATTGTTCGGAATGGGAGCGTTCTGCTTCTGTTACGATTGTTTATCGTGATTCTAATGGAAATGTGAAAAAGGAAAAAACAGTTACAAGAGATAATGTCTTTTATGTATTTCGTTCTAAAGAAACAGCAAGTCAGGCGGCATGCGCGTTGGGATTGACAGATCGAGACAAATATTATGAAGCAGTGAAAGAACAAATTAAAGGAGCGTATGGAGGGGCGTTGATTTTAGCGATGAAAAAATATCTTCCCGTACTTTCTTTAGAATAAGAGGTTACCACAAGGTAACTTCTTTTCTTTTTTAAATCAATTGATAAATCAATGAATATCTTGTAAAATAGAGTAGGTGTGGTTAAAGTTCAGATTTAAATTGTCACAAATATAGCGGGACGTCGAGGACGCCGTCCCCTACAATGATGTCAGAATCATTGTAGAAAGATATAGTCTGACCTGTAACTATGTGTGAAAGGATGAAAATGAATGGAGCAATTTGAATGGTTAAGAAATTATATTCCGCAAAATGAGCAGGAGGAGAAGGATAAGCAAGTGATGCTGAATTTTACGGAAAAGTTTGATAATTTATTTACTCGTGAGAATGATATTGCACATTTTACAGCGTCGGCGTGGGTTGTAAATCCGGAGCGGACAAAGGTTTTGATGATTTATCATAATATTTATCAGTCTTGGGCGTGGACAGGTGGTCACGCAGATGGAGAGACGGATTTGTTGAAAGTTGCAGTGAAGGAATTAAAAGAGGAAACCGGTGTTGAGAAGGTAACAGTTATTTCAGAAGAACCGTTTTCGATTGAGGTTCTTTGTGTGAATGGGCATGAGAAAAGAGGAAAATATGTTTCTTCGCATCTTCATTTTAATGTTACTTTTCTGTTGGAGGTAACGGAGGAAGAGATGTTACGTTGTAAGCCGGATGAGAATAGCGGGGTAAAGTGGTGCTGCTTAAAGGATGTGGAGAAATTGTCGAGTGAGCCGTGGATGAATGAGAGAATTTATAGAAAGTTAAATGGGCGATTGAATATGTAGGGACACAATTCATTGTGTCCTTTAAATAGCAGAAAACCGAAATGGACAGCATAAATGCTGTCCGTACGATTGGAGGGAGGAGAAATATGGATCAGTTTTCACGGACAAGATTGTTGATTGGAGAAGAGGGAATAAATAAATTAAAAAGAGCGAAAGTGGCCATTTTCGGCGTGGGAGGCGTTGGTTCTTATACGGCGGAAGGGTTGGCACGTGCCGGTGTGGGGCACTTTGTTTTGGTAGATAAGGACGATATTTGCGTGACAAATTTGAATCGACAAATTCATGCATTACATAGTACGATTGGAAAGCCGAAAGTGGAAGTGATGAAGGAGCGGATTTCGGAAATTAATCCGGAGGCAGAGGTAGAGGCTTTGCAGGCGTTTTATTTGCCGGAAAATGCGGAGCAATTTTTACAGGAAAAGTACGATTATATCGTGGATGCGGTGGATAATGTAACGGCGAAAATCGATTTGGCGGTGAGGGCGGAACAGGCAGGAATTCCGTTGATTTCAGCGATGGGAGCGGCAAATAAGTTGAATCCGTTTTTATTTGAAGTGGCAGATATTTATAAAACGTCGGTTTGTCCGCTTGCGAAAGTAGTTCGCAGGGAGTTGCGAAATCGAGGTGTAAAATCTTTAAAAGTGGTGTATTCTAAAGAAGACCCGATAAAACCCAAGGAGACGGAGGAGGGACAGCGAGTTGTGGGGAGTATTTCTTTTGTCCCGTCAGTGATGGGTTTGATGATTGCGAGCGAAGTGGTGAAGGATTTATTATATTGAAAGGATATGAATGAGAGATGGAAAAACGCAGAATCGTGATTCCGGTAGTGTTTTTATTGTTGATTGCGTTATTATTGGAAGTCTTTTCTGTTGCGAAGGATCAATATGAGGAAACTCCGACGTTACATCTTTTAATGATGCATGTGGTTTGTGAGGAAATGCCGGAGGATAAAAAACTGCATAATTTATATATTACGACGGAACGTTTGGCGGAATACTGTGATTATTTTACAAATAGCGATTACCAGATTGTGAGTTTGGAAGAGGCGTATCGGATTTTTAAAGGGGAGGAAGAAGCAAAAAAGTCAGATTTGTTGGTTTTTACCTTTGATGACGGATATGAAGATAATTATTTGTTGGGGTATCCGGTTTTGCAGAAGTACGGTGTGAAGGCGAATATTAATGTGGTTGCAAAGGTGATAGAGGATGAAGTGCCTTTGTGGGGAACACGGTATTTGAGGTGGGAGCAGATAAAAGAGATGCAGGATTCCGGCTTGATTGAGATTGGTTCACATACTTATAATTCGCATGAATATACGACGGATGAACGGGGAAAAAGTGTTCCGTTATTGAAGGCAAAATTGGCGGGAGAAACGGATGAAATGCGGAAGAATCGAATTTTTGACGATTTAATGAAGGCAGATCAATTGATTTCGGAAAATCTTGGTGTTAAGACAAAAATCATGGCATATCCTTATGGCGTTCCACCGATGGATTTACTAAAGGAGATTGTTGAGAAATTGGAATATCCGATTGGGATGTTGGTGACGCAGGGAGTGAATCGGAACTTAGAGGATTTTCCGATGCTAAATCGTTTTACGGTGAGTGGAAATGAGTCGGCAGAACAGTTGGATAGGAGAATGAAACGATATAAAGGAATGGATTTTTTAGATAATTTTATAATAAGGAAAAATTGAAAATGGAGTACAGAAAGTTTGATAGTAAGTATGTGGTACGTTTGAACAGAGGGGAAGAGGTGGTAGCTTCTTTATTAAAGTTTGCGGAAGAAGAAAAGGTTGTGTTAGCCAATATTAGCGGAATAGGTGCAGGAGATTTTGTAAAGTTCGGATTGTTTGATGTGAAGGAGAAACAGTATCATTCGAATGAATTGAAAGTCCCTTTTGAAATTGCAAGTTTAATGGGTACCTTTTCCGAAATGAATGGAAAGCCGTACTTGCATTTACATATTTCGGTAGGAGTGGAAGACGGACATATTTTCGGTGGCCATTTGAATGAATGTAAGATTAGCGCGACTTGTGAAATTGTTGTGGATGTAATTGAAGGAAAAGTAGGAAGGAAAGTTAGTGAAGAAGTTGGATTGAATCTGTTTGATTTTTAAATCAACTTGCAACTATTTACATAATGTGGTATAATATAAATAGTTACAAATTACTTTTATCAGCAGTGTACCGCTGAGGAAGAAAGAACAAAAAAAGACGTGAATAAAAGAAGGAGAGAAAAAAATGAAAAAGACTTTTGTGCTGGTGTTTGTCGTGGTTATCCTTTTTGGACTGAATCTGTATTTTAAGACAGATGACAAGGTCAAAAACGAACTGACCGGTGAAGTGGTGCATTATCCGTTTGGTGGGGTTGAGGCTCGCTACTATGGCCGAAAGGCTATTCCGATTGATGACACGTTGACGGTATCGTTTAATCGTGGTAACGTGACTGTCTTCAATTACAACGATTTCTATCATGAAGAGGGAGATTGCATTATAGAAATGCACGGAGATATTAAGAAAGCTCCGGAAGTAACGATTGAAGATGGCTTTCTGAAGGTCATTTTTGATGAAAGCGAGAATGTGGAAGATATTCAGATTGATCTATATCTTGCTGACTCGCGACAGTATGAGAAGATTGACGTAACTCTCGGAAGTGGAAAACTCTTTTACTGTGGCTTGGATACGTCTGAAGTTTCGTTGGTTAATCAAAACGGGGATGTTTCTGTAGCGTTCTACCATCAGGGGGCAACGAAAGTTAACGTAAACGCTGAGCATTGCAGCATGGATGTCGACGTTGAAAAAATTACGGAAATTTGTTGGCAAACGCATTGCTTTGCATGTGAGAATTGGAATGTATATGACACATGTAAGCATGATGGAAGTGGTTCTGTTTTTTGTAACCATGGGGCGGAAAGATGTTTCTATGAGAGGGTCTTTTCGCAAAACGACGCGGAATGCCAAATGAATGTTTTCGGTGCTCGCGTAAGTTTTTTTAACGACTAAGCGCATTTGCCTGTCAACAACAATTAGGTTGTTGGCAGGCCTTTTCTTTTTAAATATTCCACTCGTTTGCTGTGAAGAATTTCTTTGGCATTTTCCCGGTTTGGCAGTTTTATTGTTTTTCCATTAACGTTTTGCATTAATTCGTTGCCGAGTTTTTGGAAAGACAAACTTGGATTTTTGGAGTCGGCTTTGGCGATGATTTCAAGTTCTTTTAAGAAATGGTAGTTTCTTTCTAAGAAACTAACTTGCTTTCCGACAGACATTTTATCGAAGAAGCCGGCACGCATGTGTTCGGTAATGATGACTTTGCAAAGTTTCTTCCAGTGGTTAGGAAGATTTAAGCGATGGGATAGTTCGTTAAATGGTTTTATACCGTTTGCGTCGTGATTGTAGTGGTGAGGGAGGATATGTTTTGGGGTGCCCCCTTTTCCGATGTCATGGACGAGTCCGGAGAAACGGATAGTGATATCGTCGGTCATTTCGGCGACTTTATCGAGAACAATCATAACGTGGTTATAGACGTCGCCTTCGGGATGGTATTCGATTGGCTGGATAACGCCGATCAGATCTTGAATTTCTTGAAAATGAATGTCTAAAACATCTAATTCTCTTAAAATATGAAAAAATTCAGAAGGCTTTTCTGCGGAAAGGCCTTTTTTTAATTCTTCAAAGACGCGTTCGGCGGAGAGGGTGGAAAGTTCGTGTTTCATAGACTTCATGAGGGTTTTGGTAGCGGGTTCGATGGTGAAGCCAAATCGTGCAGCGAATTGTGCACCACGGTAAACGCGAAGCGGGTCTTCCGAAAAAGCGGAAGAGGTGGCACGAATTAACTTTTCTTTTATATCATGAAGACCTCCGAAAATGTCGATAATTTCATTGGTGAGGACATTGATTGCCATACTGTTTATCGTAAAATCGCGACGTTTTAAATCTTCTTCGATAGAAACATTTTCAGTGACAGAGGAAAAGCCGGTGTGACCGAGTGCGGTTTTGGTTTCTTTTCTGGCGAAGGCGAAATCATTCCCGTTTAGTTGAAATACAGGAAAGAAATTGCCTTTTAGGAAGGCTTTGGGAAAAAGTGCGGAGAAGGTTTCTATTGATAGTCCGGTGACGCAGAAATCAATATCTTTCGGTTCTTTTTTCATAAATTTATCTCGTACGCAGCCGCCGACATAATAAAGCGCTCCGCCGGCGTCGGCAATGCGTTTCGCAATTTCGATGTGTTCCAATTTTAGTTCCTCGCTTTCAAAATATCATTAATTTATAGTTTGTATGGACAGCATAAATGCTGTCCGTACAGGTATTAATTTATTATTGGCAGAATTTAAATAAAAAATCAAGAGAGATTTGAAACGTTTTGGAAAAAGCGTTCGTCTAATTAGTGTTCAAATTTAACAAAGGAGGATTTTTTATGAAGAAAAAAATAATTTCCGGACTATTGTCAACTGCGGTTTTGGCAAGTGCGTTTGCGGCACCGGCGAATGCGGCAGTGATTTCGATGGGAAGTGATGCTGTGACGAATGAAGAGGTTGCGGCGGATATGGAAAGTGTTCTTTTGGAAATAAAGGGAAAGATTGAGATTCCGGCAGAATTTACGGAATTTACATACGATTACCAAAGTAATACGGCTTACGGACAATATTGGAGCTTTGTATGGAGAGATAAAGATTTTAAGAACAGTTTGTCGATAAAATGCGATAAAGACGGAAATATTTTTTCCTATAATTTAAGGAATAATAAGGAGAAAAATAGTGTTCCGAAGTTTTTAAAAGAGGAATTAAAGGCAACGGCAGAAGCATTTATTGAAAAGGTATTGCCGGCAGTTTCGGGACATCTTCAATTTCAGGAGGCAAGTTTTAACGGCGTTTATTCCGGAAGCTATACCTATCAATTTGACAGAATGGAAAATGGTATTTTAATGCCGGATAATTCGGTTCGTGTTTCGGTAGATTACGAAACGGGTGAAGTTGTTGGATTAAGTGCGTCTTGGGAATATCATATTTCGATTCCGGATAGTGAAGTAAAGATTTCGAAGGAAGAAGCCCAAGAGAAAATCGGAGAAAAAGTGGAAATGAAATTGACCTACCGAAACAAGACGGAAAAGGTGGGAGATAAAACGATTACAAAAGCTTATTTGGTGTATCAGCCGGATAAGAGCTATATGGCGGTAGATGCGAAAACAGGAGAAATTTACGAGACGAAAAATGAGTATCTTTCGATGGAAATGACGAAAAACGAAAGTATTGCGGAAGACAGCGCGAATAATAAGCTGATGAGTGCAGCCGGACTTAGCGAGCAGGAAGTGGCGAAGATTGAGGAGCTTAAAAATCTTATTTCCAAAAAGGAGGCTATTAAGGTCGTAGAGAATGATAATCGTTTGTTGTTTGATGAGCATTTGAATGCGGTAAGTGCTAATTTGTATCAAAAGTACGATGAGAATAAAGAAGCAAAAGACTACCTTTGGAGAATTACTTTTAACGATGTAAGAGGAGATGTGGATTATCAGGCGAAGGATTCATTCCGAGCTTATGCGAGTGCGACGGTAAATGCAGAGACGGGAGAGTTGATTTCTTATCGTTCGAATGTGAGAAGCAGTTATGATTACGATAAAGAAGACTGGAATGCGTTAGAAGTAAAATATACAAAAGCGGAAGCACAGGAAATGTTAGAGAGTTTCTTGAAAGAAAAAGTAGGAGATAAGTTTAAAAAGTCGGTTTTGAGTGATGAACCGGGTTTTGGCTATATCTTAAAGTATATTGAGAATGAGCCGGTTTACGGAGGTTATGATTTTCGTTATAACCGAGTAAATGAAGGAGTAGAATACACCTATAATCAAATTTACGGAAGTGTGGATGGCGTGACCGGAAAGATTTATTCTTTCGGTTATTATTGGGATGATGAGGTAATTTTTGAGTCACCGAAAGCTACCATGAGTCCGGAAGAAGCGTATAAACATTACGCAGATAAGGAAGGATTTGAATTGGTGTATGAAATCAATCAGAAGCATTATATCAGCGATGCGGAAGATGTTAAGATTCAAGATAAATATCGCTTAGAAAAGGAAATGCGTTTGGTTTATCGTACCAATATTAATCCTTCTGCAATTTCTCCTTTTAGCGGAAAACAACTTTCTTATGATGGAGAAGAGTATAAAAAAGTGACAGAAAAGAACTTTACGGATATTTCCGGCCATTGGGCAGAAAGAGCGATTCGTTTGATAACGGATTTAAATGTTCGTTTTGAGGAAGAGGAATTTTTACCCAAAAAGGCTGTTTCCGAAAAAGAGTTTGTTGAGGCGTTAAATCAGTTGGGGTATTACAGCAGAAGTGAGGAGAAGGAAGAAGATACGGAATTTACGAAGTTAGATGCGTTAAAGAAGTTGATTGATCAATTGAATTTGACGAAAGTGGCAAAGTTGCAGAATATTTATAAGACGGAGGGGATTGATTTAACGAATATGAATCCCGAAGATGTGGGTTATGTAGCTTTGGCAAGAGGACTCGGCATTGTTTCGGGAGAATTTGTTCCGAATAAGGAATTGACTCGGGCGGAGTTTGCTGTAATTTTGATGAATTTGTTGCATGCGGATGTGTAAGCATAATACGACTGTGAGTAACGTTGAGGCGGTTTCAGTTCAGACTTAACAACTTATTATTTTCGCGAAAGCCTTGTAGGGACAGCATTCATGCTGTCCTTCATTCCGCATTTTCTGTGGACAGCATAGTAGTCAAAACTTCCCAATCACTTCGTTCTTGGAGTTTTTTTACACAGGACGTACAAGCCATTCACTTCGTTCATGGTGTTACGTCCGCGAATGCTGTCCCTACAGTGTTTGTGCTTTTTCTATAAATTTAAGTCTGACCGGTAACTTGAGGGTCTAGTCAGACTTAAATTGTAAATATATCGGGACGTCGAGGACGCCGTCCCCTACAATGACGGCATAATCGTTGTAGGGACACAATTCATTGTGTCCTAATTCTAATATCAGGCTATTTCGTGGACACAATAAATTGTGTCCCTACAATGTTTGTTCCATCATCGTAGAAAGATATAGTCTGACCGGTAACCTTGAGGCATGAAAACGGTCGTTTTTTGTTGCATTGTTATATAATGTGTGATATAATAATGCAGGCTTTTTTATTATAAAAAGCTGATTGGCGGAAGTGGGTCGAATCTATTCGACTGACAAAGTAAAGGATGTAAAAAAAGAAAGGATGAGAAATTGATGTTGGAAACAGTCAAAATGATTTTAGAAGCTAAGTGTGTAACAACCTCTCCTGAGCGGCTTACTGAGCTTGCGAAAGAAGCGTTGGTATGGATTCGATTCGAAGTGGCGAAAAATCCGAATACGCTTCCGGAAGCTCTTCTTATTCTTGCGAAGGATAGATATAGTTTCGTTCGGGCGGCGGTTGCGAAGCACCCTAAGGCGACGAGTGCTATTCTCAAGATGCTTTCTAAGGATAAGTGCTCTAAGGTACGAGCGGAAGTGGCGCAGCATCCGAATACGTCGGAAAAAACACTTAAAAAGCTTACTAAAGATAAAACGCTTTTGGTGCGTATAAAGTTGGCATCGAATGTAAGGCTTCCCGTGGAACTTCTTAATGAACTTGCGGAAGATGAGCAGTATGAGGTGCGTATTGGAGTTGCCGGAAATCCGATTACGCCTATCGAAGTTCTTCGAAAGCTTTTCAGAGATTTGGATTATATGGTCCGCGAAGAGGTAGCAAAGCATGTGAATGCAACTACCGATATTCTTTCGGAGCTTTCAAATGATCGTGATTGGCTTATTTCCAAATATGCAAAAAACAATCCGAATTTTGTTTCGGAGGAGTGATTTTCAAAAAGTTCGCTTGTGTTATCATGGGTGGACTTTTTCTATTATGGAAAAAAGTTCCGCATTTTTTAAAAGATACAAAATTTAAGTCAGGCAAGTGATTTTATACTTAAAAAAATATATAGGCAATCTCAATTTATATAGTGATAATTTGCAAAATGTGATAGAATGTCCTTGAAAGGATGTGGGAGTATGGCAATTGCAGTTTTAGGAGGAGCCGGGTATATCGGTTCGCATACGGTGTATGAGTTGATTGACAGAGGATTTGATGTGGTTGTAATAGATAATTTACAGACGGGGCATCGGGAGGCGGTGCACGAGAAGGCGATATTTTATGAGGGCGACATTCGGGATGCGAAGTTCTTGGATGAGGTTTTCCATAAAGAGAAGATTGAGGCTGTGATTCATTTTGCGGCGAATTCTTTGGTAGGGGAGAGTATGACGAATCCGCTTAAATATTATGATAACAATGTTTATGGTACGAAGGTACTTTTGGAAAGCATGGTGAAGAATGGAATTAACAAGATTGTCTTTTCTTCGACGGCGGCGGTTTATGGGGAGCCGGAACGGATTCCGATTTTGGAAACCGATCGTACCGTACCGACCAATACTTACGGGGAAACGAAATTAGCGATGGAGAAAATGTTCCGTTGGGTGGATTTGGCTCATGGTGTAAAGTATGTTTCTTTACGTTATTTTAACGCTTGTGGGGCGCATATCAGTGGAAAAATCGGGGAGGCGCATAATCCGGAAACGCATTTGATTCCGCTGGTTTTACAGGTACCGCTTCATAAAAGAGAGTGCATTAAGATTTTCGGAGAGGATTATGATACCAAAGACGGTACTTGCGTAAGAGATTATATTCATGTTACCGATTTGGCGGATGCACATATTTTGGCGGTAAAGTATTTGATGGATGGAAATGAAAGCAATGTCTTTAACTTAGGAAACGGTGTCGGTTTTACGGTAAAAGAAGTGATTGCGTCGGCTGAAAAAGTGACCGGTGAGGAGATTTCTGCACAAACAGATGTAAGAAGAGCGGGAGATCCGGCGCAGTTAGTGGCTTCGAGTGAGAAAGCGAAGTCAGTTCTTGGTTGGAAACCGAAGTTTGATGATTTAGATAAAATTGTGGAGACGGCTTGGAATTGGCATAAGAATGCGAGATATTAAGAGAGTAGGGAAGTAAAGTGTTAGTGGCATTAAATCAGGTATCGAAGAGTTTCGGGGCAGAACAAATTTTAGAGGAGATTACCTTTCAGATTAATGAAGGAGATAAAATCGGCTTATTAGGGTTAAATGGTGCGGGTAAGTCAACTTTGTTGAATATTATTACGGGAAATTTGCCGTACGATTCAGGCGAACTTTATGTGGAAAAAGGGCTTGAAATCGGTTATTTGAAGCAGAATGCGGCGCTGAATTTACGGAACACGATTCAGGAAGAACTGGATTCGGTGTTTGCGGAAGTTCATGAAATTGGGAGAAAATTAGAGAGTATTCGTGCGAAAATGGCGGAGGGAGATAATTCGCCGGAATTGTTACGGGAATACGATCGATTGAACTTGTTATACGAAGCGAAGGATGGTTATTCGTTAGATGTTTTGGTGAATACGGTGATGACCGGTATGGGCTTTGCATCGTATGACAGAGCTATGAATGTGTCGTTACTGAGTGGTGGTGAGAAGAATCGGTTGGGGTTTGTGAAGATTTTATTGAAAAAGCCGAGACTGCTGATTTTGGACGAGCCGACAAACCATTTGGATTTTGAGACGCTGACGTGGTTGGAAGAGTATTTGAAGGAGTATAAAGGAGCTGTTTTGACGGTTTCGCACGACCGATACTTTTTGGATAAAATTGTGACGAGTATTTGCGAAATTGAGGATAAAAAGTTGATTCGCTATAAAGGTGGCTATTCGCAGTTTATTCGTCAAAAGAGAGAACGGGAAGAGTTTTTATTAAAGGAGTATGAGAAGCAGCAGGAAGAGATTGCGAAGTTGAAGAATTTTGTGGCGAAAAATTTGGCAAAGTCGGCGTCGGTGAATGGCGTTGGTACGAGAGTGAAGGCGCTTGAGAAGATGGAAGTGATGGAGAAGCCGAATCCGGTGAAAAAGAAGATTTCACTTGCTTTTACTTACGATATGGAGCCTCATAAGCAAGTGTTTTACGGAAATCACATTTCGGTTGCGGTGGGAGAAGGAAACGAGCGAAAGGAACTTTGTAAGGAGATTGATTTTGAGGCACTTCGTGGAGAGAAGATTGCGATTATCGGTCGAAACGGAATCGGGAAATCTTCTTTTGTGAAGGCGATTTTAGGGAAGATTTCTTGTTCCGGTAAAGTAAAATGGGGCGAGAATGTTAAGATTGCTTATTTTGAGCAGGAGAATCGGGAACTGAATTTCGAGAATACAATTTTACAGGAAGTTCATGATCGGTTTCCGACGAAGAAGGAGCTGGAATTGCGGTCATTATTGGGCTCGCTACTGATTAGCGGGGAGGATGTGTTTAAGAAAATCAATACCTTGTCCGGTGGAGAACGGGCGAAGGTGATGTTTGCGATTATGATGTTGGAACGTCCGAATGTTTTGGTACTGGATGAGCCTTCCAATCATTTGGATTATGATTCGAAGGAGATTTTAGATAAGGCGTTGTGCGAGTTTAAGGGCACTTTGATTATGATTTCACATGATCGGTATTTGTTAAATCGGGTTCCGACAAAGATTGCGGAGATGAAGGAAACCGGGTTTGTTTATTATGACGGCGGATATGATTATTACTTAGAACATAAAAAAGAGGATAAGCCGGTAGTTGTCGAGAAAACGGTTTCGGAGAATAAGACGAATTATCATAGAACGAAGCAGCAGAGAGCGGAGGAAGTGAAGATTCGGAATCGAATTAAGAGTTTAGAGAAGGAAATTGAAGAATTGGAAGGTAAGAAAAAAGGCGTGGAAGAACAGCTGAGTCTGCCGGAAGTGGTGAGCGATTATCAGAGGCTAAATAAATTGTGTTTACAGATAAAGGCACTTGATGAGGAAATTGAGGCAAAGTATGCGGAGTGGGAAGCACTGAATATTTGACAATGAAAAAGAAAGCGGATATAATATTTAATTGCGGTTTACTTTTTATGACAAATCAAAATAACGATTTGGGACGTTGAAGGAGGAAAACATGAGCGAGTTTCGAAATGCTTGTAATTCTGTGAAAGTCGGAGGATATGTGGCGTATCAGCCGAGTATGGAACGATTTTCGGTAGATTACTGGAAAACGGGTGTTTATGATACGCAGGTGTTTTATCCGTCGAAGGAATTAAATTGGAGGGTGTATAAAAAAGAGGATGGAAGGATCGAGTTGGTTAGTGCTGAATCGGTTGGAGATCTGTGTATCGGCGGCGAAATCGGCTATGCCAAGTTGGGAAAGACGCTGAATGAACTTTGCCGTGCTTATGTGAATCCGGAGTGGGCGGAGGACGCTTGTTCGATTGGCTATACTTCGGAGTGTGTGGAAGAGATTCGAACGCCTATTATGTGGCAAGATATTGCGAAACTTGAGAATCCATTTCCTTATGTGGACATGTTGCATAAGGGAGAGGTGGATTATATCAGAAGGAAAAAGTTATATCATAGTTTCGGGAGAGTGTGGCTTCCTACGCGTAATGTTCATAAGCATAAAAAATATATTTCTTTGCGCGCCGGTTGTTTGGCGGCGAGTGGCAAAGTGTCTGAATGTGTGCTTTATTTCAAGAATAATACTACAGAAAGGCTTGAAAAAGCTTGTGTATGCGGTGTACGTCCGAGGATTTTGTTGAAGAAAGGACTTTTTCTTGAGAGTGGTCTTGGCACTAAGGAAGAGCCGTATCGCTTTGGGATGTTGTAAGTTCTTGAGGACTTGTTTCAAATTTGGAAGGAGCGCTAAAGGTGAAAAGAAATCTTCGCATCGTTTGTCTCGTGGCTTTTATCTTTCTGGGTCTTTTGATGCTGTCGGGATGCGCACTGGTTGGTAACGTGGTTCATTCTCTGACGGGAAGTCTGATCGGCGTCGGCTATAATATTGAGGAGTATGATAACTACGGCACTTTGACACTTACGGCGTCTGGAGAGAAAATCAACATTACCGCCAATAAGGTGTATGAGTTAGGCGTGGATTCGGCGGGTAATATTACGAAAAACTATACGCTTTCTTCGGTCTTGACGATTACCATAGACGGATATCAGTGGGAATCCTGCGGAAATACATTGATTTTTGCGCAGAAGGGTCTTAAACCGGATGTGAATTTCTCGGAGGTGAGCAACATTTCGAGTAATTCTTTCGGTATTGGCGATTTTACTTCTGTTGCCGAGATTGTGAATCGATACAAAAACGACTTCGGTAAGCCGATGGTTGTAGTGATTCGTTCGCAGCTTGGTCAGCCGATTTGTGCGTTTAGCGGAAAGGAAGTTTATTGGGAAGTGTGTAACGACTTGCCGAAGATGACGAAATTGATGATTGATGGGTATGCACTTTATATTCATCGTGCCAATTTCGATATCTTTGACAAGAAACTGTTGTAATAGAAGAGAGTGCCCTGCATGATGGTTTGGGCACTCTTTTCTATTACAACAGTTTAGGCTATATCTTTCTATAATGATGGCACACTCATCGTGGGGACAGTATTCATTGTATCCTAATTCTAATATCAGCCTATTTCGCGGACACAATAAATTGTGTCCCTACAACGTTTGTGCCATCATTGTAGAAATACATAGTTTTAATAGCAACAGAAATTCAGACTTTACGAGTTTTTTGCATTGTGATAAACTGGAAAAAGGTGATGGATATGATTCAATTTTTAATAAAACGATTTGTTCCGAATTATGAAATGACGGAAGATAGAGATGTGCGGGAAAAATATGGTGTTTTAGCCGGCGGATTGGGAATTTTTTGTAATCTTTTTTTGTTTGTGTTGAAGCTAATCATTGGAGTTTTGATGAATAGTATTGCGGTCCTTTCGGATGCGATTAATAACTTATCGGATATGTGTTCTTCTTTGATTACGGTGATGGGCTCGAAGATGAGCAATATGCGGGCAGACAGGGAGCATCCGTTTGGGCATGGCAGGGTGGAATATGTGGCGTCTTTGATTGTTTCTCTTATTATTATCATGGTTGGTTTTCAGCTTTTTACAACGTCGATTGATAAAATTTTTCATCCGGAACCGTTGCAGTTTCAGATGACCTTGTTTGTGATTTTGACGGCTTCGATTTTGGTGAAGTTTTGGATGTTTTCCTATAATCGTTATATGGGAAAGAAAATTAATTCGAGTATGTTGAAAGCGGCTGCGACAGATAGTTTGAATGATTGCATGGCGACAACGGCGGTCGTTGTTTCGGTGTTGTTGAGTAAATGGATTAGCTTTCCGCTGGATGGTTTTATGGGATTGATTGTTTCAGGTTTGATTCTTTATAGCGGGATTAAGGTGGCGAAGGAAATTTGCGGTGTTTTAATTGGGACTACACCGAGTGAAGAAATGATAGAAAAGATAGAACAGTTAGTATTAAGTGGGGAAGGAATTGTCGGAGTTCATGATTTTATGGGACATGATTACGGTCCGGGTGTTATGATTGCTTCGATTCATGCGGAGGTTCCGGATGATGTGGATATTGTGAAGGTTCATGAGGTGATTGATGAGATTGAAAAAAGAGCGGGAGAGGAACTTGGGGTTACCTTGGTGATTCACATGGATCCGGTTTCGTTAAACTGCGAAAAAACAAATGCTGCGAAGGGGCTTGTGACAAGGGTTATTACAGAAATAAATCCGAAGTTTACCATTCATGATTTTCGGATGGTAGATGGTGAAAAAAATATAAATTTAGTGTTTGATTTGGCACTTCCGGTTTCGATGACGGCAGAGGAGAGAAAGCGAGTTTTAGAGCTAATTCGAGCAAAGGTGAGAGAAACGGATGAGAGATACTGCTTGGTGATTCAGGTGGATAATGCTTATTAAAATTAGGGATTGCAAAGTTTATATAATTCGAATATAATAGGTCGGGTCATTTTTATATGTTTAGCTTCAAACTATTAAAGGGGGCGGAACAGATGGCGGGTTTTAATACCTCGCGGGTAGATCGCTTGATTGCGCGTAACAAGTTGAAGAAGAATGAGGCGATAAAGGCATATTGGGAAGCGTTGTCGGATTATATGATTGAAAAGGATCGGAAAGAGATTTCGATTCGCTTACTGGATCGAATTGAATCGCATTGCGAGGGATTTAAGGAGTATGTACTATCGAGCTATGCCTTAGCGAGAGATACTGCGGATGTGGAAGAAAAAATTGAAGAATTGCAGAAGAAAATTGCATCGTTACAGAAAAAGTACGGGCAGGTAATTCATTATGCAAGAGAATGGATTATTTTTAAGGATGGAAGCTATCAAGGAAAGAGTTGCGGAATTTTGTTTTGTGCCCTTAATATTGAAACAGAGGATGAACAGGATTTCCGTTACTTTAAAAAAATATTTCGAGGATGTGTTGCGTATTGTACAATGAGTTACAATATGTGTAGTTATGAAATTTCAGAGGAAGCCTTTGAGGGCTTAAAGCATTTCTTTCCCGAATATATTGAGCGTTTGAAGAATCAATGCGTTGAGGGATATGAGATCTATCAAAAAGAAATGGAAAGACTGGAAAAGAGTTTAACATCGGCTAAAGCGGAGTGGATGAAACGAAGAACAACGCTTTCGTTTGTTGTATTGTTAAACGGTGAGAGAGTTAAGTTGGTTAAGTAACATAAAAATATCCAATAGGACAGGTATGAAAAGTATCTGTGGTATTGGATATTTTTTTGTTGTATAGGAAAAATCAAAGATTTTGCTTATACAACAAAAAACGCTCCGCGAGGATGCACACTCGTGCGCAAGGAAAGTTACTACGCAACTCGCACTCGGCGCAGGTGCTTTGCTTGCGCAAAGCACTTTTTAAATAAAAAATGTAAAAACTTGTCGTTTTAATTCACATAATTTATAAAACAAAAATTATGAATTATATTTACAATTTACATTTTTTGTGTTATAATTATGGCGGATTATGGGTAATATAGATAAATTTTCAACATTTCAAAGATATATTTTATACAATACAAAATATTATTTCCTATTGTATAAAATACTTTTAGAAGGATATAATCCAACTACAAAAAATTATAAAAAGGGGCTGAGAACTTTGAAAAAGACAGGTCTAAAAATTATTTCAGGACTAATGATGCTTGTGTTTGTTTTGAGTGCATTTATGCCGACAGCAAATGCTGAATTCCCGGATTTAAGACCGGATCATTGGTGCTACGAGAAAATAATGGATTTTGAAGAAAGGGGTTACGTAAAGGGTTACGAAGATGGTGAATTTAAGCCGAGTAAAGCAATTACAAGGGCGGAATACGTTACAATCGTAAATAACTTTTTCGGATACGAAGCAGATGAAGAAAATACTGCTCAATTTTCCGATGTAAGTCCGGATCAGTGGTTTGAACCATATGTTTCAGAGGCAGTAAAAAGAGGGTATATTTCGGGATATCCGGATGGAACATTTAGACCTTATGATCCTATCAGAAGACAGGAAGCAACGGTTATTTTGTCTAAAATTTTAAATATACATGATGAGGAATATCCGGAGGATCATGAAGATGGTCTGGCGCAGTATACGGATGGAGAAGAGATTGATGCATGGGCGTATAAGGCTGTGCACAGTTATTCGGTTCATAATTTTATCAATGGTTATGAAGATAATACCATAAGACTTTTCAGAAACGTAACAAGAGCGGAAACCGTTCAATTATTAAATACGGTGGAAGAGAAGGTTATTATCGATAGAGATAATAAGACAAATGAAATTAAGGACAAGCCAAGCGGAAGTAAGAGTAAAGTGAAAACACCTGTTATCATTGTAGTAGAAGAAAATGATGATAACGTTTGGTATAATGGTGGAGAAGCGAAAGACGGAGAAGTAACCGTAAGAGTTACAACAGCCACATCAAGAGCAACCATTACCGTTAAAGTTAACGGAGAAGTTGTTGAAACGAAAGAAGTAGAAGTAAGTACCGGCAGTGAAGTGACGTTTAATTTGCCGGATGGTAAATATGAAATTACTGCAACAGCAAAAAGAAGCGGTTGGAGAGAAAGTTCGGCAGCAACAAGTACGGTTTTGGTTGATACAAAGGCACCGGTTGTTAGCGGAAGAATTACAGATGCCGGAAAGGTATCATTATATGCAACGGATAATTTAAGTGGAATTGCGGAAGACGGAATCCAATATGCGTGGTTTGTAAAAGATGGTGAAGGATATAAGAGAGTAAGCAACTGGGCAGATATTACAGATGAAATTTCTTTCCCGGAAAAACCACAAAATTACTATATTGCCGTTAAAGGCAGCGATATTGCCGGAAATAAGATTGATGGCGGTTTAAAAGATATTAATGCAGATATTTATGATAAAGAAAGTAATCAGGAGGGTAAGGTTACAGACGGAACAACAAAAGAACCTTATGAAATCGTTAATGAGATTACGGTAAATGAAAAGAAAGAAGATAAGAAAGAAAATCCGGAAGAACCTATCGGAGAAAAGTATATTACTTTTCATAAAAACGATGGAAGTGAAGCAACATATAGACAGAATCTTGCAACAGAAGGGGATACTACGCTAGAGACGGGTATTTTCGCAAGAGAAGAATATACGTTTATCGGTTGGGCAGAAAGTGCTGACGGAGAAAAGGTATATGATGATGGTGCAACGGTTAGTCTTACAGAGAGTAAAGATTTGTATGCTGTTTGGAAGGCAAATGATCCGACAGACAAGCCGATTGTGGTTGAAGTGAAAGGTAAATTAACGATTCATTATGTATATGAAAACGGGACTACAGCAGCTGAGGATTATACAAGTGCATTCAAGTATGGTGAAGAATACGGTGTTGATTCGCCGGTAGTAACAGGATATACAGCGGATCAAGCAAAAGTATCCGGAACGATGGGAACTGCTAATGTAGAGTTAACTGTAACTTATGCAGCAAATACAGACACAGCGTATACAGTAGAGCACTATTTAGAAAATGCAGACGGAAGCTATACAATAGATAGTAGCTTAACAGAAAACAAAGAAGGAACAACCGAAGCAACCGTAACAGCGACTGCAAAGACGATTTCGCACTACACAGAAAACACAACACATACAGACAGAGTAGCAAGCGGAACAGTAGCAGCAGACGGAAGCTTGGTATTGAAGTTATACTATGCAAGAGATAGTTACACAATAAGCTTTAACAGTGATGGAGGAAGTGCAGTAAGTGCCATTACGCAAAAACATGGAACAACGGTAACAGAACCGGCAGATCCGACAAAGACAGGATATGTATTTGCAGGATGGAGTCCGGAAGTACCGGGAACGATGCCGACAGAAAATACAACCTGTGTAGCACAATGGAGTCCTGCAACAGACACAG
>JAGBIO010000012.1 GCA_017934955.1 Clostridia bacterium
GAGCCGGTAACAAGTGAAACAAGCATGACGAAAACAGTAGATCATACTTTATATGCAAAATGGAACTATGTTGAATTAGGGTCTTATATAATGTATCAACCGACATCTACAGAACATATCGTATCCGGAGGAGATAGCGGTACAGGGGTTGACCAAGTTTTTGATCCGAGCAGCGTAACAAGGTGGAAGGTATTAAGGAGTGCAACCGATGGTGATTGTTTAGAAATCATCAGTGCAGAAAGCATAGGAGATCTAACATTAACAGGAAAAACAGGATATATCTACGCGATAGATACATTAAATAGGTTGTGTAGTGCTTATGTAAATTCGACCTATGCAACAAGCGGAAGGTGCTTGGGATATGAAAATGGAGCAGGAACGATTGACGAAAGTAAGTATCCGATAACATGGGAAGAAACCTACACAAATGGAAATAACGGTTTTCCGTATACAGACGGACAAAATGGAGAAGACATTCGGCTTATGAACACGAAGAACGGAGAAGAGTATCCGCTCCGCGTGAGCGGGAGTGTATGGCTCGCTTCTCGTTATTTGGGTGCTGGCAGCAAATACTCAAATTTCGGTGTGCGCTATGTGAGCGCAGACGGTATCGTGAACTACGACGGCTTGTATCAGTGGTACTCGGGCGGAAGCACTGATACCAATTTGCCGGTATATGGGGTTCGACCTGTAATTTCTCTGAAATCCGGAATCCGAATTGTGGGTGGGGACGGAACGAGTGAAAATCCTTATCAAATTGCAATTTAGAGAATAAGTTTAAAAAAGAAAAAGTCGCAGGATGCGACTTTTTTTGGCGGAGACGGCGAGATTCGAACTCGCGGGGGATTGCTCCCTAACTGATTTCGAGTCAGCCCCGTTATGACCACTTCGATACGTCTCCACATAGGTAAAATTATAGTGAATTTTTAACAAGTTGTCAAGCCGAAAATTAGATACCGAACAATGTTTTGGCATTTTGAAAGGTGATTTCCGCGATTTCTTCCGGAGATACCTTTTTTATTTCGGCAATTTTATTAATTACATAGGTTAAATACATGGAATTGTTGCGTTTCCCGCGAAACGGTTCGGGGGTGAGATAAGGAGCGTCGGTTTCAATGAGAATTCTGTCGAGTGGAGTATATTCTAAAACTTCTAAGGCAACACGTGCATTTTTGAAGGTAATTGGACCGTCAAATCCAAGATAGAAGTCTTTCTTTAAAATTTCCTTTGCCATTTCAACAGAACCGGAGAAACAGTGAACAACACCGGACGAATTCATGGTAGTAGACTTTAAAGTATCTAAAACATCTTTATGTGCGTCGCGGTCATGAATGACAACCGGCAAGTGTAATTGATTGGCTAAATCAAGCTGTTTCTTGAAATAGTCCATTTGAAGTTCTTTGGTAGAAACATCCCAATAATAATCCAAACCGATTTCCCCGATGGCGACAACCTTCGGATGAGAAGCCAATTTCTCGATTTCAGAAACGGCTTCCTGCTTCTTTACTTCTTCCGGATGAATCCCGACAGCGGCAAAAAAGTAATCGTACTGTTCTGCCAATTCGATGGATTTTTTTGACGTTGCGATATCGGTTCCTTGATTAATAACGTAAGAAACGTTATTTTGCGGCAGGATTTTCAAAAGTTCATCCCGATCTTCCTCAAATTGTTCCGATTCGTAATGTGCATGTGTATCAAAAATAAGCATAACAATCTCCCTACATTAATCTAATTTCATAGAAACCAACTTACTGATTCCTTTTTCCTGCATGGTAATGCCGTAAACAGTGTTAGCGGCTTCCATGGTTCCCTTTCGGTGGGTGATAATAATAAACTGTATGGTATCCGAAAATTTCTTTACATAGTCCGCAAAACGATAAACATTAACGTCATCTAATGCAGCCTCAATTTCATCTAATACGCAGAACGGAGAAGGGTTGATTTTTAAGATAGAGAAGAGTAGTGCAATCGCCGTTAAAGCACGTTCTCCGCCTGAAAGTAACATCATATTTTGTAATTTCTTTCCCGGTGGTTGTACTTCAATATCAATTCCGCTTTCCAGTACGTTTTCTTCATCGCAGAGTTTAATATTAGCGGTTCCGCCATTAAATAGTTCAGCAAAGACCACTTTAAAGTTCTCATTGATAATATGGAATTTTTCCAAAAATTCTTTCTTCATAGTCGTAATCATATCCGCAATGACTTTTCTTAACTTTTGCTCCGATGCAACCAAATCCGCCTTTTGTGTACTTAAAAATTCATAACGTTCGCTAACCTTTTTATATTCTTCAATGGAATCAATATTAATACTGCCAAGTTCTTTAATTTGCGTTTTGAAGTTTGAAATATCTTTGTTTAATTGATTGATCGAAGAAAAATTCTTCTTAAATTCCAAAGCCGCCGAATAGGTGATTTCATAATCCTCCCAAATACGATTGTTCAGGTTTTCGAATTCCAAATCATATTTTACTTTCTTTAACTCTTCTTTTGAAATTTTCGCTTTTACTTCTTCAATGGAAGCAATGACATCATTCATACTTTCTTCTAATTTTGAAAGTGCGTCGGAAATCGTTTTGCGTTCCTGTGAAAAGTTATCCACAGATGCAATGATTTCAGTCTTTTCTTTTGTCAAAAGCTCAATTTTTTCCTGATTTTCAACAATCTGCTCTTCGAAAGAAGTAATTTCTTCCTCTAAAGAGTTTAAAGATTTTTCATTCTTTTCAATTGTATGTTTTGCGTGTTCAATATCCTGCTCGATTCTTTCCGACATTTCCTTTAACGCGCTTTCGCTTTCATCGAAGGAAGACAGCGAAATTTTGTAATTCGTAATATCTTCGGCAAGAGTATCCCTTTCATCTGTTTTGGATTTATTTGCTTGTTTAAAGGCATCGATATCGGTTTGTAATTTGTTTATTTTCTCTTCGATTTCTAAGATGCTTTTGTTACCGGTCTCTATTTCAGAAGCAAAGGAAATCAATTGTTCTGCGAGTTGATTCTGCTCTATCTTAATATTTTTAATTTTCTCCTCGTTCGTGGAAATATCACGTTGCGTTATATTTAACTTCTCTTTTTCCGATGCAAGCGCAATTTCTTTTTCGGTAGCCTTTTCGGTAGCCTCGTTCATTTGTTGCGTCAAACCGTTGGATTCGGTAATCAATTTTTCACCGGAAGAAGTAAGCACTTTTAACTGACTGTTTAGTTGTTTTATCTCTTCTTCGATTTCACCAATCATTCGGCTACGACCGAGTAGATTATCTGTTTTTGTTTTATTACTGCCACCTGTCATGCTTCCCATCGTGTTAATAATATCGCCTTCCAATGAAATAATACGAAAAGCGCCCAAATTCTTTTTGGATATGGAAATAGCAGTATCAATCGTATCAACAACAACAGTTTTATTTAATAAACTTTGGAGTATATTTGTGTATTGTTTTGCGTAAGTAATTAGCTCAGAAGCAATTCCGATATATCCCGAAAAGTTTTTTAATTGTGAGATAAACGGCAAGGAAGCAGATTCTTTGAAAACTTCAATCGGCATAAAAGTAGCACGCCCTAAACGGTTTGCTTTTAAGAACTCAATCGCTCTTTTAGCATCATTTTGTGTTTCTGTCACAATATTTTGCAATCCCGAACCGAGTGCGGTTTCAATCGCAATTTCGTATTCGGGGGGAACGGTAATGAGTTTTGCCAAAGTTCCATGGATTCCTTTCCCGAAAACAGAGTCTTTTTGACATTTCTCCAAGATTTCTTTTACGCTTTTGAAATAGCCTTCATTGTTTTTTTCCTGGTCCGCAAGAAAGTTACGCTTACCGGTTTTTAAGCTGATTTCGGAGCGAAGGGTGAGCACTTGATTTTCATTTTCTTTTCTTTTCTCTTGAAGAGCAAGAAGTTGGATTTTATAAGTGTCGATTCCCTCCGTTATTTGCTTCTTTTCTTTTATCAATTCGGAAATTTTATCGTTAATATCTTCAATTTGCATACGCAATTTATCGTTTTCATAGCTTAAATCCGATAATTTCGTATGAAGCTGTTCTTTTCGAGAAAGTGCGTTGTTTTTCATCGCGGCAGTGGTATCGCAATTCGCTTTTAGCGATGCCTTTTCATTCATGAAAGAGATAATTTGCGTTTTTGCATCTTCGATTTTTTGTTCTTCTTCCGATAAAGTTTGAAGAAGGGCATCTAAACGCTTTTGACTTTCTGCCAACTTATCGGAATATTGTTTGCGATTTTCTAATAATAATGCAATTTTCCGTTCTTTTTCCTCTTTTTCTTTTTTGTAATTTTGAATTTTTACTGTATTTTCTTCGATTAATGCATGAATTGTATGAATCGAAGAAAGATTATTTTCTTTTTTTGTTTGAATCAAGGTAATATCTGAAGATAATTTCTCCGACAGAGTTTGCTTCTCAAAAGATAATTGCTTTGCATTCTCAATTTTCTCGCTTATCGCCTCTAATTGTTCCTTCAATTCCTCTTTTTTCTGCAAATCTTTTTCGGAATTTTTACTTTTCTCATACAGTTCTTGATTTAGTTCTTCCATATGAGCAGTAATTTGTTTTAGCGTTTCCTCTATTTTTTCAAAATCAATAATAAAAAGATTGATTTCCAAGATACGAAGTTCATCTCGAAGGGTAAGATATTTCTGTGCCTTCTCCGACTGAATTTTAAGCGGTTCGATCTGCGATTCCAATTCTGAGATAATATCGTTAATACGCAGTAAGTTTTGGCAAGTAGCGTCTAACTTTTTCTCGGTTTCCGCTTTTCTTGCCTTATATTTTGAAATATTGGCTGCTTCTTCAAAAACGTTTCGTCTTTCTTCCGAGTTGTTCGAAAGAATTTCATCAATTCGCCCTTGCCCGATAATCGAGTATCCGTCTTTTCCGATTCCGGTTCCCATAAAGAGCTCAATAATATCTTTTAGCCTACAAGCCGACTTATTAATAAAATACTCACTTTCGCCGCTTCTGTAAACGCGACGGGTAACGGCAACTTCGCTAAAATTGATCGGTAATTTTCCGGAAGAATTATCAAATGTGATGGTAACTTCCGCAAAGTTTAAGGCTTTTCGGTTTTGTGTGCCGGTAAAAATAACATCTTCCATTTTACCGCCACGTAACGATTTTGCTCTTTGTTCGCCAAGTACCCAGCGAATGGAATCCGAAACATTACTTTTTCCACTGCCATTAGGCCCGATAACAGTTGTGATACCGGGCCTAAACTCAAATATTGTTTTATCCGCAAAAGATTTGAAACCTTGAATTTCTAATTTTTTTAGGTACATACAAACCGGATTCCTTTCTTCTTACAGCTACATCATTCCATATCTTCTTTTGCTGCTTTTTAAAGCGGTTGTGCAGAATTGATCCCAAATTGGATATTCTTTTACATCCTGTCTTACGACTTCACAGCAGAAATAATATCCGTCTGCAGATTGCGTTTTAATAAATCTTAAAATATCATTTTCATTAATATTCATATCCATCAATATTTTCGAGTAGATATTGAAGTTATTTTCGCCTTCTCGTTGGAACAGCTTAGCATCGTTATCGGTTAAAATATCATTCGGATTTTTGGTATCCACGATTTTTAGAATGCAATTTTGATATTTTTCCGCATTAATCTTATCGATTTTATAATCTTTCGGCCATCCCCAGAATTGAGGAATTAAATCTCTCAGATAAGTAGGAATTTTTACTTCTCCGGCGTTAACTCCTTTTTTTGCGATTTTCGGCGCATGAATCATAAAAATGGAAGTTTTGGAAAGATTCGCGTTTTTCATAATGATTTTAGATTCTGTCTCCGGCATCTCCTCCTCTAAAGCGGGCTCTTCGTCAATGTCGTTATGATAATGAGGATTTTTTACGGTAGGAGTGGAAGGGACTGCCACTGGATTTGTTTCATGCTGTGTTTGAAAAAGCATACTTTCGATATCAATCGCGTCTTCCTGCATATAATACTTCGGTTCTTCCGAAGAAAGGTCGATAATCGGCTCCGGAATCGTTTTTTCTACAGTAGCCGGCGGTTCTTTTTTTACCGATTCTTTTACGACTTTTTTCACCGGCTCGGCAGGCGGTGTAAGAAAATCGACACTTTCGTCAATTTCGATATCAATAGCAATATCATTTAAGTCCGTTTTAATTTCGGTCTTGCTCGGAACGTCTTTGTGAGTAAATTCTTCAATAGACGGCAACGCTCCATCCCCTAAAATAAGTTCTAAATTTTTTCTGTCAGCTTGTTGAAATAAATCAAGTACTTGCTTTGACAAAAAGGATTCCTTTAATTGTACAAAGTCTTCTTTTCCTTTTCCGCGCAAGGAATAATTGAGAGAAATCGTAGTATTGATTCCTTCGTATAATCCGCTCATAGTAAAATTTCCGGAAGAGAAAAGAACTTTTGCATTTTTTGTATTTTCAAAGAAAACCGTTTTATATTGAAATTCCGGAGAATTGTTTTCTTTATACAGATAAACATTACATCCTAATTCTAACATCGATTGAACCATCTTTTTTAAATTTCTTCTTTTGTCATAGCCCAAATAAAAGTTTACAGACCCGCCACTTAGAATAAAATTTTTTAAATGCTCGAATAATTTTTCATAGGCATCTTCTTTCAGTAGTCCGATAAAGAAGGAGACATCGGTAAATTCTCCTGAATTTAATAAATCCGTGATGCAATCTCCTAAATTATAATTCTCTCCGTTTGTTAAAGCCGGTTGTGTAAAAATTTCAATATCCAAAACAATTCCCCCTTAAATATGACTCATCAATAAATCAAATATTAAATCGGTATCTTAATTCGTTTTTATAACACATATTTCAAAAAGCATGTTACGGGTCAGACTATATCATCCTATAATGATGATGCAACTATTGTAGGGACAGCATTCATGCTGTCCTGCTTTCTGTTGTATAGGAAAAATCGAAGATTTTGCCTATACAACAGAAAACGCTCCGCGAGGAAGCACACTCACGCGAAAGGAAAGTTGCTGCGCAACTCGCGTTCGGCGCAGGTGTTTTGCCTACGCAAAACACTTTTGTTCCATTTTCTGTGGACAGCATAAATGCTGTCCCTACAGTGTTTGTGCCATTTTTATAATTTTAAGTCTGAATTGTAACAAGTTCGGAAGGATATTCCGAAAGCCTCTTGATTTGTTTTCGAAAAAGAAGTAGAATATCTATAAACTACGGATAATATATAAATCCGTAAAATTTACATTTTTGTTCTTTCAAAACATAATTATTATACAATGTTTTTGAGGAAAATGTAAATAGATTGGAAAAGATGTTTTCAAAAAGCATAAAGAATGAAAAATACCTTCTAAAAAGGAGAATGTAAATGGAAATTATTGTTATCATTAGCTTGTTGATAATTGTAATATTAGTAGGAATATTGGTTTTTTTAATTTTAAAAATGAAGGACTTATTAGAGGTAGAACGAAATTATTCCATTATGACGAAAAATTACTCTACCGTTACTATTTTGCAGGAAATCATGTCGATCTTAGGAGCCAAAATCCCTTCCGGCGAAAAGTTAATACGAATTAACGATATTTTGATTAATCGTTTTAATATTTCTTATTCTACAATCGTGGAAAGTACGGAAAACGGAAATATTGTAAAAACATCAAACATTCCGAAAGAATTGTTCGAACAAATTGTAAATCTTGATAAAACGAAGGGCTTTTTGGAAGCCATGAAACAAAATGTGCCCAAGTATATAACCGGAATTAAAACGTTGGAATATGCGACGGCTTCCGAGAGAGATGTACGTTCAGTTTTGATGTTTCCGCTCTATAGAGAGGAAGAATACAGAGGTTATTGGATTTTGGAAGATATTCGAAGTAACGCCTTTGATAACGTAGAAAAAGTACAACTTTCCATTATACGTGATAATATTACCTTGGTATTGCAAAATAACGACTACGCACTGATGTTGGAAAATAAAACGAGCGAGTTGGAAATGGCTAACAAAAAATTAGAAGAAATGGCAAATCGTGATGGATTGACAGGTGCATTTAACAAAGCTTTTATGCATAAAGTTTTAGAAAGCGTATTTAACGGAAATCGACGTCAAAATTCCCTTGCTATCATGGATATCGATCATTTTAAGAATTATAATGACCAAAACGGGCATATGGAAGGGGACAACCTTTTAAAAGGATTAAGCAAGCTGCTGACCGAAAGTTTGAGAGATACCGATATGTTATTCCGTTTCGGAGGAGAAGAGTTTGTTATTCTGTTTGCGGATACGGCGAAAGAGGACGCGATTATGGTAGCGGAAAGAATCCGACAGAAGGTTGCGGATTATGTTTTTCCATTTGAAGAAAAACAACCGGGCGGAAATTTAACGATATCGGTTGGTGTCGCATTTGCACCGCAAGATGCAGTTGAAAAGCAGAAACTCTTGGAAATTGCAGACGAAAGATTATATAAAGCTAAAACCGGCGGAAGAAATAAAGTGGTATTTGAATAGAGAGGAAAACGTATGGCACACGGCTGTACGTTTTTTTGTGCGTAGGGGCGATTATTAATCGTCCGATACACTTTCTACAACAGGCGACTAATAGTCGCCCCTACAATGTTGTGCAATTTTTATACTATGTTGTTACAGGTCAGACTTAAAATTATAAAAATGTTACGAACACTGTAGGGACAGCATTTATGCTGTCCACAGAATAGGCAGAAAGCAGGACAGCATGAATGCTGTCCCTACAATGATTATGCCGTCATTGTAGGGGACGGCGTCCTCGACGTCCCGATATATTTACAATTTAAGTCTGATTAGTAACCTATTTTTTAAATATTTTAAATTTTGTATTTATTTTTCAGTTTGAATATTGTAAAATTTTAAAGATTGTTATAGTATTTTGTTATGACAAGAAAATTTTTCTAAAGGGAATTTGGTTTATGTTGTCGAATATTCAAAAATAGTACATAAATTAAGAACTTATTTAAAATACAAATGAAAAGGAGACGGTTTTTGATGTTTGGTTCTTTGTTTACCGGAATGGATAAAATCGGCAGAGGGTTGGATGCTTCTTGGACTAAAAATGAAGTAATATCGAGTAACATAGCGAATATTGATACCCCGGGGTATAAAAGAAAGAAAGCGGAATTTGGCGATTTGCTGAATGCGAAGCTTTCTTCTTCGTCGTCTTTAAAAATAACGAACGCAAGACACATAAATACTTCAAAAAATGAAGTAAACGGCGTGACGATTTCGACAGATACCTCTACTTTTAATATGCGGACGGATGAAAATAATGTGAATATCGATACGGAAATGTCAGAACTTTCGAAAAACTCAATTTATTATAATGTATTGGCGCAGAGGGCAACCGGCGAAATTAATAAATTGCAAAGTGCGATAAGAGACGTATAGTGAGGAGGAAAAAAGATGGGATATTTTAGTTCCTTAGATGTCAGTGCATCCGGATTGACGGCGCAACGAATGAGAATGGATTTAATTTCGCAGAATATTGCTAACGCAAGTACAACAAAAACAGAAAACGGACAGCCTTACAGAAGACAGGTTCTCGTTTTAGGGACGGATCAAACAACTTCTTTTTCAAATTATTTGACAGGAATGTCCAAAGATCTTTTGTCAAACGGAAAAGTAAAGATTCAAGGCGTTCGGGAAGATACAAGTGATTTTAAAAAAGTATATGAACCGGAAAATCCCGATGCGGATGAAGATGGCTATGTATTAATGCCGAATGTGGACATTGTGACGGAAATGGTAGATATGATTTCCGCAACACGCTCTTATGAAGCAAACGTAACGGCATCCACTGCTTCAAAAAGTATGGCGATGCAGGCCCTTAATATAGGAAAATAGAGGAGGCGTAAAAGATGCAGGTAAATTCGATTAATCCGATTCCGTCGGTACCGGGAAGTTCGATGAATAAAGTGGAAAAATCCGGAACGACTTTTGCAGATGTGATGAATGAGGCGTTAAATCAAGTAAATAACTTGCAGATAGAGTCTTCGAAAATGACAGATAGTTTTATTAACGGTGAGTCTGATAACATTCATTCTGTGATTATGGCAGGAGCAAAAGCAGATTTAGCTTTGCAAATGACTTTGCAGGTAAGAAATAAAGTAATGGACGCATATAAAGAAGTTATGAATATGCAAATTTAATGAGTGAATTAAGAAGGGTGGTGCAGAACGTTGCCTGAGGCAGTTACGAAAACAATTAATACAATCATGGGAAAATGGAATGGACTGGATAAAACACAGCGACTCAGAATTATTTTATCGGTTGCCGTTATTTTAATCAGTGCAGTTGTCGCCATCGTTTTTGTGACAAATCCGAATTATACAAAATTGGTTACCGGTTCCGTTAACGAAATCGGTGAGATGAGTAAAACATTGACAGAAGCCAATATTGTACATAAGGTGACTGATAACAGTACCACGATCATGGTAAAGGAAAAAGATAAAGATTCCGCTGAAATCACTTTAGCGCAATCCGGTCTGTTAAAAGACGGATTAAAATTTGAAGATTCTTTGGATTTAATTACTTATTCAACAACAGAAAGCGATAAAAAGAAAATTTACCAAGAGTATTATGAAGGAAAATTAGCAGAAAAGCTTATGAAGATGGCGAATATTGAAAATGCGATTGTGACGTTTAATGTTCCGGATAAAAGCGTGTTTTTGAAAGCATCGGAAGAAGATGTTCCGACGGCAACTGTTATGATTACACCGAAAAGCAGTTTAACAACAAGTCAAATCGACGGAATTATAAAAATGGTTGCCTCCAGCGTAGAACGGTTGGATGAAGACCATGTTACGATTGTTGATAATACCGGAAATGTTCTAAATGAGAAAGATGATTTCGGAGTGCAAGGAATCAGTTCAAAGCAGCTTGAAATACAGGCGCAAAAGAAAAAAGAAATCGAGAGACAGCTTGGAACTTTGCTTTCTGCATTGACGGATGATGTTATTGTTATGGCGCATGTGGTTTGCGATTTCGATCAAGAAACCATCGACAGTGTAACTTATACAACGCCGATTCCTGATTCCGATACAGGACTTTTAAGAAGTCAGCAAACCTCAAAGGAAAATCTTCAGAATATGGATAACGGATATGTACCCGGAACGGAATCCAATCAAGGAACCGGTGCAGAATTAATTTCTACCGGTACCGGCGGAACTTATACAAAAAATGAGACAACCAGTAATTATGAGTTAAATCAAGAAAATAAAACAACCATAAAAGGTTTAGGCAATATTGATCCTTCGCTTTCTTCTGTTACGGTGAATATGCTTTACGGCGTAGAATTTTTAGAGGCACCGTCGGAAGAAAATATTGAAAACATTACGAAAATGGTACATACAGCGACAGGAATTGATACCGAAAATATTACGGTAGCTTCCTTTAAAGTGACACCAAAGACACAACAGGAAGTACAACTTCCGATTGACTGGGGAGAAATTATAGAGAAATATGCCGGTTATCTTGCGGCTATTATCATTATTTTAATTTTAGTGGTATTTATTCTAAAATTAAAGAGTGGCAGTATGGATATGGAAGATATGGTTCTTGCCGGTGAGCCGGGTGCTGCCTTTAATGCAACGGTAGGTCCGGAGGAAGAAGGGACCATTAAAGAATTAGATAATAATTCTGAAGTGAAACAGCAAATTAACAAATTTATTGAAAAACAACCGGATATTGCAGCCGGAATGCTTCGCAACTGGATTTATGAAAATGACAAAAATTAGTTGAGGCAATCAGGGAAAGGATGTGAGAAGAATGGCAGAAGAAGCCAAAAAAGAGATACCGAATGAAGCCGGTGAAGGTGGTGTGGAAGGACAACAAGCGAAAGCAAAAGCAGGCAATAATGCGCAGGGAATGCGTCAAAACTTAACCGGTAAGCAAAAAGCTGCCATGTTTCTTATTTCAATAGGTCCGGAAAAATCCGCCGAGATTATGCGACATTTAAAGGATGAAGAAATTGAAGAAGTCACAAAGGCGATTGCCGGTATTAAAAAGTTAAAAAATACATATCAGGAAAAAGTAATAGAAGAGTTTTATCAGCTGTCATTAGCGCAAGAATATATTACCGAAGGCGGTATTAATTATGCAAAAGAAATTTTGGATAAAGCATTCGGTTCTTCAAAATCAGAAATTATATTGAAAAAGATGACGGCGTCTTTAAAATCTAACGGACCTTTTGACTTTGTAAAGTCAATGGAACCGACGAAAATCGCAAGTTTGATTAAAGATGAACATCCGCAGACAATTGCGTTAATTTTGTATAACATTAAATATCAGCAAGCGGCGACTATCTTAGCGACGCTTCCGAAGGAAAAACAAGTAGATACTGCCAGAAGAATTGCGATGATGGAAAAGCCGTCTTATGATATCGTAAAGCAAGTAGAAGAAATTTTACAGAAGAAAATATCCTATGACTATATGAATGAAGATATGAGTTCTTCCATTAGCGGCGTAGAGGCCTTAACGGAAATTTTAAGATCGGTAGACCGTGGAACAGAACAAAATATTATGGAATACTTAAAGAAAACGAATACTGATTTGGAAGAAGAAATCAGAAAGAAATTGTTTACCTATGAAGATATCGTTAAATTGGATGATAAGAGTATTCAAAGAGTTCTCAGAGATATTGATAATCACGTATTGGCTCTTGCAATTAAAGCATCTCAGAAGAATATTCAGGACTTACTGTTCCGAAATTTATCGAACAGAGTTGCAGAGCTCATTAAGGAAGATATTGAATTGATGGGTCCTGTTAGAGTAAGAGATGTTGAAAAAGCGCAGGATGATATTGTTCTTAAGATCAGAGACTTAGAGAAAACAGGTGAAATTGTAATTAACAGAGGCGGAGAGGATGAGGTCTTTGTCTAATTTGATAAAATCGGGTAGAGTCGAAATCGGTGTACCGGTAAAGGTTGGCTTGTCTTCTTATAAAATGGGGTCTGTCGGGAAAGTGATTCATCCGAAGCCGGAAGTGTCACAATGCGATGAGAAAACACTGCAGGATATAGGTCAAGAAGCCCAAACGATAGAATCTTCGCGGGAAGAGATTTTGCAAAAATACTTAAAAGAAGCAGAGGAAAAGGCGGCAAGTTATTATCAAGAGGAAATGGAAAAAGCATATAATGAAGGGCTAAAAAGCGCTGAGATTGAGGCAAATGAACTTTTGGAATCGGCGAAAAAGAAATATGATGAGATTTTAGAAGAAGCACTGAAAATAAAAGAAGAAGCCGCGCAGGACTATAAGGAGACTATTAAAAGTGCCGAAAAAGAAGTGATTGAACTTTCTGTTTATATTGCAGAAAAAATCATCAACACAGAAGTAAACAAAGGCGACGATTATATCATTAACATCATTAGAGATGCGATGGAACGAGTCGTTTCGAAGGATGACGTCATTTTGAAACTTTGTCCGGAAGATTATATTACCGTTACGTCGAACAAAAAGTATTGGATGACAAAAATCAAGGGACTTGGGGAGATTACAATTGAGGAGGATTCCTCTATGGAGCCGGGTGGTTGTATTATCGATACGCCTTATGGAACGATGGATGCCGGAATGAAAGTGAGAATGGAGAAAATACAAAAAGCAATTATGGAATTAATAGAAAAAGAGGCATAGAAAAGGCGGTCATTCTAAGACCTTATATGGTTGGTTATGACCGCTTTTACCAATTAGGAGGGAGTTGAGAAAATGGCTATTGATATCACAAAATATAAAGCGGCGATTGATGCGGTGAAGCCGGTTGACTATTTGGGCCATATTTCTCAAATCGTTGGTCTTACAATTCAATCGAAAGGTCCGCAGGTAAGTATCGGGGAAATTTGTAAAATTCAGACTCCGGACCGGGAAGTGGAGACGGAAGTGGTGGGTTTTAAGGACTCTCACGTTCTATTGATGCCGCTTTCCGATATGCAGGGAATCGGACCGGGACAACTTGTTTATGCTACCGGAGAAATTCTTTCGGTAAAGGTTGGTCCGCAATTGATGGGAAGAGCGTTAAACGGGTTGGGAAAACCGATGGATGGAAAACCGGATTTGGAATCCGATGAGCTTTATCCGGTACAAAACGATCCTCCTTCTCCACTTTCTCGAAAGCGAATCAGGGAACCGCTTTCGATGGGAGTAAAAGTAATCGATGGTTTGTTAACAATTGGAAAAGGGCAGAGAGTCGGGATCTTTGCGGGAAGCGGTGTCGGAAAAAGTACGCTTTTAGGAATGATTGCGAGAAATACAAAGGCAGATATCAACGTAATTGCCTTAATCGGAGAACGTGGCAGAGAGGTAAAGGAATTTATCGAAAAAGATTTAAAAGAAGAAGGATTGGCCCGTTCCGTTGTTATTACAGCGACTTCCGATCAACCGGCATTGGTAAGAGTAAAAGCAGCATTTTTGGCGACTGCGATTGCGGAATATTTTCGTGACCAAGGAAGAGATGTTATGTTGATGATGGATTCTTTAACGAGATTTTCCATGGCACAAAGAGAAATCGGATTGGCTACCGGTGAGCCTCCGGTATCGCGAGGATACACTCCGTCGGTGTTTTCCATGATGCCGAAATTATTAGAACGTGCGGGAAATTCCGATAAGGGTTCTATTACAGGGCTATATACCGTGTTGGTGGATGGTGACGATTTAACCGAACCGATTACAGATACGGCGAGAGGTATTTTAGATGGACATATTGTTTTATCTCGAAAGATTGCCAATAAGAATCATTATCCGGCAATTGATGTACTTGCCAGCATCAGTCGTGTTATGGGGGATGTAACGACTATGGAACATCGCCAAACGGCGGGGCATATTAAAGGGCTACTTGCGACTTATAAAGAGGCAGAGGATTTGATTAATATCGGTGCTTATGTGAAAGGAAGCAATAAAGATATTGATTTGGCAGTATCGAAGATTGATAAAATTAATCAGTTTTTAAGACAGAGAACGGAAGAAAACATCAGCTTTGAAGATACCATAAAGATGATGGAGGAAATCGCCGGAGTAGAGAGTAATTAGCGGAGGTGTTACAAATGGCATTCCAATTCCGCTTTCAATCGATATTAGATGTAAAAATCAGATTGGAAGATTTAAAAAAGGCGAAGTTTGGAGAAGCAAATGAAGAATTAAGAATACAAACCGAGAAATTATCAGTGCTGGTAAACGAACAAAACTTTCAATATGAATCGATGAAGGAAAAGAATAAAAAAGGGGTTACGCCGAAGGACCTTATCGTGTACAATAATTATATGAATCGCTTGAAACAGGCTATAGAAATTCAGAAAAAGGTAATAGAGAAGGCGAAAGACGCGGTGGAATTTGCCAGAAGAGAGTTGGTAGAAGCCGCAAAAGAGAGAAAGAAATTTGAAACTTTGAAAGAAAAGAAGTTAGAGGAATACTGGGAAGAATATTATAAAAAAGAGCAAACAGCGTTGGATGAGATAGTTAGTTATAAGTATAACGGAGGTGTCGCGGATGGAAGCAGCGAAGGATAATGAAGAAAAGAAGAGTTCAAAAGGAATTATTATTGTTGCTGTTTTACTTGCGCTTGCTATTGCGGTTGGGACGTGGATTTATTTGATAAAGAGTAATCGATTTTTCGGATTAGGGGAACTGATGAGACCACATTTGAAGGATACTCCGATTCTATGTATGTTACTTCCGGAAGTGAAAGATGAGAGTGATCCGACTTTATTTGACAGAGAAACCTTAAATCAGAAATATACAGAACTTTTAAATGAGAATATTGATTTGCATAAACGAGTAACCGAATTGGAACAGAACGCAGCGGATTATACAGAGTTGGAAAAAAAGTATAAAATTGTGGTAAATGAAGTGGAAAATTTGACAAAAGAATTGGCTAAAAAACAAGAAGCAGAAAAAGTAACAGAGGATACGTCAGAGGAAGAAAAATTAAAAAATCTTGTAAAAGTGTATGAAAGTATGGAAGCAGCAGACGCAGCTAAAATTTTAGAGGGAATGGGAGAATTAAATATTTCTTTGGTGGTAGATATCTGTAAAGCAATGAAAACAGCGAAATTTTCAGAATTAATGGCGGAATTTGATACCGATTTTGCAGCGATACTAAGCGAACGAATGGTGCAATAATATCGTAGGGACACAATTTATTGTGTCCTAATTTTAATGTCTGATTATTTTCCGGAAACAAAAATGGCACAATCATTGTAGGGACAGCATTCATGCTGTCCACAGAAAAGGCAGGACAGCATAAATGCTGTCCCTACAAAGGTCGTGTAGTAATATCGTAGGGACACAATTTATCGTGTCCACAGAATATTTTCTTATCCCATGTCTTTACAATAGTCAAAAATTAAAGCACCGATACAAATTTCAGCAATTGCAATAAAAACAGAACTTGCTAACTCTCTGCCTAAAAACAGATTATAGTTGTTGGTTGAAGTATATAATAAGATATTCGCAACAACCAATAAAATAAGGCAAACAGATAATCCGTATTTTAAAATGTACTTTGAGATTTTACTCATGTTTGATATCTTTTTTTGCATTTTTTCTTTCATTTGACCATCCCCGTTTTTGTAATAATTTTGAAGAAGAAAAAGATGGTAAAGAATCTTCGAAACTCTTACCTTCTTGGTAATATTGTACCATAGGGGGCCCCGTTCCCGCAAATGTAATTATAGCCTATAAAACCATAAAATGGTTCAGTCTTTGGTATAAAGGGCAAAAAAAAATAGCCTAAGCTATTTTTGTTTTTTGATTGCATTTTTTAACATATCCAAAGCCTGCATTTGAACTTCTGCCGCTCTTTGGTTTTCCTCCATCATTTCGATATACACTTCCTTACGGAATACTTTAACATCCTTTGGAGCGTTAATACCAACCCTTACTTGATCTCCCTGAATGTCAATAACCGTTATCTCTATATTATCATTCACAACAATAGATTGGTTTCTCTTTCTGGTTAAAACAAGCATTTTCCCATCCTCCTATGCTTTTACAAATTCCTCTGTGATAATATGTTTGAATTTATATTTATCACTCTCTTGTACTACCTGACAGCCTCTGTTTTCCTTTGCGTTAATAATCACCGGTGCTTTTAAATTGATTGATATTTTTTGAATATCCTGAGGTACTGTTACGATACAGTAGATAAGAGCATCGTTTGGATCTGTTATCTTTAGCATATTTGCTGTAAATGTATCAATTTCAGCTTCATAGTCCGGAACTAAATCGCGAGGGTCCATAATTACAAATGCTAAATTTGGATTTTGAACGGATTGAAGCCAGAAAAACGGATCATCTTCCGCATCGGTTTTGCCTAAAATAACAAACTTCGTCATATTTTCAAAACCGGGTACTCCATACTCAAAAAATATAATGTCATCATCCTTGATTTCTACCTCTCCAAAGTTTTTTGTATTCAGTAACATACTTCTTTCCTCCCTAATAAACGTAGTTCCTTTTAGTATTGGCAGAAACTTATATTTTTAATCTATAATAATAATTTATAAATGTCAACTATTTTTCTTGCATTTATTTTCATTATGTGGTAGAATATAGGCTGTTAGAAAGTGTAATAAACGCACTGTTCGTTTTAATAGGGGGTGAACAATTTGCCAAACATTAAATCAGCGAAAAAAAGAGTAGAGGTAGCAAAAGTAAATGCTGCAAGAAATGCTGCTGTGAAAACTTCTGTAAAGACTTCTTTAAAGAAATTTGATGAATCATTGAATTCTAACGATAAAGATACAATGAAAGCTGCATACTCCGCTGCCGTAAGTAGTGTTGATCAGGCAGTTTCAAAGGGTGTTATGAAGAAAAATACAGCAAACAATAAAAAAGCATCGCTTGGTAAGAAATATACAGAAGCTACCAAGTAAGAAAAAACAGAGTCGAAGACGGCTCTTTTTTTTTACGTTACAGGTCAGACTCAATAATTTTGTATCTTTCAAAAAATATCGTCAAAATGCGGTTTGTACGGACACAATTTATTGTGTCCTGATTCTAATATCAGGCTATTTCGTGGACACAATAAATTGTGTCCCTACGGTATCAGTGGAAAGTCATTTGTACGGACAGCATTCATGCTGTCCTGCTTTCTGCCTATTCTGTGGACAGCATAAATGCTGTCCCTACAGTGTTCGTAATATTTTTATAATTTTAAGTCTGCCCGATAAGTTTTACTGTTTTTCAATTGACAGAACCGTTGACAAATTACTTAAAATTTTAGTACAATTTAAACATTGGAAAAACAACGCAGACAAAAGAAAAATTGGAGGAATTTACGAATGAGAACGAATGGAAAAATAGAAGAAATTTATAAGGTGATGAAAGGAGAACATAAAGATCCGTTTTCGGTTTTGGGAATGCACGTGGAAACTTCCGGAAAAAAGAAATGTGTGACGGTTCGTGCTTACTTACCTTTTGCGAAGCAGTGCTATCTAATTGATTTAGAGGCAAATGAAAAGAGAGAAATGGAATTAATCGATGAAGCCGGTTTCTTTGAACTCATTATGCCGGATAAAAAAGACATGTTTTCTTATAAACTGATGACCTTGGATAATTACGGTGTTTCCTACACCTTTTACGATCCGTATTCTTTTTGGCCGGTTATTACGGATTATGATTTATATTTATTTAACGAAGGAAAGAATGAAAGGATTTTTGATAAATTAGGGGCTCATATTATGACGGTAAATGGCGTTACCGGTGTTCTTTTTGCGGTTTGGGCGCCTTCTGCAAAACGTGTTAGCGTTGTCGGAAACTTTAACGGTTGGGATGGCAGACGTTATCAGATGAGAATGAGAGGTTCTTCCGGTGTTTGGGAAATCTTTATTCCGGAATTGGGAGAATGGGAATATTATAAATATGAAATTAAAGCACAAAATAACGATGTTTTCTTAAAAGCAGATCCGTATGGCTATTATGCGGAATTAAAGCCGAAAACGGCTTCGATTGTGTTTAATCTTGACAAATACCAATGGCATGATGAGGAGTGGTTGAAAAATCGTGCGATGGGAGACAATACGAAAAAGCCGATGTCGATTTATGAATTGCATTTCGGTTCCTGGATGAAGCCGGTACATAATGATGAGGAATCTTACTTCAATTATCGGGAGTTGGCGGAAAGAATCATCCCGTATGTGAAGGAAATGAATTACACTCATATTGAAGTAATGCCGGTAGCGGAGCATCCGTTTGACGGTTCTTGGGGGTATCAGGTTGGCGGTTATTATGCGGCGACAAGCCGTTACGGGACGCCGGAAGATTTTATGTACTTTGTGGATAAATGTCATGAGGCAGGAATCGGTCTTATCGTGGACTGGGTTCCGGCACATTTTCCGAAGGATGCACATGGGCTGGCTAAGTTTGACGGTACGGCGTTGTATGAACATGCCGATCCGAGACAGGGAGAACATCCGGATTGGGGAACGTTGATTTTCAATTTCGGAAGAAATGAAGTAAAGAACTTCTTAATTGCAAATGCTTTGTTCTGGTTTGAAAAGTATCACATCGACGGATTGAGAGTGGATGCGGTTGCGTCGATGCTGTATTTGGATTACGGTAAAAAAGACGGAGAATGGATTCCGAATAAGTGGGGCGGCAGAGAGAATATCGAAGCAGTAGAGTTTTTGAAAGAGTTAAATAAAGAAGTATATGGAAAATTTCCGGGGGCTTTGATGGTTGCGGAAGAATCGACTTCTTGGGCACTTGTAACGAAACCGACGTATATCGGTGGTTTGGGATTCGGATTTAAGTGGAATATGGGCTGGATGAATGATTTCTTAAGGTATATGAGTATGGATCCGATTTACCGGAAGTATCATCATACCAATATTACGTTCTCAATGTGGTATGCGTATTCCGAAAACTTTATTTTGGTATTGTCGCATGATGAAGTTGTGCATGGAAAGTGTTCAATGCTTAGTAAAATGCCGGGAGATTATTGGCAGAAGTTCGCAAACTTACGTACTGCTTACGGCTTTATGTACGGACATCCGGGGAAAAAATTGATGTTTATGGGAGATGAATTCGGTCAATTTATCGAATGGAATTATCATCAAGGCTTGGATTGGCATTTATTGGAATATGATATGCACAAAAAGATGCAGACCTATGTAAAAGATTTGAATACATTATATAAAGAAAATAAAGCACTTTGGGAATTGGATTGCAGTGAGCGTGGCTTTGAGTGGATTGATTGTCATGATGCCGAGAGAAGTGTGGTTTCTTTCTTGAGAAGAGATGAGGAAGGCAATGAATTGATTTTTGTTTGTAACTTTACGCCGGTGAAATACGAAGGATACCGTGTTGGTGTTCCAAGCAGAGGTTTCTTTAGAGAAATCTTTAACAGCGATTCCGAGAAATACGGCGGAAGTAATGCCGGAAACGGAGAAGGACTGTGGGCTGATGATACCGCATGGCACGGTCGTTTGAATTCAATTGTGATGACGGTACCGCCATTGGCGACGGTTGTGTTTAAGAAAGATAAGTAAAAAGGAGGACAGCATGAATGCTGTCCGTACAGAGAAATTGTAAACAATTTAACATTTTAAGATAATTATAAAATTGTGAACGATTTAACATTTTGAGATAATTATAAAATTGTAGGGACAGCATTTATGCTGTCCTTTGGTTTACTGCTTTTCAATTTGAATCTTAAGCTCATTGTTTTCAACTTTTGCGGAAATACGGACCGAACGGTCTAAGGAGTTTTTTATTTTTAAATCTTCTGCACCGTAAGATACGGTTGCATCTTTTCCTTCTTCAATATAAGGGACGTCTCGACTATGTTCGTGTCGTTCGATAATTTCTAAGTTTGCGGCGAGTGCTGCGTTATACAAAGTAGAGCTGATTTGGCAGATTCCGCCGCCGAGTCCTTTTTCTTTATTGCCATGTCCGTCGAAAATAATGGCTTTCTCATAACCTTTTTCACTGGTACGGCGCCCGATTCGGTCGTTAAAGGAAAACGTTTCGCCCGGCTTAATAATGGCGCCGTTTAGGCTGGATACTCCTAATTCGATATTGTTGAAGCGTTCCGGAGTTTTGTCGGTAATTTTTGTGGAAAAAGTGCCGATAACGGTTGCTTTTGAAAAGTCGGTATCATTTATCGTGTAGTTAATGTTTTGCGGTTGGTTTTGATTGTTTTGACATGCCGTTAGGCATAGTGTTAAAAACAATAAAGTTAAAATTTTTCTCATAAAATCCTCCTAAAATGCGGTTGAACAGTTACAGGTCAAACTCAAATTTATAGAGAAGGCACAAACACTGTAGGGACAGCATTTATGCTGTCCAAAGAAAAGGCAAAAAGCAGGACACAATAAATTGTGTCCCTACAATGATTGTGCCATTCTTGTAGGGGACGGCGTCCTCGACGTCCCGATATATTTGTAAAGAAATTTAAGTCCGAACTGTAATGTTGATAATGTTTACTTAAAATTTAAGCTTGCATTTTTTTTATTTTTATAATAAAATCGAGCGGTATTTAGTCATATTTTTTGAATAAAGTGAATAAAACATACATAGAAAGAAATGGAGAGACAGTTAAGAAAAAAACGGAGAAAAAATATGGAACAAACAGTTTCGCGGTATCGCGTGCAAAGTCCGTATCGGACACGTGTTGCTAATAAAGAACAAAAGGAAAGAATTTTAAAATATTGGGAAAAATTTGTTTTCCAAACGATTGTTAGTGCTGCTGTTTTGGCAACAGTGATGTGTTGTAAGAATATTGAGATGGTTGTAAATTCTTCGCTTTGGGAGAATGCGGTGAAAATTGCGCAAACGGATTATACGGTAGAAGATATTAAAACACAGGTGAATAAAGGCTTAGAGTTTGTTGGAATTATGAAGAGTGCAGAGCCGGTTTTGACGGAAGAAATATCGACAGAGCCGGAAGTGAATTTGCAGGCAGCAGAGGAATCTAAAGTTGAAGAACCGAAGGAAGAAGCAGATCCTACCGAGAATATGACGCAGGAAGAGAAAGATGTTTATATGATTTTAAAATCGACTTCCGTATTGCGTCCGGTAAATGGGGAAGTAACTTCGGAATATGGGGAAAGAGTGGATCCTATTACGAAAACGAGTAGCGTACATACCGGAGTGGACTTTTTAGCGGCGATCGGAACGCAGGTGAAGTCTGCCATTTCCGGAACGGTGGTGGAAGTTCAATATGGAAATAAGTCTTTCGGAAATTTTGTAAGAGTGAAAAATGCGGATATTGTGACAACTTATGCGCATTGTTCACAGTTAAAGGTAAAAGAGGGGGATACGGTAAAGCAAGGGGATATTATTGCTTTATCCGGAAACACCGGAAAGTCCAGCGGACCTCATTTACACTTTGAAGTCACAAAAGCAGGAAGATTAGTGGATCCGATGAAATTGGTTTAAATTTCGGAAGGGGACAATGAAAATGATTTTTCGAGTAAAGCATATCTATGTTACGGTAAGTCCCTTGTTTTTTGCAGTAGCGATCTGGGCGCTTTTGGCGGATAAAGCGGTTCCGTTTGGTCTATGTTTGATGGCGCTGTCTTTACATGAAATGGGACATATCGTAATGATATATTTGTTGCAGGAAAAAATTGCGATTTTTCGAATTATTCCGTTTGGCTTTTCCTGTCGATTGAAAAATCAGAGTAAGATTGTTCCTGAAAAGATGATAAAAATATTGTTTGCAGGTCCTGTCGTTAATTTTTTAACGGCGGGCCTGTTTTTTTTAGGGACAAAAGAGTTTGCGATGATGAATCTTTTATTGGGAATGTTTAATCTTTTGCCAATTGGCGAGTTGGATGGCGGGCGAATCTTTCAGATTGTTGAAACGAAACGAGGAAAGTGACGAGAACGTTACAGGTCAGACCATATTTCTCTACAATGATGGTACAATCATCGTAGGGACAGCATTCATGCTGTCCTGCTTTCTGCCTTTCCTGTGGACAGCATAAATGCTGTCCCTACACTAGATTGTGGCATTTTTATAAATTTAAGTCTGACCTGTAACAATAACAATATTTTCCTTGGAAAATATCTGGTCAAGTGTGAAAAATTATGCTAAAATAGCTTATGGTGATATAGAATGAAAGAGATTGTTTGTCTTGCGATTGAGAGTAGTTGCGATGAGACAGCTGCGGCGGTTGTGAGAGATGGAAGAATTGTAGAATCGAATGTGATTGTTTCGCAGATTGATATTCATAAAAAATACGGTGGCGTTGTCCCGGAAATTGCATCGAGACAACATACCGAAAGCATTAATTTAGTAGTGGAAGAGGCATTAAAACAGGCAAACCGGACTTTTGACGATATCGATATCATCGGTGTAACTGCCGGTCCGGGATTAATCGGTGCTTTACTGGTAGGTGTGTCAGCTGCGAAGGGACTTGCTTATGCACTAAAGAAGCCGTTGGTACCGGTGCATCATATTAAAGGGCATATTTTTGCAAATTTTATTGAGGATAAGAGCTTGGAACCGCCGTTTCTTTGCATGGTGGTATCCGGCGGACATACGCATTTAATTAAAGTAAAAAGCTATTCTGAGTTTGAAATTTTGGGAAAGACAATGGATGATGCGATTGGAGAGGCTTTTGACAAGGTGGCAAGAACGGTTGGCTTAGGTTATCCCGGAGGTCCGTTGGTAGATCAAGCAGCGCAGGAGGGACAAGATGTTTGCCATTTTCCTCGACCGGTATTTGAAAATTTAAATTTCAGCTTTAGCGGAATTAAAACAGCGGTCATTAATTATGTCCATAAAACTCCGGAATTTAATATTAACGATGTTTGCAGAAGCTTTGAGGAAGCAGTAACGGATGTTGTAATCACCAATATAAAAAGAGGAATGAAACAAGCCGGTATGAATAAGATTGCATTAGCGGGAGGAGTAGCGGCAAACCGGATGTTAAGAGAAAAATTGAAGAATTTTTGTGAAAAAAACGGATATCAATTTTACTATCCGGCGCCGGTTTTGTGTACCGATAATGCAGCGATGATTGGCTGCGCGGCATATTACGATTATTTGGATGGAAAAACAGCGGATTTATCGCTAAATGCAACAGCGAATTTGAGCATTGAGAAGGATTTATAAGGGTTTGTGTAAAATGGACAGCATGAATGCTGTCCGTACAAAGGAAAGAGATACGATCAACATAGGGACAGCATGAATGCTGTCCGTACAGAGGGAAGCGGTACGATCAATGTAGGGACAGCATTTATGCTGTCCGGTGATAGGCAGAATGTAAATCGAGATGGCTGGTAAAAACACCTGTTTTGGAGGAATGAATATGGCAAAATGGGATTTTGAAAAGAGTGAAAAGAGAATGAATAAAGATATGAAAAAGCGAAATAAAGCGGCGACGAAGAGACAAAAGCCGATGGGATGTGCGATTGTTTGGTCATTCTTATTAATCGGATTGTTTGCCGGATTGGGAGTGGCAGTGGCGATTATTGTGGGAATTTTGACTGATTCCCCGACAATTAATATTGAAGATTATCAGATTAAAAATATTTCTACCGTTTTCTATGACAGAGACGGAAAAGAAACAGATACGGCGCATGGGGGCGAAAACAGAACAATTGAGTATTTGGATAAGATTCCGAAATATTTGCAGGATGCGTTTATCTCGATTGAAGACGAACGGTTTTATGAGCATAACGGTGTCGATCTTCAGAGAACGGCAGGTGCGATTTGGGGCTTTATTCGAACCTTTGGAAAGGGAACCTACGGTGGCAGTACCATTACCCAACAGCTTGTAAAGAACATGACGCAGGATAAGGCTGATGAAGGATTGGAAGGCGTTCTTCGAAAAGTGCGTGAGTGGTGGCGTGCTACGATGATTGAACGAGAACTTTCAAAGGATCAGATTTTGGAATTATATCTAAATACGGTTTATTTCGGTAATTCGACTTATGGTGTCAAGGAAGCAGCAAATCTGTATTTTTCGAAGGAAACGTCGGATTTGACTTTAGCAGAGTCAGCGTTACTTGCCGGGGTACCGAATCGACCGGTAAAATACGATCCGTTTACGAATTTAGAGAATGCGAAGGCAAGACAGAAAGTTATTTTAGGGAAGATGAAGGAGCTTGGAAAGATTACGGAAGCGGAATACCAAGCCGCTTTGGAAGAAGAAATTGTGATTAAGCGAGGGTTAAACTCTACCGGTTCCTCTCATTCATGGTTTATTGATGCGGTGATTGAAGACGTAATCAAGGATTTGCAAGAGAAAAAAGGAATGACGAAAGTAAGTGCGTCGAATTTAATTTATGGTGGCGGTTTGAAAATTTATACCACCATGGATTCTAAGGTGCAGGCTGCAATGGATCAGGTGTTTGTTACAGAGGATGCGACGATGTTTAAGGCGTTTGCGAATAAAGAAGAACAACCGCAAGCGGCAATGGTGGTAGAAGATTATAAGACCGGTCATATTTTAGGAATTGTAGGCGGTCGAGGCGAAAAAACATCTAAACGTGAGTTTAACAGAACGACGCAAGCCTATCGTCAGCCGGGTTCGACGATAAAGCCGTTAGCAATTTACGGACCGGCGATAGAGGATAAAATAATTACGGCGGCGACGATTATATCGGATACCCCGCTTACGATTGAGATCCCGGGAAGTAAACCGTGGTCTCCGACCAATTGGTATGGTAGTTATTATGGAAATGTTACGGTTCGATATGCGATTGAGCAGTCGATGAATGTTCCTGCTGCTCGCGTGTTGCAGATGATAGGATTAAATAGAGCTTATCAAGCATTAGAGGAGGAAGGAATTACGACTCTTCAGAAAGAAGATTTAAATTATGCGCCGCTTTCTTTGGGTGGCTTAAATAAGGGCGTTACCGTTCGTGAATGGACCGGAGCCTATGGAATGATTGCAAACGGTGGTATTTATAATCAGCCGATTACTTACACAAAAGTTGAAGATGCGAACGGAACGATTATTTTACAGAATAAGAGGAAGGAAAAAAGAGTATTTAGTTCCGGAACGGCATATGTGTTAACGGATATCATGAAGGGTGTTATAACAAAAGGGACAGCACGTTCGGCGCGATTAGAAAACAGTGTAGCTGCCGGAAAGACCGGCTCGACAACCGGTACCAAGGATAAATGGTTTGTAGGGTATACCCCGTATTATGTAGCGGCAGTGTGGTTTGGATATGATGAACCGAAAGTAATGGATGTTGGTGGAGAAGTTGGTAAACAGATTTGGAAGAAGGTTATGGATATTCTTCATAAAGATTTACCGAGTATTGATTTTTCGATTCCGGAGGATGTGCAGCAAATCGGTATTTGCAGTGTTTCCGGTAAGAGAACGACTTCTTATTGCAGCGGTTACGGGAAGAATGAATGGTTTGTGAAGGGAAGCGAGCCGACCGGTTATTGTACCTACCATTCGGCGCCGTCCTATTATCCGGAAGGAATATAGGAGGTAAGCGATGGAACACGAAGTTGGTCAGCTTATAAAATTAAAAAAACAGCATCCTTGCGGTTCTTTTGAGTGGGAGATTTTAAGAGTCGGCGTAGATTATCGGATTCAATGTAAAAAATGTGGGCATATTTTATTGATTCCTCGGATTAAAATTTTAAAAATGATAAAAGGGTAAAAAGGAAAACAGTCTGTCAGAACTTCAACAGACTGTTTTCCTTTTTTGGCTCACTTAGCATCCGCAACCATTATCATTGCATCCGCCGAATCCGTTACCACAGCAACAGCAAATGATGATAAGGATAAGTATAATCCAAAGACAGCCGTTGTTTCCACATCCGCAGTTATTCATTAAGTCTCACCCCCTGTGTCGTTCGATAGTATATAGTATGATAGTTTGAAAAGATGTGTTACAAAATTTACAAGGAAAAATAAAAAGGACAGCATTACGGAAGCATGATGACACAAAAAGATTGATTTCATTGACATAATATGGTATAATGATTTTATAGAAATAATACGTTTTTGACGTAAGAAAAATTTTGTTACAATTCAGACTCAAATTTGTAGAGAAAGCACAAACCCTGTAGGGACAGCATTTATGCTGTCCACAGAAAAGGCAGAAAGCAAGACAGCATAAATGCTGTCCCTACAATGGTCGCACCATCGTTGTAGGACGATACAGTCTGACCTGTAACAAAATTTTTAATTAATAAAAATAAGGAAAAAGGCAAATTTTACGAAAGTAAGAGACGCAAAGTCACGAGACTAAGGTATGTCGGTGGGTACAATATTCAAACGCCGGATACTATGTTGGTCGGACCGCCGTAAAAAGGGAAGTCAGAGTGTTCATCGGCGATTCGATTTACACTCTGTTTTATTTTTAAATAAGAAATAACCGATAAAAAGACCGATGGAGTTTATTAGGAGAGGGTGGCTATGAGAAACTATAAGTTTTGTTTAGGGATTTTAATAGTAATGATAACGATTGTTGGATTTCGAGTTTTTTTCATTTCAGAATGTAAATCAGAGGATATTCGAGATGCTGGAGAACTTATGTACCCTTCAAAACCAAAGCCAAAGCCGGTATATAATAAAAAGCCTGTGCACTACCATAACAACAGTCAACATTGCAGTGCAACCCACTGTAATCATTCATGGTGCAGTTGCGGATCGGGAGCAAGTCATAGCTGCGGCGGCGGTTGCACATGGGGTTCATGGCAATTGTATAACGGAACACAACATGCGCAGTTATGCACAAGAGGGTGTGGCAGAACGAATGGTTTGCATAATGCTGCATGGAAATCTTGGTCAAGTAATCATACCATCGAATGTAACAAATGTACTCTTGTCGGAAGTCATACAGCAAACTGGGCGACAAACTATAGTATCAATAGTTCTACAGGAAATCATGAACAAAAATGTACTAATAAATATATTACAACGTTAGCCGGTAAATCCGTTAATATTAATTCGCAAAAAAGTTGTACAGCGACGCGAGATGTACATTCCCCGGAATTTACGGCGCCATATTATAAAATGAATGCTGCCGGAGAAAGTAACGGAAGTGCCCAGCATAGACGTGACTGTCAACATAGTGGGTGTAACCTATCTGAGACGCATAATCCGACGTGGGGAGAATGGACAAGTATCAGCGACGATCAGCATAGACGAAGCTGTATATACGGATCGGGATGCGATTTAACACAGACATTGCAACACAATAAGGTTTATACACCGATTGAAGGAGATATTCACAATCATATTGTTACTTGCGATAGCGGAGATACGGATCATCCATGTCCGTATTATGCAATAAAAGAACATGTGGATAGCAATCCTCGAGATGGAAAATGTGATTTATGTAAAGATGGTAATGATAACTTTAAATTGTATCAAATAGAATATGACCCGGAACCTACCGAATTAACCAATAAAGACGTTACGGTAACGGTTACGATGTACGATGTAGGAAATAAGACGGATATAACAAAAAGTCATATTTATACGAAAAACAATTTAAATGAACTGGAAGAAGAACGTTATGAATTCGTTTTTGACGGAATTGATACGAGTAGAGATCAAATTAGACCAATTGTAGATCATATCAATAAAAGTGTCAGCGGAAGAATTAAATATGAACCGAATAAGCCGACTTCAGAACCGGTAACGATTACATTTTTACCGGATTACGAAGAAGAAACTTACGGAGATTACCAAAGGGCGGAATATGGAAACAGAAGTAAGCAAATTTACGGAAGAATTTTAATTGACGGAGAGCCGATTCCGGATTGGCAACTGGCGGAAACTGCTTCACGAGTTCCGACAATCACGCATACATTTACAGAAAACGGAAGTTGTGAAATTGAGTTATATGATACGGTAGGAAACGGAAACCGTGATAGTGAGGAAGGAAAACAAAGTGTAAAAATACCGGTTATGGTAGATTGGATTGTTTCGGGTCAAGCAACGGTAGCGACAACCAGTAACGTATTGGAAAACGGAACTGTCTTTACCGATCTCTTGATTAATGCAGATAAAGAATGGAATATAACGGATGCACAACAGCAAATTGCAGTAAAAATCTATCAAATTACGGCAGAAGGAAATATTGTAGCAACAGAAAAGAGTGCAAGAATCAGCAAATTGGAAGTAAAAGATTATACAGAAAACAGAATCACCGAGACGCCGATTGGAAGAGGATTATACTATATCAAAGTCGGAATCGGCGGTCCGGGTATCTTTACAAGTGATCCGGAACAAGAAAGTACACGTTATATCGTGGAAATCAGTACGATAACTCCAAATCAAGGAGAGCCGGGTTTAACGATTTTAGGAAAGAACCGAATAGAAGTGACGGTTAATAAATTAAATGATTTAACATAGTTGGAGGGTAAGATGAAAAAGAATATTTCGATCGTATTATTATTTTTCATAATTCTATTTGGTTTGCGAACCTTTTCTTTGGGGACGGCATTTACGTGTTGCGACAATCCGGATCAACAATACGGACACGATAATTGCACCAATTGGGTTTGCTTAAATTGTGGTGCCCATTGGCCGAACGCATGTCAAGATGTTCCTGTGATTACGAAGGCAGAAGTTACGAAATATACAACCGGAACCATCAGTGTTACAGTAGCCGGACAAAATGCGCATTCTGTTAGGGCAGCTGTTTGGTCGGAAGAAGGCGGACAAGATGATATTGCTTGGTATGAAATAAAGAATGATACGGATATCGGAATTTTTGAAAAAACGGTAAGTATTGATTTAACGCCACATATGGCGAACGGAGAACAATCTTTTTATGCAAAGATTTATTTTTCAAAGACGAGTTATGCTTCTACGAGAGAAGTCTTTTCGGAACATACGATTTTATGGAAAACAGATACTACTCCGCCCACGTCTCCTACTTTGATTGGAGGCGCATCTCGTTATTATAAGTTTTCCGATCTTGAAATTGAAACGGGTTCTAACAAAAGCTATTTTTTAGTAACGGCAAATCCGGGAACCGATGATGTTGATGGAAGGGCGCAAGCGTATTTATGGGTTTCTACCGACGGAGGAAGCAATTGGAATTACTTGGACTATCAGCAGGTAAAGATGACATGGAATGCGGATGATAATTATTATGAGTATCCTGTGTATATCGATAATTCAGAAACAACCTATACCTGCCTGGTTCGTAGTATTGATACCATGGGAAATTGGGATGTGTCTGCAACAGGAGAGTATAAGGTACAGGATGTTATCATAGATAATACGATTCCGACGATTGAAGCGCCGACAGAAAGTCAGATTTTTTATACGCCGGAAGCCAATTATACGGTAAGTGTGGACGCGGAGGATAAAGGCGGAGCCGGTATAGAAAGCGTAAAGTGGCGTGTTTATGATCCAAACGGAAACGATGTAGAATTAGCGGATTCTACCGGTGTATCGGGAGATACCTATTCTTTAACCTATGAATTCAAAAGTGAGGGAGCTTATACCCTTGAACCGCGTGTTATTGACAGAGCCAATAATATCAGTTATTTGAGCAGCAGCGGAATTAGCATTCAGGTAGTATATGATGTTACAGCACCTTATGGTTCTGCAGATACAGATGCCTATACAACGAACGGAGTGTTTACAATCGATGCGAAAGCCGGAGATGGAACATCCGGAATAAAAGAAATAAAATATGTAATAGCGGAGGAAGACGGGAGTAATCCGGAAGAAGGATTAATTGTGCAAAATGCTACTTCCGGTACGGTAAATGTAGATTTAAGAAGCCGTGGAGAAGGAATTTACAAGGTAGAAGTGTATGCTTACGATAATGCCGGAAATTCTGCGGTAACCGCGGAAAATAAAGTGGTTTATTTATCGGATATTGCGGCAACCTTTGAATGGGAGGCATTGGGCGGAGAAGAAGTGTTCTTTGATGCGTTATTTAATTCGGATAATGTGGTAAGTTGGGGTGACGGAACGATAACACAGTGTATCGCCGGTCAGAATAAAGTCACTCATACATATAGTGTGTCCGATACTTATACGGTACAAATATTTAAGAAAGGTATTGTGACGTTAAATTTAGCCAATAAAGGGATTACTTCTTTAGAGGTGAGCGGCGCAACTGCTTTAGAGAAATTATACTGTTACGATAACGATATAAAAACATTAGACGTAAGTAAAAATACCGCGTTAAAGGAGCTTTTAGCATACGGTAACGAAAATATTGGTAACATCAACTTAGGAAACGTAGCTATTGAAAAATTATTTGTGCATCCGAATCAATCGGTAAGCAATCAAAATTCCGCTACGAAAAAGAATTATATTGAAGTGCTGGAAAGTAAGGGAAATAAATATGGAAGAATTATTTATTCCAACAATGTATTTAAAATAACACCAAACGAAGATGGCATTTTAGAGAGAATTTTGGTAAATGGGGTTAGTATCGGAACCGATCATACGGACTATATCTTTAATAACAGTGATAATGAGGTTTGGCTAAAGGCGGAATTCAGCCATTCCGATACGCTTCGCTCTTTTACGGCGAATGCACCGGTATTGGCAGAGGGAATAATGAAACCGGTAAAATTTGTGAATAATGTTTGGAAAGAAACAACTGAAGATGATGTAGAATGGTATAATTATGAGAACGGTAAATGGGCAAATATGATGTTAGAGGATGGAAGTCTGTTTGTTTGGATTCCTCGTTATACCTATAAGGTTGATTATGATAATAATACGATTGATATTAAGTGGAGCCAGGGAAAAACAGATGATACATCCGGCGGATATATGCGTCATCCTGCCTTTTACATGGGAGAATATTTGGGTGGAAATCCGAATGCCAATTCTTCTTTTGCGGGAAGAACCGGAAATTTAAATGAATTAAACGGTTTCTGGATGGCAAAGTATATGGCGAGTGAAAGTTCCGGAACGATACAATCCAAGCCGGATAAAACTCCGTTAGTAACGGATATCAATGAAGCCTTTGAAAAATCAATCGCCTTAAAGGAAAAAAGGATTAATCAAACGGGTGTATTTACTCATTTAACCAAAAACAGCGAATGGGGTGCGGTTGCGTATTTGTCAATGGCAAAAGGTTTTACATCACGTGAGAATACTACCGAAAAAACAGGAAATGACAAATCGGTTCTTCAAAGCAGTACAAAGAATATATACGGAGTATTTGATTTAAATGGACCGATAGGGGAATATGTTGCGGGATTTATTCCGAATGCCGTTTCACAAAACAATGCACCAAGTTTAAATATTTCCTATTATAAAGAGTATGTAGATCGATTCTCAAATTCGAAACAATATTACGGTCTTTCCTTAACAGAATTAGCAGATGTTACAGGAAATAATCTTCTTCCAAATGAAAATAAACCGTTTTTTGTAAGAGGTAGCGGGGATATCGGGGTATATGGCTATAAAAATGCGACCGGGATGGAAGATGAATTCGGTTTTAGACCGACGATAGCGGTGGATAATGCTTATATGGCAGGAGAACTTGCTTTATTTGAGACAGAAGCTTCCGTAATTGCCGGAGATTATTTAATTATTACGGTCGATTTTTCCGTAAAGAAGCCATGGAAGTTTGACTTGGCAGAAGGTGAATCGCTGAAAGAAAAAATATTTGACTTTATCGACTTAAAATTTGTTCAAACCGGTAACTCCGAATTAGGAAGCAGTGTCGAACTTTACCAGACGACCTTAAATCCGGAACTTTTGGAGATGTCGGGGAGCGAGACCGGAATTATTGATTTGGAGAATGGTTTTAACAATACTTTTAATGCCGACGAAAAGTATTTCTTAAAGATTAGAGTGGGCGGTTACGCAGATGATGATAAAGAGTATCCTATCTTTATTAATATTAAGAATATGACATCGAAGATTATTGTCGAAGAAATGAGACTGATCAATAGAGAAAATGGAAATGCTTTAAAATTAGAGGGCTATCCGTATGATAAAATACGTTTATCTGTCGTAAATAGAAAAGGCGAATACAGTGGCTTGGAGTCGGTTGGACTAATTTCAACACCGGTAAAAACAGAATATGATTTAGGGGAACCGATTGATGTTACCGGCGGTGTTTTACAGCTAAACTATAATGGCGGATTGAGTAGCGGTACGGTTGATTTAACAGCATCCAATATTGTAGATTACGATACGCTAACCGAAACTTCCGGATATAAAGAACAAATTCCGATGATTTATGACGGAAAAGAAGTTTTACAGGGAGACGGGTATAAAACCTTTAATATTACAGTAAGCGATAAACGCAAATATAAAGTAGAAATACAGAAAAGTGTGACACCGGATAAAGGAAAGCCTTTCGGTACGGTAGATGGTGCCGGCAGTTACGCATCCGGAGATGCCGTGACGGTAAGGGCTTTTGGAATGAATGGATATAAATTTAAGAATTGGACGTCCGGAGATATGAATATAACAGATGGTGAACAGAATGAGTTAAAGTTTAATCAACCGGAATCTAATGTGAATGTTACGGCAAATTTTGTGGGTGTTCTTCGTTTAGAGGAAGCAATACCGCCAACAAAAGAATTTGAGAAGAACGATCGGTTTACTTTAGGACCGATGCGGTTGGTTGCTGTATATGCAGATGGAACGACAGAATATGTTACAGTGACAACGTCGGGACTTACGACGAATATCGGAATCGGGGAAATCTTGGACCTCGATGAAAGTACAGATGTTATCATTGAGTATGGCGGAGCAGAATTTGAATATACAATTGATATTGTAAAACGGAAGTATCCGATAACTCTGGCGATTAACAATGCAAATGCAGGTGTGATTCGAGATGCGGAAAACACGATAAAGGTACCGTATAACGGCAGAAGCAGTATAGAGGAGTACATTTCTTATGATACCATTCTTTCCTATGTTGCCGAACCAAAACCGGGATATGAATTTGCAGGTTGGGATATTTCTATGGACGGAATTCTTTCGGAAGCTGATAAGACCTCTTCTGCAATCAGCTTTACGATGCCGGAGAGTAATATAACGCTAACTGCTAATTTTGCTTTATTGGAGTATACGTTAAAGTATATTTCTACCGAAGGCGGTGTTATTTTAGGAGAAACCGAACAAGTTTTGAAAAAAGGTTATGATGGCTCGGTAGTAGAAGCGGTTGCAAATGACGGGTATTATTTCTATGGTTGGGACGATGGTTATACTCAGCCGGTTAGACAAGATACGAATGTGGAAGAAGATAAAACGTATACGGCAATATTCTACGAAGGGTATGAAGTTTCTTTCTATGGATATGATGATATCAAGATCGGAGAGACCCAAAGAGTAAATGCCGGGGAAAGTGCAATTCCGCCGGATGCGTCGCAAGTACCGGTAAAGGAAGGATATCAATTTAACGGCACATGGAGTGAAGATTATACAAATGTACAAAGAAATTTAACAATTTATGCAAACTATGATATAGAGGGCTATGAAGTGACTGTGACGTATGACAGCGATGCCGGCGAAGCAACGGGCGCAGGAATTTATACGTTAGATACACTTGTGGAACTTTCGGTTACAAAAATAAATACGAATTACACATTCCAAGGCTGGAAGTTGCTAAAGGACGATGGAACCGATGTGACAACAGAACTATTCCCGAAGAGTAATTCCGAGCCAACAATTTACTTTACTATGCCTGCCTATAACGTAAGAGCGGAAGCTGTTTTCGTTCCAACGGTAGTGGTAGGAATACAAGTAAACGGGGTTATTGTGTATAGTAACTTTGTTGTAGGAAGCGAATTAAATATTAAAGCAGAAAGCAACGAGAAATATGACTTTAATAAATGGTTGGAGGATAGCGGATTATTTACGGAGTCCCAAAGCATCATGCGAGAAATTAGCGTTCAAGTTCCGTCTTCGATGACAATTATAAATGCGGATTATACTGCAACTACGCCAATGTATTATAAAGTTATGATACAAGCGGAAGGAAACGGTACTGTGACAACGCAAATCGGAGAGAATACCATGACCGGTTCCGGGATGCAGGAAGCTTTGATGGGTTCTGAAATGGAGGTATCCATTACTCCGGACGAAGGATATCAAGTGACCGAATTAAAACTAAACGGTTATGCTTTTGAGAATCCGGAAACGATTCCTTCCATATTTGTAAATTATGTGAATATGGATATTCTTATCGAAGCAACTTTCTCAGCAATTTAAGCACAAAAAATGAGGGATAAAAAATGAGACTGCTTTTTCAGTAGCCTCATTTTTTATTCCTCATCTTTTGTGTTCTATAAAACCCATTTAATGAGTCCCATATCTTGCTTATTAATTAACATCGGATTCTTCGGTAAAATACGATAGGTAAATCCGTAATTTCCGCCGTTTTTCATCGGAATTTCAGCTTTATATTCGTACATATCACCGTTTTTCTGAACTAAGTTCATCGGGCAGGAAGCCGATTCATATAAAGTCCCTTCTTCGGAAATTTTTCCGTAGTAAACTTCTACCGAAATATCTTTCGGGTCGATATTTCCCAAGTAAGCAAGGCAAGCCGGATTAATTGTCTGATTTACACAAATCGGATTGTGTTCGTATGCCGTTAAATTAATCGGATTGATATGAATGCTATCCCAATTTTGTTTGATATAATCTTTCCATTTCGATAAATCGTAAATTTTACTGTAATTGCTTTGTGTAATATCTAAATAACGATCCATCTGAGGAACGTATAAATCATTTGTGTAATCTTTTAACATTCTCTCGGTACTGAATTCCGGCGCAACCACCTTGATAGAAGCTTTCATCTTTTCTACCCAATCGTTCGGAACTCCGCTGGTATCGGTCGAATAATAAAGCGGCATAATGCTTTTCTCTAATGTGGTGTAAATGCTGTCGCTATCAACATTGTCCTGATGATTTAAGCTGGAATAATATTCGTTTTTGCCGATTGACCAACCGCTGTTGTTTTTATATCCTTCAATCCACCAACCGTCTAAGATACTAAAGTTAATCGCACCGTTAATCGCAGCTTTCTGACCGCTGGTACCGCTGGCTTCAAGCGGACGACGAGGATTATTCATCCAAATATCCACGCCATGAAGCATATATCTTGCCACATTCATATTGTAGTTTTCCAACAAGATAACTTTGCCTTTAAAACCTTCCATCTTGCTGACATCATAAATATTCTTGATAATTTCCTGTCCCGGTCTGTCTGCAGGATGTGCTTTTCCGGCAAAGATAATTTGCAAAGGCATATCCGGATTCCCTAAGATTCGTTTAATTCTTTCGATATCTCTGAAAATCAAGTTGGCACGTTTATAAGTCGCAAATCTTCTTGCAAACCCGATTGTAAGTACATTCGGATCTAACATATTATCCACTTGCATAATATCGTAAGCACTTTCGCCGTTGCGTTCCATTTGTGCTTTTAAGTTGGTACGAACAATTTCAAATAACTTCTTTTTATTTTCCAAATGAATATCCCAAAGTTTTTTGTTTGGAATTTTATCGATTTTCTTCCATACTTTCGGATCTGAAATATTGTTTTCCCAGTTATCTCCTAAGTATTCATCATAAAGTGCTTTTAACTTTGAATCCAACCAAGTTAACGTATGCACACCGTTTGTAACATGTGTAATCGGCACTTCTTCCTTCGGGACAAGCGGCCAAACATCGCCGAAAATATCACGGGAAACTTCGCCATGAAGCTTGCTGACGCCGTTTTTCTTACCGGCAATTTTAAGAGCAAGAACACCCATATTAAAGTTTTGACCGGAATCATTGCTGCAAGACATCCCCATTTCCATAAATTCATGACGGCTGATACCCATCTGATTCCAGTAATTTCCGAAATATTTATCAATTAAAGAAATCGGGAAAATATCAATTCCTGCAGGAACCGGAGTATGCGTCGTAAAGATGGTACAGGAAGAAATAATCTCTTTTGCGTCTACAAACGGAATTTGTTTTTCTACAATTAAGTTTTTAATCAACTCAATACAAACGAAGGAAGAATGTCCTTCATTCATATGATAAATGGTAGGTTCAATTCCTAATGCTTTTAACGTTTTTAAACCACCGATACCAAGGAAAATTTCCTGCTGAATTCGCATTTCTTGATCTCCGCCGTATAAGCGAGCGGTAATATCACGATCGTATTGAGAATTGGATTCTACGTCGGTATCCAACATATACAACTTAATACGTCCGATATTGACTTGCCAAACCTTTGCGAAAACCGTTCTTCCCGGGAAGTCTATATTAATTACCAATTCTTCTCCCGAAGAAGTAATAACCGGCTTAATCGGAAGTTCGTTAATGTTTAGTTCGGTATAAGTGGTTTCCTGCCAACCCTCGCGATTAATTCTCTGATTAAAATAACCTTGACGATATAAAAGTCCGATTGCAACAAAAGGAATTCCTAAGTCGCTTGCGGATTTACAATGATCTCCCGATAAAATTCCGAGACCGCCGGAATAAACAGGGAAAGATTCGTCTAAGCCATATTCTGCTGAAAAATAAGAAACGATATTATTTGTTTTGTTGGGATAAGTTTTTGAAAACCAAGTATTTTTTTCATTCATATAAGAATCGAATTTCGATAGAATCAAATCATATTGCGATAAAAAAGCTTCGTTATGTGCTGCCTCTTCTAATTTAGATTGTTCAACATTGTTAATAAATTTCACCGGATTTTTTTGACATTGTTCCCAAAGATCAATATCAATTTGCTTGAATAATTTCAAGGACTCTGTATTCCATGACCACCATAAATTATAGGCCAATTCTTCTAATCTGTTAATCCTCTCCGGAACTTGAGGAATAACCGTAACTCTACCAAATAAATACATATTTGTTCCTCCTATGTGAAAATATCTCATAATGATTCTATGATAATAAATTGGAAAAATCAAGAGAAAATCACTTTATTTTTTGTAAAAATTAAGATATGATAGTAACGGTTTGAGTAAAAAAAACGGAGGTTAAAAAATGCCGATTATCATTCTTTTTGGTATCATTATAGGATATTTATTAAATAATTATACATTAACGGTTACCGAAGAAACGGAAGGAAATCCGATTCGGCCGGTTTTCGATAAAAAAGTGACACCGATTATTTTATTATGGAATATCTTAATTCCGATATTGTTGTATATTGGTTACGGCGGCGTTTTTTCCGCAGGATTTTTTCGGGATTTTATATTATCCGCTTTGTTCTCTGCCATCCTTTTTATTGATGCGAAGCATTATATTATTCCGAATATTCTGAATTTAATCGGATTTGTAGCGGGAGTTGTTATTCTTTTTATCGATTCATCCGATATAGGAAATTATCTGTTCGGTGCCGGAATCGGATTGGGATTTTTTCTGGTCATTATTCTTCTCTCTAAGTTAATTTTGAAGAAAGAAGGAATGGGGCTTGGAGATGCAAAATTAATGTGTGTGGTAGGAATTCTCTTCGGAACGGTTTATACGATTCTAACCACAATCCTATCCTTTATTTTAGCATCCGTCGGCGTTACAATATCGCTTATTTTCAAAAAGAAACAGATGGGACAGGAAATTGCCTTCGGACCCTACATCGTAGCCGCAGGCATGATAGCAATGTTTTTCGGACAAGATATCATTAATTTGTATTTAGGACTATTGCAATAATTGCAAACTCAATAAAAAACATCAAAACGTGTTACTGTTCAGGCTTAAATTTATAAAAACGGCACAGACACTGTAGGGACAGCATTTATGCTGTCCACAGAAAAGGCAGAAAGCAGGACAGCATGAATGCTGTCCCTACAATGGCTGTACCATTATTGTAGGAGATATAGTCTGAAGTAACCAAAACGTAGGGGACGGGTCTCCCGTCCCGCGATATACGATAGAAATGAGGTAACCATATGATAAAATTCGGACCGGGAGGAAACTCGGTATCTTTTTATGAAACAGGACATAAAAGCTCTTTAGAAGCGCCAAAATGGCTTTCTGAGATAGGGCTGAACGCGTATGAATACGAATGTGGAAACGGTGTCAGAATTACATCGGAAACCGCAAAGAAATTTGGAGAAGAAGCGGCAAAATACGGAATTGAAGTTAGCGTACATGCGCCATACTTTATTTCTTTATCTTCTGAAGAGGAAGAAAAGCGGGAAAAGTCTGTCGGATATATCTTGCAAACCTTAAAAGCAGCGAAAGCCATGGGTGCTGCACGAATTGTGGTACACCCGGGAAGTTGCTCGAAACGTGATCGAAAAGAAGCCTTCTTACTGGCATGCGAAACGATGAAGAAAGCGGTTGCAGCTGCAAAAGCCGAAGGATACGGAGATATTTATATATGTCCCGAAACGATGGGGAAAATCAATCAAATCGGGACAGTAGAAGAGATTGCCGAAATGTGCAAAATCGATGAAATGTTAATGCCAACCATTGATTTCGGTCATATTAACGCAAGAGAAACGGGAAGTCTAAAGACAGAAGAAGATTTTGAAAAAATTGTAACGCATATGATAAAGGAATTAGGAGAAGAACGCGGAAGAAAGTTTCACGTGCATTTCAGTAAAATCGAATACACGAAAGGCGGAGAAAAATGTCACCTTACCTTTGCAGACAATGTCTATGGTCCTGAATTTGAACCGTTGGCAAAAGTATTAAAGAAGTATAAGGTTCAAGCTACCATTATCTGCGAATCCGCCGGGACCATGACGGAAGATGCTTTAGAGATGAAACGAATCTATGAGTCGATGTAGGGACGTCCTGATTCTACCGTCTGCCTATTCTGTGGACAGCATGAATGCTGTCCCTACAATGATTGTATCATCCTTGTAGGGGACGGCGTCCTCGACGTCCCGATATATATTCTGAATAGGGACCACAAACTTAAATAAGGAGAAAACCATGAGAATACAAAAAATCAGAGAAGCCTTGCAAAAAGAACAAACCGAGGCGATTGTTTTATCGAATATGAAAAATGTCCGATATGCTTCCGGATTTACCGGAGACACCGGAATGGCGGTTATTACGGAAAAATCCGCTTACTTAATTGTAGACGGAAGATTTACAGAACAAGCAGAAAAAGAGAGTAAAATAGAAGTTGTAGATTATAATAAGAATTTTATAAAAACGATAGAAAGTTTGTTAAAAAACGAAAACATAAAAAAATGTGCGTTTGAAGGAAATACAATGACCTACAGCGAAGCCGACTATATGATGAAAAATATCAGCGGAATTGCATGGACACCAACCAAAGACTTGGTTGAAACCATTCGGATGGTAAAAGACAAATCCGAGTTAAAAACCATTCAAAAAGCGTTAAAAATAGCGTTAGATACTTTTGAATCAGTAAAAAAAGAAATTGTCGCCGGTGTGCAGGAAATTGAGATTGCAAACGAGATTGAATATCGAATGAAAAAAATGGGCGCAAGCGGAGCTTCGTTTGAAACGATTGTTGCTTCAGGAAAACGTTCTTCTTTACCTCATGGGACCGCATCCGAAAAAATCATTCAAAACGGAGACGCAGTTGTCATCGATATGGGAGCGGTATATAACGGTTATTGTTCCGATATTACCAGAACGGTTTTTGTCGGAGAGCCGACAAAAGAACAGCAACGCGTTTATGATTTGGTAGAGAAAGCACAGAAAAAGGCAATCGACGCTATTAACGTCGGCGTCAGCTGTAAAGATGTCAACGAAGTTGCTGTCAGCGAATTCCGTAAAAATGCCATGGAACAGTATTTTGTGCATTCTCTCGGGCACGGTGTCGGCTTAGACGTTCATGAACGTCCTTTTGTAGCCGGTAGAAGCAGCGATGTTTTTGAACCCGGCATGGTAGTCACCGTCGAGCCCGGACTGTATTTACCGGATCAATTCGGTGTCCGCATCGAAGACATGGTATTGGTGATGAACGAAGAGTGAATATATAATTACGGACAGCATGAATGCTGTCCGTACGGAAAAGAGCAGAGAGTAGGTGTAGGGACAGCATGAATGCTGTCCGTACGGAAAAGAGCAGGGAGTAGGTGTAGGGACAGCATTTATGCTATCCTCGGAATAGGTAGATAGTTGGAGGAATGATTATGGTAAAAATAGCATTAATTTCGTTAGGATGTAATAAGAACTTAGTAGACTCCGAAATGATTTTGGGACTCTTGGCAAAACAAGGATATCAGATTACAGATGATGAAACAGAGGCGGATGTGATTATTGTAAATACCTGTGCCTTTATTCACGATGCAAAGCAGGAGTCGATTAATAAGATTATTGAAGTCGGAACATTAAAAGAAGAAAATTGTAAAGCTATAATTGTAACCGGCTGTTTGGCGAAACGTTATGAAAAGGAAATTAAGGAAGCGCTTCCGGAAGTAGATCGTATTGTAATGATAAACGATACCGATGCTATTATTGATTTTATTGATAAAAAGATTCCGAATGATTGCGATAAAGAGATTCGTTCGATTCCTTACGGCGAAAGAATCCGTGCGACAGCACCGCATACGGCGTATGTAAAGATTGCCGACGGTTGTAACAATCATTGTACATATTGCGTCATTCCTTCGATTCGTGGAGAATATATAAGCAGGACGATGGAAGATATTGAGGAGGAAGTACGCACTTTGGTTGACCAAGGGGTTACCGAAATTATTTTAACAGCGCAAGATACGACGTATTATGGCTTAGATATTTACGGAAAACGCTCCTTGGCGGAATTAATAAAAAGATTGCGTAAAATCGAAGGAATTCATTGGTTACGATTTCAATACGCTTATCCGGAGGGAATTACGGAAGAATTATTGGAGGTTGTCAAAGAGACTCCAATTGCGGTAAAATATTTTGACATTCCGATTCAACATTGCAATAATGAAATTTTAAAGCAGATGGGAAGAAAAACGAGTAAAGAAGCGATTTTAACGTTAATTCAAAAAATTAGAGCTAATATTCCAAGTGCCGTTTTAAGAACGTCACTGATTGTTGGTTTCCCGGGGGAATCCAAAGAACAATTTGATGAGCTTTGCGAATTTGTGAAAGAGGTAAGGTTTGACAAATTAGGCGTTTTCGCTTATTCGAAAGAAGAAGGAACTGCCGCGGCAAGAATGAAAGGACAGATTTTAAAATCCGTAAAAATTAGGAGACGCAATCAAGTGATGGCATTGCAACAACAAATTTCGTATGAGAAAAATCAAGAGAAAGTGGGCCGAAAAATTGAAGTTTTGGTAGAAGGAAAACTTCCGGATGGCACTTATTTCGGAAGAACCTATCAAGATTCTCCTGAAATCGACGGTTTAGCCTTTATCGAAACCGAGTGCGATTTAGAATTGGGCGAGTATTATCAAACGAAAATTACAGAGGCAAAAGAATATGATGTGATTGTGGAATTATCGGAAGAATAGGTGTCATACTTTCGAAAAACGTCAATAATCATAGAATAGGAAGGTGATTCTTTGGAAATATTGATAGAGAATATCCAAGTGAATTATATAGACGAAGGAAAAGGAACTCCGGTGATATTTTTACAAGGATGGGGAACCAATATTGATTTATATTATCGTGTTTTTGATAAAATAAAACAGAAAAACCGCATTATTGCATTGGATTTCCCGGGATTCGGGAAAACGCCGGAACCGGAAACGGCATGGGCTGTGGATAACTATGTGGATTTTTTAGAGAAGTTTATTGAAAAACTAAAGCTAAAAAAAGTTGTACTAATGGGACATTCCTTCGGTGGAAGAGTGATTATTAAATTGATGAGTCGAAAAGATAAGAACTTTGAAGTAGAGAAGATCGTATTGTTGGATAGCGCGGGAATCAAACCGAAAACGACGGTAAAGAAGCAACTTCGCCAAAAATGGTATAAAATTTGCAAGAAAGTTGTTTCTTCAAAACCCGGAGAAAAGCTATTCCCGGGCATGGTACAAAAATTGCAAAACAAATACGGCTCAGCAGACTATCGAAAAGCCTCGCCGTTAATGAAACAAGTTTTGGTGAAAACCGTAAACGAGGATTTAACCGATTTATTACCGAATATAAATCGTCCGACACTTTTAATATGGGGAGACTTAGATACTGCCACTCCGTTAAGTGACGCGAAATTGATGGAAGAAAAAATTCCTGATGCCGGATTAGTGGTTTTGAAAAATACCGGACACTATTCTTTCTTAGAAGATTTTTATACCTTCAGTAAAGTAATTGACGTATTTTTAAACAGTAAGTAGAAAATTGGACAGCATAAATGCTGTCCGTACAGAAAAGAGTAGGCGTAGGGACAGCATTCATGCTGTCCATCAACTTGCCCCAAATGTAATTAGATTGCAATGGAGGATAACTTATGGAACAGATTTTACTCAATGCTTTTATTCTGTTACTTCTTTTTGGTAACATCAATTTATCGATGTTGTTTTATTTGCATATGTTTCAGTTAAATTCTTATCAATTTTTATCGCATCTGCATTGGATAAAAAGCAAATGGTTAAAAGATATCGTATTCCGAAATATTTGGTTGGTTATTCCGGTTGTTATCAGTTTTTCGCAGAATGCGGTTTTATTAATTACCGGTATTTTGATAAGTTGTTTGATTATGGTTCGGGTAAATCGCAAGCGTGAATATAAAAAGCCGTTAAAATATACGAAACGGTTGACACGACTCCTTATTACAACGGGAATTTTGAATCTTCTTTTTGCGCTGATAACGATTCGCTTTTTCGCTTTTATGCAAGCGGTGATTGCTTTAAGCATTTGGACATTTCTGCTTCCGTTTATCATTTATTTGGCAAACCTAATCAATCAGCCGATGGAATTGGCGATTAATCAATCCTATATCAATCGTGCAAAACGCAAATTAGCAGAAATGAAAAATTTAAAAATTATCGGAATTACCGGCAGTTATGGAAAAACAAGCACGAAGTATTTTTTAAATAAGTTGCTTTCGGTAAAATATAATGTGGTAATGACTCCGGGAAACTTTAATACGACCTTGGGAGTTGTGAAAACGGTATTGGAACATATCAACGCAACCCATGAAATCTTTTTATGTGAAATGGGAGCACGACACGTAAAAGATATTAAGAAAATTTGTGATGTGGTACATCCGCAATATGGAATTATTTCTTCTATCGGACCGCAACATTTAGAAACCTTTTTTAATATGGAGAATATTATTAATACGAAATTTGAATTAGCCGATGCACTGCCGGAAGAGGGAAAAATCTTCTTAAATTACGATAATCAATACATTCAAAATCATGCGACAAAGAAGAAAAAAATAAAGTATGGTTGTCAGGCGAAAGAGTTGGACTATAAAGCGGAGAATATTAGAGTGACCGCAAAGGGCTCTGCTTTTACGATTCGATTAAAAAACGGAGAAACGCAGGAATTCCGAACAAAGCTAATCGGAAAGCACAATGTGGAAAACATTGCCGGCGCGATTGCGGTTGCGCATGAATTCGGAATTTCGTTAGAGGAATTAGTTTATCCGGTAAAAACCTTAGAAGCAGTACCCCATCGTTTACAGCTGATAAAAGGAAATACTGCAACAATTATCGACGATGCGTATAATTCCAATCCGATTGGCGCAAGGGCTGCACTGGAAACGTTAGGAAGTTTTGAAGGCACAAAGATTTTAATTACGCCGGGAATGGTGGAATTGGGCGCGAAGGAGAATGAATTAAATTACGAATTTGGCTGTGAAGCTGCGAGAGTTTGTGACTATATTGTCTTGGTAGGTTCAACACAAACGCAATATATAAAGAAAGGGATTCAAAGCGAAAATTTTGCGGAAACGAATTTGATTGTTGTAGAAAGTTTTCAGGAAGGAATGCAAAGAATTGCAGAACTACAAACGAAACAGGAAAAAGTCGTATTAATTGAAAATGACTTACCGGATAATTATTAAAAAAGGGGGAGAAAATATGAAAATTAAAGTAGGGGTATTTTTCGGCGGGAAAAGCGTAGAACATGAAATTTCCATTATTAGTGCGGTGCAGGCAATGTTAGCAATGGATACGGAGAAATATGAAATTGTTCCAATTTACATCACCAAGCAAAATCAAATGTATACCGGTGAAAGTTTGTTGAAAATTGAAGAATATAAAGATATTCCCGCTTTATTGAAAAAATGCAAAAGAGTTTTTATAGAGAATATCGAGAATAAAGTAACGCTTTTGGAATATCCGTTAAAACGGTTTGGTAAAAATGAAATCAATACGCTTGATGTTGCGCTTCCTATTGTGCATGGAACCAATGTGGAAGATGGTACTTTACAAGGATATTTTAATTTCTTGAATCTCCCTTATTGCGGTTGCGACGTTTTAGCGTCTGCCGTCGGTATGGATAAGTTCTTTCAAAAGGCAGTAATGAAAGAAGCAGGAGTTCCTGTTCTAACGGCAAAGTCGTTCGATATGAAAGCCTATAATAAGAAGGAAAAAGAGATTTTAGCAGAAATTGAAGCGGAAATTGCTTATCCTATGATTGTGAAACCGGTAAATCTCGGCTCCAGCGTCGGAATTCGGAAGGTACATAATCGTGAGGAGCTCGTAGATGCAATAGACTACGGATTTGAGTTTTCTTTACATGTTATTGTAGAACATGCGGTTTCAAATTTACGAGAAATCAATTGCTCGGTATTAGGTGACTATGAAAAGGCAAGAGCGTCGGAATGTGAAGAACCGGTTAACGCCGATGAAATTTTAAGTTATCAGGATAAGTACTTAAACGGAGAGAAAAATTCCTCAAAAGGAATGAGCAGTACGAAGCGAAAATTACCGGCAGATATTTCGGAGGAGCTGAAGAACCATATACAAGAGTTGGCGTTAAAATCCTTTTCTGCCTTAAAATTAAGCGGTGTCGTCAGAATCGACTTTTTAATGGATAACGAAACAAAAGAAGTTTGGGTAAACGAAGTCAACACAATCCCCGGTTCCCTTGCCTTTTACCTCTGGGAAGCGACCGGATTAAAGTTTTCGGAATTATTGGATGAAATGATTCGTTTAGCATTAAAGAGAAACCGGGAACAAGAAAATGTAACCTATTCCTTCGATACAAACGTATTGTCCGGAATTAAATTAGGCGGAGCCAAAGGAAAATTATAAAAATCCTATGAAATGTGTTCTCCGTCCCGCAGATCAACATTTCAACGTTCCTTCTACGATACCATTATTTGTAAATTTTAAAATTTTATTGACAAATCTATGAATTTCCTGTATCATAAAAGTGAGCTGAAAAAGCTTGTTAATTTAAGCATAGTCGCATTTTATACGGACAGAAAAAAGGAGGCGCGGGTTACACCTCCTTTTTTCGTGCTTCTCATTATTGGCACGTACTGGTAAGTAATAGAAAGAAAAGCACTATCATTATGCTCAATTTAAGCATAAATCGCATAAGAATCACCTCCTTTAATGAAGATTATCCTTACGGATAAGATGATTTTATCATAGCTTCTTGTAAATTACAATATTTCCCTGTAAAAATTTTCCGCTTTACCGCTACAATTCAGACTCAAAATTTATAACTTCCGAAAAATATCGGTAAAATGCGGTTTGTAGGGACACAATTCATTGTGTCCTAATTCTACGCATCTGCCTGTTCTGTGGACACAATGAATTGTGTCCCTACAGCAATTGCACCACCATTGTAGGGGACGGCGTCCTCGACGTCCCGTTTTGTAACAATTTTGAGTTTAAACAGTAACTCTAAATATGCTTGAAAATGGCTTAAACATTGACTTTTCATGCAAAATATGGTAAAATAGAATTAGGAGAAAATGCAGGTTGTGAGAAATACACCCTGCATTTTTTTAGAAAGAAAAAAGTAATATTCAAACAATGGTTATAATTTTGCTTGAAAATGCGTTAAACCCAAGCTTTCAGAGACAAAAAATCTTTGAATCGGAAAAGAAATTCAATATATATTGAAAAAAGTCGATTAAAAAAATGAAGTTTTATAACATTTAAATTGATTTGTATATTCTAAGTTCTGAGCTGATTTTGGGAGGTTGTTTGGATGAAGTGCATGAAAAGAGTGATGTCAAGTTTAGTTGCCTTAGTGATGATAACCAATATAGCGTTTGGTTATACCGTCACGGTTTCTAACGGAATTTATTCTATTGAAAGAACCGGAATGATCGATGGAAAAACGGTAACCGTTAAGGCAAATAAGACTGCAGGAGCTGAATTTGAAGTTAAGAAAGGAAATATTACGCTAAACCAAGCCATATCGGGCATGCCTTTAGCGGATTTTACCATGCCTGCAGAAGACGTTGAAATCGGAATTGTAACAACTCCCGTTAATAAACCGATATTAGGCGAAGGAATGGTACCGGTAAATTGGGATAAAGATGCAGAAGATTGGGTAGATACAACAGAAGCTTCTTGGGAATGGGATTACGGTAATGTTGCGTCGCAAGAATCGAATGGAGAATTAGACGGATATCGTGTAGGTAAATGGGCAAATGCCAGAACAGCAGATGGAAGTATGTATGTGTGGATTCCGAGATTCAGTTATAAAATTATAAGCGGAGAGCATCAAACGGTACAATCTTGGAATAGTGATTTAATCGACGGAACGGAAGGAACCGTCGGAAAAATTGAAATTAAGTTTAGCCAAGGAGCAATGGATGATTTATCGGATGGATTTATGAATCATCCGGCATTTCAATTTAATGGTAATGAGATGTCCGGATTTTGGGTAGCAAAATTCGAAGCAAGTCGTGATGATGCGACGGAAGCAAGTGAAGGCGTAGGAACAGTTCCTATGTCTGTTCCCGGTGTAAAAAGCTGGACGGGTGCATCTGTTGGTGAAGCATTTACAGCAGCATATGAATTAAACCAGGCTTTAGGCAGTCATTTAATAAAGAATAGTGAATGGGGCGCAGTTGTATTTTTAACAAATGCAATTGGTAGAACTCCTTATAAAAACAATCATTCCGAAATGTTAACGGGTTATTCCGGAGCGGAACAAAATGCTGCAGTATCCGGTACGGCGTCTTATTGGAACGAAGGCACCGGAGTAAAAGCAAGTACAACGCATAACGTTTATGGTGTTTACGATTTAGCAGGTGCAGCATCAGAAATGACAGCAAGTTATATAGTAGGAAGTTTGACTTTTGAAGAAGTAGGAAGTAGTGTTACGGCAGCAGACGATACTTATGTCGATCGCTATACAGGAACAACAACCGGTACCGCTGCAGAACATTTTGAAGCTTTAGCGGATATAACCGGAGATGCAATGTATGAAACAAGTGCCGGCGGAAATGGTTCAGACTCTGCATGGGATAATGGTAAATCACAAATGATAAATGAATCAGCACACGTATTAACAAGAGGTTCTAAACTGGGAGATACGGCTTCTATTTTTGCGTTTGAGGGCGTAGCAGGTGCACAGGATGATGTCGGTTTTCGTGTTATACTTTTACCTGCAGAAGCTGCAGCAACAACAGGACCAAACGCTCCGGTATTAGCGGATGGCATGATACCGCTTAACTGGGATGGCGATAATTGGGTAGATACAACAGAAGCAGAATGGGAATACAATTACGATTCTGTGGCGTCGGTAGCATCTAACGGCAGTATATTAGGAGACGGAGCCGGCCAATGGGCGAATGCACGTTTGGCAGATGGAAGTATCTATGTATGGATTCCAAGATACAGCTATAAGATTAGTTCGGGTGAAAATAAGAATGTAATCTCATGGAACTCTGACTCAATCGTAGGCGATGAAGAAGAAGTCGGAAGAGTTAAGATCCGTTGGAGTAGCGGAATCCATGATTTTAATTCCGACGGCTACATACCACACCCGGCATTCAATTACGCTCAATACTTAGGCGGAGATACCTCTGATCCGAATAATTATAATACGAGCACTACCGGTGGAGTAACGCCGTTAACGGATGCAGATAAATTAGAAGGCTTCTGGGTAGCAAAATACGAAGCAAGTCGTTCGGATTCTATCATTGCCGGTGAACAGAGACTCTTAAAAGTAAATACGTCAACCGGAATTACTACTTATAGATATGAAACTTCCGGAGATATGATTGAAATCACAGCAGCACCAATGGATGGTTATGAATTTATTGATTGGACAATATCCGGTGCAACAGTATCTGATTCATCATCAGCTACCGTTACATTCATGATGCCAAATAATGATGTTACTGCAACCGCAAACTTCAGAAAGCTTGACAGCGCTACGGTTAATGTAAGCTTTAACAGCAATGGCGGAAGTGCTATTTCTGTCAAGGTGGTAAGTGTCGGAAATGCCTACGGCGAGTTAAGCATTCCGGCAAAAGCAGGATATACATTTGGCGGTTGGTATAAAGAAGAAGCACTTACAAATAAAGTAACATCTTCTACCATCGTTACCACAGAAACTGACCATACATTGTACGCAAAATGGGGAGAAAGTACCTATACGGTATCCTTTGATACAGATGGTGGAAATGCGGTGGCAAACAAGACCGTTACCTATAATGGAACATACGGCACATTGGCTACACCGGTGAAAGATGGCTATATTTTCGACGGTTGGTACAAAGAAGCAGAGTTTACAAACCCTGTAACAAGCACTACAACTGTAACGGCAACCGTTGATCATACGTTATATGCTAAATGGTTAACCGCATACACTGTAACCTTCAATAGTAACGGCGGAAGTGCAGTAGATAGTATAAAAGTCGCTTATGGAAAGACTTACGGCACGTTGCCGACACCGACAAGAGAAAACTACACGTTTCTTGGTTGGTACAAAGAGGAAACGTTTATCAATCAGGTAACAAATACGAGTACGGTTACAGTTGAAAGTGATCATACGTTGTATGCTAATTGGCAATTAAATGAGGTAACGGTAACCTTAGATCAGCAAGGCGGAAGCGGTGGAACAACGAGTGTAACGGCAACGTACGGAAGTGCAATGCCAAGTATAACGGTACCTACGAAAACCAATTATAGGTTTTTAGGATATTACACCGGAACAAATGGAACCGGTACGCAGTATTATACATCAACAGGGATAAGTATAAAAAATTGGGATAAAACAACTGCGACAACACTTTATGCAGCTTGGAAAAGTGTAATTCCAACCTATACGTATACAGGAACCTCAAGTACCTCCAAAGATGATACATATTGGTATATTTATTTAAAATCCAGTGGTAATTTAACCTTCACTGATGCGCAATCAATCGATATATTCCTTGTAGGCGGAGGCGGAGGCGGATATTATGCTAAGGATAGCCGTGGAGGCGGAGGTGGCGGTGGATATACCGCTACACACAAAGGAATATATGCCGCTAAAGGCAGTGCGTATTCTATAGCAGTTGGAGCCGGTGGTGCAGTGAACTGCCAAGGTGGTACAACATCAGCGTTTGGTAAATCTGTAAGTGGCGGATATCCCGGAACACACTGTGATAATGATCAAACTGGAGGTAACGGTGGCTCCGGTGGTGGTGCCGGTGCAGATTTTAGATCAAGTGCTACTTATTCCGGTACAGCCGGTGCAAGTAATGGTAACAGTGCAACAAGTGTATCCTATGGTAGTCCTTGGAACGACTATAGCTATGGAGGAACAGGTCAGGGATCTACAACGAGAGCATTTGGAACAGGTGAACTCTATGCCGGAGGCGGAGGCGGAGGCGGAAAAAATTCGAGCTCTGGTGGCGCCGGAGGTGGAGGTACCGGTTCTGCTGAGGGAGTTAATGCCGGTGACGGTGCTCCAAATACCGGAGGCGGAGGTGGTGGCTGCAGCTATTCATCCGGTGGAGCCGGTGGCTCTGGTATTGTTATCATTCGCGGTGCATTAAATCCTTCTATAATAACGTTGGACAATCAAGGTGGTACAGGTGCAGAATTTACAAATGCTTTTTATGGGCAAACATTAAGTAATGTTCCGGTACCAACAAGAACAAATTATATTTTTGTAGGTTACTATACGCAGCCTAATGGTCAAGGTACACAATATTATACGCCAGGTGGAGAGCCAACTAAAACGTACGATGTTAACGGTGATTTAACATTATATGCATTTTGGTATCCATTAGCATATGCGTATACCGGAAATTATGAAATGAAAGCGGACAATACATATTGGTATATTTATTTAAAATCCAGTGGTAATTTAACCTTCACTGATGCACAGTCAATCGATATATTCCTTGTAGGCGGAGGCGGAGGCGGATATTATGCTAAGGATCGCCGTGGAGGCGGAGGTGGCGGTGGATATACCGCTACACACACAGGAATATATGCCGCTAATGGTACTACTTATCCTATAGTAGTTGGAGCCGGTGGTGCGGTGAACTGCCAAGGTGGTACAACATCGGCGTTTGGTAAATCTGTAAGTGGCGGATATCCGGGAACAGATTGTGATAATGATAATGATAAAGATGGAGGTGATGGCGGCTCCGGTGGTGGTGCCGGTGCAGATTTTAGATCAAGTTGTAGTTATTCCGGTACAGCCGGTGCAAGTGATGGTAACAGTGCAGAAAGTGTATCCTATGGTAGTCCTTGGAACTCCTATACCTATGGAGGAACAGGTCAGGGATCTACAACGAGAGCATTTGGAGCAGGCGAACTCTATGCCGGAGGCGGAGGCGGAGGCGGAAAAAATTCGAGCGCTGGTGGCGCCGGAGGTGGAGGTACCGGTTCTGCTGAGGGAGTTAATGCCGGTGCCGGTGCTCCAAATACCGGAGGCGGAGGTGGCGGCTGTAGCTATTCAGCCGGTGGAGCCGGTGGTTCCGGTGTTGTAATTATTCGCGGTCTTCATTAAGTGTTGCTCTATTGAAAGAATAAGTTGATGTTCTATAGATTGTTTAATTTTATTCCGAGAGAATTAACCGGAAACGGAAAGAAGAACAAGACTTCCGGCGGATTGTTCAGCGTACTGTTTGGAAATACAAGAATTAAATAAGAAATGAGAAAAGGCGACGTAAGTCGTCTTTTTTGTTGTAAAGTCACATCGGGGACGTTTCCATTTTGCAAAATCGAGATGGAAAAAAGGTGAAAAACGAAGATTATGAAAGAAAAATCATTCGCCATTTGGAAGTTTTTCATTGGCAGTCCTCTAATTCTACTACGTATATGAAGTAGCCAAAGACATATAGAATACACCTTGAGTAGCAAAAATTGCGAAAGGGGTGTATTTTTATGCTTACTGTTTATACTAAAAATTTGTAACAATTTGAGTCTGAGCCAATTTATAGAGAAGGCACAATCATTGTAGGGACAGCATTCATGCTGTCCACAGAAAAGACAGAAAGCAGGACAGCATAAATGCTGTCCGTACAAGGCTTTAGCGAAAATAATAAGTTGTTAAGTCCGAGCTGTAACAAAAAATATTTTTTTCGTCTCTACTTTCTTGACATAGTACAACATTTAAAACTTGTCTATAAAAAAACGGACAAAATTTGCTGAAATATAATTAGAAAAACGGACATTTATTACTATAAATAAGTTGTAAAAACGGACGAAATATTGTATAATAGTTTTGAGGAAATAAATAAGGAAAGCGTATGGTGCTATAGCGTACTATAAAGAATGGAGGAATATATCATGATACACAGAAAAATAGAAACTTGCTTACAACAATTTTATACTGCTAATAACAATAAAGCTCTGTTAATTACGGGCGCAAGACAAGTCGGGAAAACTTTTATCATTCGCGAATATGGAAAACAATATAAATCTTTTGTTGAAATAAATTTTTTGGAAAATAAATTAGCCTCTTCCTTGTTTGAAAAAGCAACGAACAGCGAAGAATTACTCTTGCGCTTATCTGCAATTACAAATGTTCCGCTTATTCCCGGCGAGACATTAATTTTTTTAGACGAAGTCCAAGAGTGTAAAGAAATTGTAACAGCTATTAAGTTTTTAGTTGAAGAGGGTAGCTATAATTATATCCTTAGTGGCTCCTTATTAGGTGTAGATTTAAAGGATATTCGTTCGGTTCCCGTTGGATATATGGATATTGTTGAAATGTATCCGCTTGATTTTGAAGAATTTGCTATTGCGAATGGTGTTTCTCAAAAAGTTTTAAATTCGTTAAAAAATTCTTTTGAAAATAAGACGGCAGTCGATTTAGTTATACACGAAAAAATGATGGAACTATTTCGCTTATATGTTATCGTTGGAGGAATGCCTGCGGCAGTTATGAAATATCTTAAGACGAATAATTTACAGGAGGTTATAAAAGAACAGCAAAGTATTATCAATACTTATAAAAAAGATATTGCTAAATACGATCCGGATAACAAACTATATCTTGAAGATATTTTTGACTTAATTCCGAGTGAATTAAATAGTAAAAACAAAAGATTTATTTTAAAAAACTTAAATGAAAATTTAAAATTCTCACGATATTCGAATAGTTTTATCTGGTTACGCGATGCAGGAGTTGCTCTGCCAGCCTTCTGTGCAAATGAACCGGTGTCTCCTTTATTACTTTCTAAATCGACAAATTTATTTAAATTGTTTTTGTCTGATGTTGGATTGCTTGCTTCTATGTATATGGATAATATTCAACTTAAGATATTGAATCGGGAGAAAGATATTAATTTTGGTTCCATTTATGAAAATGTAGCTGCCCAAGAGTTAAAAGCGCACGGCTTTGAACTTTATTATTTTAATAGCCAAAAACAAGGAGAGTTGGATTTTATCGTTGAAAAAAACGGTGATGTGTTACCAATCGAAATAAAATCCGGCAAAGATTATACAAAACACGTTGCATTGAATAATGTTTTGAAAAATGAAAATTACGGCATTAATGAAGCTTATGTCTTTCACAACGGAAATATTGTCAAAAACGATAAAATAATATATTATCCGATTTATATGCTTATGTTTGTACAGAAAGATTCAGAATTAAGAGAATTGTTATATAAAATCAATTTGGATATACTGAAGTAAAAAAATCTGGTACAGGTTTCGGAATTGGGGCAAAATGGAAACGTCCCCATTGCGAATTCAAATATCTGCCGGAGAAACTACCCAATATAGATATACAGAACAAAGAGGAATTGGATAAGCTGATGCCATGCCCTGTGAACGTTATAAAACTATCTATCACTAAAAAGTTTATTTTGAATAATAAATAAAATATGGCTAAAAATAGTTTTATATGATAAAATAATCTTAACCAAAAACGGAGGTGTCATCTATGCCAGATGAAATCAGCAATAACTTAAAAACAATAATAGAAAAAATAAATAGTAACTTTAATACCAAAAAAATAATTCTTTTCGGCTCATTCGCTTATGGCTCACCCAATAGTTCAAGTGATATTGACTTATGTATTATTATGGACTTAAACAACGAAAGGAAATTAAAAATAATGCGTGATATAAGAAATCACTTATATGATGTACTACTGCTCCCCATTGACTTAATCATATATACCGAAGAAGAATTTTTAGAGCGTGTTTCAAATCCTACAACTTTAGAATATAAAATCGAAAAAGAAGGGAAGGTTTTATATGTTGCATAATAAAGATATTGCTAGCGAATGGCAAAATGTTGCAAATTTAGACCTTGAATCTGCAAAGTTTTTAATGAATATGAACTCTGTTCCTTTTCAGATAGTATGTTATCATTGTCAGCAAGCAATTGAAAAATACTTAAAAGCATTTTTAGCTTTCTGCGGAAACGAAATATTAAAAACACATGATTTACTTATGCTTAATAAAAAATGTGAAGAATATGATAGTTCATTTAAAACTATATATAAAGACTGCTTGGAAACAAACGACTACGCAGTACATACAAGATATCCTTTTTATGAAGATTTAACGGAAGGAGATGCACTGCTTGCAATAAAAAGTGCTGAAAGAGTGAAAGAATTTGTAACAGCAAAAATTTAATATATAACTTAAATAGTAACAGTCTATCTTCAGACTGTTATTTTTTGTGGTAATTTTTTTCCCTATCACAACAAGACATACTTTAATGGGAACAGAGGTTTACTATGCAAAAAACAACTTAAAAGGGCCATGGATGCCCATTGAAATTCTTATAGATGATAATTTTAGTGATAAAGAAAAAAATATTTACTCACTATTAGTTTTGCGAATTAATTCATTGAGCACATTTTACTTTTTTTGATGAACACTTTTTATATTTTGCGTGAGGCAACTTGTACTATGTCAAGAAAGTAGAGACGAAAAAAATATTTTTTGTTACAGCTCGGACTTAACAACTTATTATTTTCGTTAAAGCCTTGTACGGACAGCATTTATGCTGCCCTGCTTTCTGCCTTTTCTGTGGACAGCATGAATGCTGTCCCTACAATGCTTGTGCCTTCTCTATAAATTTTTAGTATAAACAGTAAGCATAAAAATACACCCCTTTCGCAATTTTTGCTACTCAAGGTGTATCCTATATGTCTTTGGCTACTTCATATACGTAGTAAAATGAGAGAAGTGCAAATGAAGAACTTTTAAATGGCGAATGATTTTTCTTTCATATTCTTCGTTTTTTGCCTTTTTTCTATCTCGATTTTTCAAAATGGAAACGTCCCCGATGTGACTTTAATTTTTTCTATCAAGAGTTTTTTCCCTGACTTTTTCAGTGGTTCCGAAATGTCCTCCGATGCGAATTTAAGGAACAATGTGCAAAGTTTCACTCGTTGTTCCCTCATTTCCCGCACGGTCAATTGCTCTATACGCAACCCATTGTTCAGTAGGTGAATCATATTGATCCCAATTTGTACAATCTACCCAAGAATTTGTTAAAGTACTATATTTTTGATATTTCCAAATACCACTTGCATCTGAATTGGCATTTAGGACATTCACCATACACGAACAAGAAGAACCGGATGCCGCAACAAAATTCATTCCTGATATTTCATAGGATTCACCTCCATCTCCTATATCAACACGTATGGAAGTATATGAACCAGTAGGTATTTCATATCTCAAATGATATTCTCCAGCACTAATCGTATTCCATACCATATTTTCATGAGTAAACGAACCACCTGTAGAATAATATATCGCAACGGAACTATCTTTCGATATTCCCTCTGTGCCTAACTCAATACAAATGGCCTCGATGTCGCTAAGATTTAAATTTTCAAAAATAATTTGTGGATCACTTCCTGCTATACCGGTTTGCCAAAATGGAGAAACTTCATAATTAGATGTACTGTATGGATATGTCCAAGCAGCATATCTTGTTTCTATATCAGTTATTATCGGCACTATTGTATCCGAATAAATAGCTAACGCCTCACTTTCCGCACTAACATTTCCATTCGCATCTGTTGCTGTTACCGTCCAGTTCGTCCATACATTTTGATTATTTGTTACCGTCGCGCTCCAATAACCGTTTCCATCAGCCACCGTTTCTGCTTCATAGACTCCATCTTTATATATCGTTACTGTACTTTCGGCTTCCGCATATCCCTCAATTATTAAATCGGAATATAGATTCGTTATATTATCTGTACTACTTGAGCCTGTATCATAGGTATCCACTAAATTTGGTTTTTCCGGAGTTTCAGGAGGTATTGCATCTATCCAATATGCATACAAGATTGTTGCAGATGCGATATCCCAGTTCTTTGCACTACTTCCGTCTGTGTTATAGTACTGCGTTCCTCCTCCGTTTGCTTCTGTATAATATCCACCGAAGGTGTATCCTGTTTTGGTCGGTATCGTTATATTTGGCATTGCACTTCCGTAGGTTGCTGTTACGCTTGCCGTTCCGGCTGTCGTTGCTCCTTGGTTATCTAACGTTACCGTAACCGAATTTATCTGCCACTTCGCATACAACGTATGATCACTTTCAACTGTAACCGTACTTGTATCTGTCACCTTATTAGTAAAGGTTTCCTCTTTGTACCAAAACAGAAACATTCCGGCTAATAACTACCTTTAACATTTACTTTTTAGTGATCCTTTTTTATTACAGGCTGGATTATATCTTTATCCAATGATTCTGCTATCACTGTAGGAACACAATTCGCGGACGTAACATCATGAGCGTAGCAAATGGATGTACGTCCTGGGCAAAGAAATTCCAAGAACGAAGTGATTGGGAAGTTTCGACTGCTATTGTGTCCGGGAATCGGCAGACGCTTAGAATTAGGACACAATGAATTGTGTCCCTACGATGATTGCACCGTCATTGTAGGGGACGGCGTCCTCGACGTCCCAATATATTTGTAACAATTTAATTCTGACCTGTAACTTTTTTAAAAAAGTTTAAAAAGGGGGTTGACAGCGGTTCAAAAATCATGTAAGATAAAACACGTCGTCGCGAGAGACAAGGTTGTCGACAAGAACTTCGAAAAAAACTAAAAAAAGTTAAAAAAAGTTGTTGACAAATCGAACGCGATGATGTAATATATAAAACGTCGCTGAGATACGCGACACAGTACCTTGAAAATTAAACAAAGCAAACAGAGTTCAACCGAGCGATTGAATAAATCGTACGGAACAACGAAACTA
>JAGBIO010000013.1 GCA_017934955.1 Clostridia bacterium
GTCTCTTGAACAGCGTATTCAGGAACTGGAGGGATTGACTTCACAGCACGCTCTTAGTGATGTTGAGTTTGATTTGCTTCGTCAGTTGCTTACCATCTTCAAGGATGGCATTGATGAAATGACAGTTGAACAGAAACGTGCCGCCATTCGCACCATCGTGCGCAAGGTGGTTTGGGATGGTGTCAATGCTCATGTAATCTTGTTTGGTGTTCGGGATGATGAAATTGAGTATCCGGAAATTGCTGCTGTCGCATCCGATAATACCGAAGATGATGAGGAAACCGAGAAATTGGTGGACTTCTCCGATGTAGATTATGAGGATGACGATATGGAGGATGAACGCCTGGGAAAAACTAATCCCCTCAGTGCATCAAAAACGCATTGGGGGGAGGATAGCAAATGAGATATTGATGTATTTACGGAGTTTGAAGAAAACGCAGAATGAGGTTTCTTTGGATGAGCAAATTGGGAGTGATAAGGATGGTAATTCGATTTCTTTAATCGATATTTTGGAGAGTGAGCAGGAGGAGACATTCGAGCAGGTAGATTTAAAAATGAGAGTGAAAGAATTGTATGGAAAAATAGAAGGAAATTTGACTCCGAGAGAGAAAAAGATAATAGGGATGAGATACGGTCTTTCCGGTGCGAAGGATAAAACGCAGAAGGAAGTGGCGAAGGAGCTGAATATTTCGAGATCCTATGTTTCGAGGATTGAGAAAAAAGCTGTTGAAAAATTGCGTGCCAATATGAAAGATATTGCTAATCATTCTTAGGCTTTTTGCCGATATAGATTTGTTGTATCATGAAAATTACGGATGAAACACAAAAGATTGTCGAAATTATTTTTGCGGTAATCGTTTAAATCTTTGGTGGATACAAAGAATAAGAGTGCCGAAGATTTATGTATGGATGTTTAAGATAAGGAGGAATAAAAAGTGGACGAACAAAAATTTATGCCGGAAGGTTGGAATTTAGACAACGTGAAGGATGAGGAAACAGAAAGAAAGATTGCTTTCTTGACAGAGGCGATGGAAAAAAACGAAACATTAGAGGGTTTGGTTACCATGGCAGATGCGGATTTTAATCTTCATGTGGATTTGGATGGGATTAAAGGGATTGTGCCGAGAATCGAAGTAAGTTCTTCGGTAGAGGCAAACGGACTTCCGAGACCGGTTGCGTCTATTACAAAGGTAAACAAGAGAGTACAGTTTAAAATTAAGGAAATCAGACGTGATGAGAATGGGGAACCTGAAGTTGTTTTATCACGAAGAGATGTAGAGAACGAGGTTCGTGAGTGGATGTTTAACAACCTAAAAGAAGGAATGGTATTAAGCGGTATTGTTCGTAATATGGAGCAATACGGCGTATTTATAGATGTTGGCGGTGGTGTGACGGGATTACTTCATATTGAGGATATTTCCGTTGCGAGAATTATGCATCCGAGTGAGAGATTTAAAATCGGAGATAAAATCAAAGTTATGGTGAAAAGCTTTGAGAGAGATACCGGAAAAATCGTGTTGACACATAAGGAATTGTTGGGAACTTGGGAAGATAATATTAAAGATTTCCGTGAGGGGACGACGGTTATCGGAATTGCACGTGCGAGAGAGAAAAACGGAATTTTCGTTGAGTTAAGACCGAATCTTGTTGGCCTTGCAGATCATAAGCCGGGTGTGGAGTATGGTCAAAAGGTAAGTGTGTTTATTAAGAAGATTATTCCGGAGAAGAAAAAGATTAAATTGGTGATTGTTGGTTAAGGTGGACACAATAAATTGTGTCCGTACAGAAAGACACAAGTATTGTAGGGACAGCATTCATGCTGTCCGGGGAACAGACAGTATGAAATAGATTTTAAGAAACTTTATTTAATTGGATTGTGTTTACAATTCATGTTGGAGGGTTATTATGATTAATGATAATGAAGTGAAAGCGACCAAATCGCCATTTGCGATGCGGCCAAACGAAGAGAAGGTTTATGATGGAAAAGCAGGTTATTCTTCTGTAAATCAAGCTGTTTTCATGGTGGACCAGGGTTATGTGAATGAATTGCATTTTGAAATGCTTGAGATTATCAGTGATTTTGAGTTTATTACATCTCGTCAGATATATCAGCTTCTTCAATTGAAGGGGATTGAGATAAAAGATCAGAATAAGGTAAATGCACGTTTGGAGAATTTGATTAAGGCACGTGCTATTGTGAAGTATTATTTTAAGAGCGATGAAGGAAACGGCATTTATCGTATTTATTGTTTGGACAAGGCCGGTAAATATCTGTTGAATTCTCGAGAAATTCGGTGTGATTGGGTACAGACGAATAATACAAAGCCGGTACATCTTATTAAAAAGAGATTGGCGGGAAACCAGACAATTATTGCTTATAAAATGAAGGCGAAATATTTTAAAAACTATGTGATTGATCCTGTTTTGATGGCAAAGCGTCAGAACATTCGTTTCAAAGTTTCCGGTGGCGTTGTAACGCTTAGCAAGGATGGAAGAAATACCAATCTTATGTTTGAGGCGGTAAGACGGGAACCGGGCTGGGAAGAGAAGCTCATTACGAAGGCACAGCTTTATTCTGAGTTTTATGAGTATTACAATATGAGAGATTCCGGATTTGACGGAGTTCCTCAATTGGTTTTCTTAGGAGAAGACGATACGCATTTGGTGGAAATTTTTAAACTTTTAGTGAAGAACGGAATTTTGTTTAAGGATTGTACGCCTTTATATACAACAGATTTGCGTCAATTGGACGAAACTCTTGAAAAATCTTTGATTTCCTTTAGTTACAACGAGACAAAAGGTAAGTATGTGATGGAGATTTATCAAAGTGACTTATTGGCACCGGTGGACGATAATGAACCGGATGACGATATTGATGTGGAAGTTTAAATTTTAATGAAATGGGCATTTAACGGGGCTGTTTGTGAGTGACGACAGTCCCGTTGATTGCAAAATATAACTTTTTTTCATGAAATACTTGCATTTTTTTGTAAGAGAAGTTATAATATATTAGTATTTGCGCTCATAGCTCAATTGGATAGAGCGTTTGACTACGGATCAAAAGGCTAGGGGTTCGACTCCTCTTGGGCGCGCCAATTATTATCTGATATCAATAAAGAACAGATAGAGGAATGTTTTTAAGGAGGTGCAAGGTAAGATGGCAAAGTGTGAAATCTGCGAAAAAGCAGTTAATTTTGGTCTTCAAGTAAGCCATTCAAACAGAAAGTCTAACAGAGCATGGAAACCTAACGTTAAGAGTGTTCGTGCGAATGTTGACGGAACTGTTAAGACAGTAAATGTTTGTACAAAATGTCTCCGTTCGAATAAAGTGGAACGTGTTTAATTTGAAGATGGCGGAAGAAGTCTGAGAAGGGCTTCTTTTTTGTTTTAAATAGAAGTTACCGGTCAGACTTAAATTTATAGAGAAGGTACAAACACTGTAGGGACACAATTTATTGTGTCCACGGAAAAGGTGAATATTAGAATTAGGACACAATGAATTGTGTCCCTACGAACCGCTTTCTGACGATATTTTCCGAAAGAGATAAGATTTTAGTCTGAATAATAACAATAGAAAAATTTTATGAAGAGATATTTATGAAGAGATATTTTGACAAAACAATAAAGTTACGATATAATAGAATAGTTGTTATGTAAATGGTTAGCTTCAAACTATTAAAGGAGGCGGAACTAAGGCTATGACAATGGAGGCTGAGTTTTTTTGGAAAATTCGCGAAGTTTGTCCGATTGGAATCAAAGAGAAATTCTGTGATTCCGACTATGCTCTTTGCTATCGCGTTTTGACGGAAGTCATTCCTGCGGAGTGTGAAGAGGTGGCGATGTCGTTGCTAACGGAAATCGACCGAACTTATAAGGGGTTTTTGGAGTATGTCTCGCAGTTTGCTGTTTTTGAGGAGGAAAAGATTCGTGAGGTAAATGAAGTCAATCGATTGCGAATGAAGGAAACGCGAGAGATGAAGAAGAAAGCAGAAGAACGATATAATAAGTTGCAGAGAAAACATGCGGAGGACATCTTCGCAGACGGAGAACCAATCGGAATTACGCTTGAGTCGTTGACTTTAGCGAAGGATGATTGCGGTAAGTATGCCGAATTTAAGGAGCTTTTTGCTTCCGTACTGTTTTATCCGTCGAGTTTTTTTATTACTTCCGCAAGACCGAATATTCGTAAAAAAACGCTGGAGAAGTTTGAGAGTATGTTTGCTCGTTATATGAGTCGTCTACGTTCCCGGTCGATTGAGGATTATCGTGAGGCGAAGGCGGAGTATGAGGCGATTAGGGTTGAAGAGCTGGAAGAGCAAATGTGCTTTTGTTGGCAGCCGGAGCATTATGCGGCTTTGAGGTTGGCGGACGGTAGGGAAGTTAAGGTATGTAAAACGGAATAACAGAACAGAAAATAGGCACATACGTGTCTATTTTTTGTTGTATAGGAAAAATCAAAGATTTTGCCTATACAACAAAAAACGCTCCGCGAGGATGCACACTCGTGCGCAAGGAAAGTTGCTACGCAACTCGCACTCAGCGCAGGTGTTTTGCCTACGCAAAACACTTTTTAATTAATGAAGAGTAAATCTGCTGAATGGAAGGCAGAAATACCGTAGGATAGGCAGGATGAAATGCAGTTGTGAAGAAAGGCAGGACACAATGAATTGTGTCCGTACAGTAATGGCACAATCCTTGTAGGGACAGCATTTATGCTGTCCACGGAAAAGGCAGAAAGCAGGACAGCATAAATGCTGTCCGTACAGTAAGTGGCTATTATTGGGAAGAAGATATTTGATAGAAAAAATATTTTGCAAGAGTTGTCACCGTTGGGATTTTGTGATAATATAGGTTTTGAAATATGAAAAGGGAATCTTTTAGGGTTCTGATGAGAAAGTCATCAGGGAGGTTTTATGCGAAAAAGTGAGTTACAAAAAAGGCTTACAATGCGAGAACTTGATAAGAGTGATGTTTCGCAATTTAATGCTTTATTAAGATATGCGTTTCAGGTGACCAGCCGTGAGTTGATGGATGTTGGCTGGGAAGAAGACGAGATTCGGCGTTCGAAATATCCGGTTATTGAAAAGGCGAATGTATTGGGTTGGTTTGATCAAGATAAATTAGCTTCGCAGTTGGCGGTTTATCCGATGAAGGTGAATATTCACGGAGAAATTTATTCGATGGGTGGCGTGACCGGTGTTGCGACGTACCCGGAGTATGCGAATGCGGGTTTGATGCATTCTTTAATGAAGAAGAGCTTAGAGGATATGAAAGCGCGCGGACAGTCGATTTCTTTTTTATGTCCGTATTCGATTCCGTATTACCGGAAAAAAGGTTGGGAGATTGTTTCGGATAAAATGACGTTTTCTATTAAGGATACGCAGCTTCCGAAGCGTGTGGAAGTTCCGGGAATGGTGGAACGTGTGGATCTTGAGCATGACGATATTAAAAAAATTCACGATTCTTTTGCGAAGATACGTCATGGTGCGTTGATTCGTCGACAGTTGGAGTGGGAAGAGTATTTTCGCTGGGAAGTGGAAGATTTAATTGCGGCGGTTTATTACAGCGAGAATCATGAACCTCTTGGTTATTTGTTTTATTGGATTGAAAATGAGATTTTTCATATTAAGGAAATGGTGTATTTGACGCAGGAAGCGCGACATGGAATTTGGAATTATATCAGTGCGCATTTTTCGATGATTAATGAAGTGCATGGTGCGAATTATACGAATGAGCCGCTTGCGTTTTTATTGGAGGATAGTGAAATCAAAGAGGAAATTCAACCGTATATTATGGCGAGAATTGTTGATTTTGAGGCGTTTATTCGGAAATATCCATTCCAAGTGAAGTCGCCGAACAATAAGCTGACTTTCCGGATTGAAGATCCGCTTTTGGAATGGAATAACGGAAATTTTTCGATTACATGGGATGAAAATGAAAATTTGATTTTGACAAAAGAGATTATTTCGAAGCCGATTAAGTTAAATATCGGTACGCTTACGACGATGTTGATGAGTTATAAGCGTCCAAGCTATTTAAGTCGTGTGGAGAAGGTGGAGACGGATTTTGAGACGATTAAGATATTAGAGAGGTTGATTCCGTTAGAACAAGTATATTTTTCAGATTATTTTTAGAATTAAAATAAAATTTTGCTAAGGGCCGGTTAGCGTTAAAGGAGCAGAAAGATGAGTAATAGTAGACTTACGATGAAGATGCTTCCTTTTAGTGAGCGCCCTTATGAGAAATTTGAGAGATGTGGAGCGAGTGCGCTTACAGAGGCGGAGCTTCTTGCAATTATTATAAAGAACGGTACAAAAGAGGAAACAGCACTACAGCTTGCGGAGAGGGTATTAGTGAAATGTGAGAGAGAAAAGAAATTTTCTTTTGAACAAGTTTCGTTAAATTGCTTGAAGGAGATAAAGGGAATCGGGCGTGTGAAGGCGATTCAGCTGAAAGCTGTTTTTGAGTTGTCGAAACGATTTAACAGAAGCAGGGATGAGATTATACACATAAATAATCCGAGACAAGCATATGATTATTTGATGGGAGAATTGAAGTACGAGAGACAAGAGCATATTAAGGTGTTGATGCTTGATGTGAAGTCGAATTTGATTAAAGCGGAAACCGTGGCGATTGGAAGCATCAGTGAGGTAGGGATTACGCCAAGAGAGATTTTTAAGAAGCCGGTGGAGTTTTCTGCGGCGAATATTATTTTGGCACATAATCACCCGAGTGGGGATGCGACGCCGAGTGAGGCGGATATTTCGTTTACTGAGAAAGTTGCTTTTGTGGGGAAGGTATTGGGAATTTCCCTTGTGGACCATATTGTGGTGACGGATAACAGTTGGTGCAGTATGCGAAAAGAGGGATTATTTCCGAAGGATTTGTAGAGTGAATTTCATGTGGACAGTATGGACAGCATGAATGCTGTCCGTACAAAGAAAAACCATTGTAGGGACACAATTTATTGTGTCCGTGGTTTTATCAGATACAGAGCTTGTCAGAAAGGATAGGATTGACATGAATTTTTGGATAAAAGATATCGGGATTGATTTGGGTACGGCGAATACGTTGATTAAGGTTGCGGGAGAGGATGGTATTGCGCTTCGTGAGCCGTCGGTTGTAGCGGTAAATAAGAAGATTAAGCATGTGTTGGCGGTTGGAAATGAAGCGAAAGAGATGATTGGAAGAACGCCGGGGGCGATTATTGCGATTAGTCCTTTAAAAAGCGGTGTTATTGCGGATTTCGAAGTGACGCAGGCGATGCTTAAGTATTTTATCAAAAAGGCATGCAAGGATGGATGGCTTGGGAAACCGAGAGTGGTTATTTGCGTTCCTTCCGGTGTGACGGAAGTGGAGGAAAGAGCGGTAGAAGAGGCGGCTTTACAGGCGGGCGCGAAGGAAGCGTTTTTATTGGAGGAACCGATGGCGGCGGCGATTGGTGCGAAGCTTCCGATTGAGGATGCGTCGGGAAGTATGATTGTGGATATCGGCGGCGGAACGAGCGAGGTTGCGGTTATTTCTTTAGGAGGAATTGTAGTTTCAAAGTCGATTCGAATTGCCGGTCAAAAGATTGATGAGGCGATTATAAATTATATTAAAAAAGAGCATAATTTAATGGTGGGAGAGAGAACGGCAGAGGAGATTAAATTGACAATTGGCGGTGCTTTCCCGCGGGAAGAAGAGAAGATGGAAATTCGTGGCCGTGATTTGGTGACGGGACTTCCGCAGAATTTGGAAATTACATCGTCTGAAATTTTAGTGGCGATGAGTGAGCCGATTTCGGCAATTGTGGATGCGATTAAATATACGTTGGAGAAAACGCCTCCGGAATTGGCTGCGGATATTATGAATCGTGGAATTTATTTGGCCGGTGGCGGTGCGTTGATTGCAGGATTGGATCAGTTGATTCATAAAGAGACGGGAATGCCGGTGAAGATTGCGGATAATCCGTTGGATTGTGTTGTAATGGGTGCCGGAAATGTTGTGGAAAATTTGGATGTGCTGAAGCAGGTTTTGGTGAGTCGGCGGATGAAGTAAAGGCTGTGGACAGCATGAATGCTGTCCGTACGGAAGAGAGAGGCAGAGAGTAGGTGTAGGGACACAATTTATTGTGTCCAATAGAATGGAGGGGAAGAAATGAAGTTCAAATTACCGAAGAGCAAAAAGGCTCTTGTTGTGATTGTGACAATTGTTTTATTGATTTCGATTTCTTTTACCATCCAACCGAAGGAAAATCCTAACTTTTTCGAACGTGGCTTATATTTTGTATTTACTCCGATTCAGACGGTTGTTCGATGGCCAATTAATAAAGTAAAATCTTCAATTACATTTTTCTCTGAGATGAAGTATTATGCCGAGGAGAATGAGAGATTGACGGAGGAAAACAGTACGCTGAAGGAGCAAATTCGGAAGTTGGAAGCAGCGGGGGCAGAAAATGAGGAACTACGGGATTTATTGAATTTGCGGAAGAAGTATGAGACGGAACATGCGATTGTGGCGGAGATTATTTCTTATGATGCTTCTGCATGGTTTAAGGTGATGTCGATCAACAAGGGAAGAAATGACGGTGTGAACGAAAATATGATTGTTTTGACGCCGAAAGGTCTTGTGGGTAAAGTGACACAGGTAAGTGATACGAGTGCTAAAGTGACGACGATTTTAGATGTGAATAACGTAGTGAGTGCGAGAATTACGAAAACGGGCGATTTGGTGACGACGAAGGGAGACATGAATTTATCCGAGAAGGGATTACTTCGGTTGAATTATGTGATGTCGGACACTTTGTTAAATGCCGACGATGTAATAGAAACTTCCGGAATGGGAGGTATTTATCCGAAAGGAATTTTTATCGGTACCATTAAAGAGGTAATACAGGATTCGACGTTGACGCGAAAGTATGCGCTTTTGGAGCCGGGGGTAGATTTCAATAAATTAAATGAGGTTCTCCTAATCAACGGATTAGGGGGCGAGGAATCATGAAGAAGTGGACGCTAACGTTAATTGTGATTTTGACCTATCTGCTTCAAACTTCAGTGATTCCGGAGTTTTCGATAAACGGAATTTATCCGAATTTGTTTTTGGTTGTGACTTGTGGGCTTTCTTTTTTGTTTGGCAGTACGATTGGTGCGGTGAATGGATTTTGTTTGGGTTTGCTAAATGATTTTAGCCAAGGAAGATGTGTAGGACTGTATGCGTTTTTGAGTATGTATATTGGTATGATATTAGGACAGTTTAACAAGCGCTTTTTTAAGGACAATTATGTGGTGGCAATTATTTTTATAGGATTTGCGACGGTATTTTATGAAGTCGTTGTTTATCTTTTTTCGATGTTTGCTTATTCGCAGGAGTTTAGTCTTTTAGCGTTGGTAGGAAAGTCGTTGATGATTGCTTTTATGAATATGATTGCAAGCGTGATTGTTTATCCGATACTTTTGAAAATTCATATAGGAATTGAAGTGGATCGTAATATATTCGGAAGATAAAGAAGGTGAAGGTATGACGACAGATCAGAACCATGATTTCCGTATTTTTATATTGAATTTAGTAATTATTTTAGGCGGCGTTATTTTAGTGTTGCAGCTGTTTAATTTGCAGATTGTGAATGGGGAATCTTACCGGGAACAATCGGAAAATCGTGTTTTGAGAAAGATGTCGGTGACGGCGCCGCGTGGAGAACTTTTGGATCGCCATGGTGAGATTTTGGCGACGAATCGTGACGGATATAATGTTTTAATGTATAAGACGGATTTGAAAACGGAAGAGCGTAATGAACTGATTTTGCGGATTGTGAAGTTGTTTCGTGAAAAAAATACGGTTTATAGAGATACTTTTCCGATTGCACTAACGAATGATGGCTTTGCCTTTACTTTCGATACGCCGGAGGAAGAGGCGCGTTGGAAGAAAAATTACAAGTATGAGGAAAATGCGACACCGAATGATGTGATACAAAAATTGATAAAAAAATACGGGTTAGAGAGTTATACAAGCAGTGAAGCGAGGGATATTATCGGAATCCGATATGAGTTGGACAGGGTTGGTTACAGTGCTTTTAAGGCGTACGAATTGGCGACGGATGTGAGTAAAGAGGTTGTGGCAGAGTTGGAAGAGCGGTTTGAGGAATTTCCGGGTGTAACGGTGGAGATTCAGCCGATTCGAACTTATCCGAATGGCAGTTTAGCGAGCCATATTTTGGGGTACATAGGGAAGATTAGCCAGGAGAAATATGAGGAATTGAAGGAGGAAGGATATTCCAATAACGATAATATCGGTAAAGATGGCATAGAAAGCGTAATGGAGAAGTATTTAAGGGGAAAAAACTCTTTTCAGAAGGTAACTTTAGATGCTTTGGGAAGTGCCAGTGACAGTACCGAGGAGTATTCGGCGATTCCGGGTGATCAAGTTTATTTGACGATTGATGCGAAGCTGCAGAAGGTTGCGGAGAGTGCTTTAAAAGGAGCGATTGATAAGATTGCAACCGGCGGTTATACAGATGGGTCGACGGAAGCTAAGTCGGGGGCTGTGATTGCAATTGATGTGAAAAATGGCGAAATTTTGGCGATGGCAAGCTATCCGGATTATGATCCGAATTTGTTTGTGAAGGGAATTTCCAATGAAGATTGGAAGAAGTTGAATATTTCTACGAAACCAATGTTTAATCGAAATATTTTGGGGTTGTATTCGCCGGGGTCAATTTTTAAGATGATTGTTGCGGCAGCAGCTTTAGAAGAAGGGGCGATTACGCCGGATACGGTGATTGTGGATGAAGGAAGGTATACGAAGTATAAAAGTCCGCAGCCGAAGTGTTGGATTTGGAGTCCGTCTACCGGAAGAACGCATGGTCCTGTGAATGTGTCCGAGGCGATTAAGACATCTTGTAACTATTTCTTCTATACCGTTAGTGAACTGATTGGAATTGATACTATTGAGAAATATGCAAGAATGTTTGGTTTGGGAGAGAAAACCGGAATTGAGTTACCGGGAGAGAAAACCGGAATTGTGGCAGGACGAAGCTATGTGGAGGCGAAAGAAAATCGAAAATGGTTGGTTGGTGAGACGTTGAGTGCGGCAATCGGGCAGTCGTATAATTCTTTTACACCGATTCAAATAGCAAGATATGCGGCAATTTTGGCAAATGGCGGAAATCGTGTGCAACCGCATTTAATTAAGAATGTGATTAAGGCGGATGGTACAATATTGGAATATTCAGAAGTACAAGAATATGTTCGGGAGACTTTGGGAATTGAACAGGATGAGACGATTCCGGAAAAGATTGCGTTAAAAGATACGACAATTGAGGCTATTTTTTCGGGGATGGAGTCGGTTACGGGAGATTCCGGCGGTACGGCGTATAATACTTTTAAGGATTTCCCGATTAAAGTTGCGGGAAAGACCGGATCTGTACAGGTGAGCGGAAGCTCGGCGGATAATGCATGGTTTATCGGGTTTGCACCGTATGACGATCCGGAGATTGCAATTTGTGCGTTGGTAGAACATGGTGTGCATGGTACTTATACGGCTCCGATTGTTGTGGAAATCTTACAGGAGTATTTTGGCTTGAAAGAATCGGCGAATAAGATTGACACGAATGCGATTGTGGGAGATAATAGTATGATGTAAGGGGATGAATACAAATGATAGAGGCGGTTACGTTTAAGTTAACAAAGGATGGGCTTCGTATTGTTTTAGATGACAATTTGGATTTTGCCTCGATTCGAAGATTGCTGAAAAAGAAGTTGGAGGAATCAAAGGATTTTTTTCAAGGGGCAAGATTGAAAACGGTGATTCAGGGTCGGGATTTGGAAAAACATGAGTTTGATGAGTTGTGTAAGATTATTAACGAGGAAACCGGCTTTTATGAGATAGAGGAAGAGGTTACAACATTTGATTGGAAGCAGAATATTGCGGAAGGAAAGACAAAGTTTTATCGAGGGACAATGCGGTCGGGAAGCTTGATTGATTATAAAGGAAACGTTGTTGTGATGGGGGATGTGAATCCGGGTGCGGAGATTATTGCAACGGGAAACATCGTTGTGATGGGCGTTATTAAAGGAACGGTGCATGCCGGTGCAAAGGGAAATCGGAATGCGATTGTTTCGGCGAGCGGAATTTATCCGACGCAGCTTCGAATTGCGGATTTGATTACAGTTTCGCCGAATGAAAAGGAAGTAGAGAAATTAAGCGGATTTGAGACGGCATATATTAAGGAAAATCATATTTATATTGAGTGATAGTGGAGGGTTTTATGCGAATTGTTTTTATGGGAACGCCGGATTTTGCGGTTCCTTCTTTGGAAAGATTGATTGCGGATGGACATGAAGTTTTGGCGGTTGTGACGCAGCCGGATAAGACACAGAATCGAGGAATGAAATTGGTGTTTTCTCCGGTGAAGGAATGTGCCCTAAAACATCAGATTCCGGTGTTTCAGCCGGAGAAGATTCGGAAAGATGAGGCGTTTTGGGAAGAGTATCAAAAGATGGCGCCGGATGTGGCAGTTGTGGTTGCATTTGGGCAGATTTTGCCGGAGCGTTTTTTGAATTTGCCGAAGTATGGGTGTATCAATGTGCATGGTTCGCTGTTGCCGAATTACAGAGGAGCGGCGCCGATTCAATGGTCTGTGATTAATGGGGATAAAGTAACGGGAGTTACGACGATGTATATGGATAAGGGATTGGATACCGGTGATATGATTTTGAAAACGGAAGTGGAAATTGGGGATAATGAGACTGCCGGTGAGTTATACGATCGACTTTCCTTCATTGGGGCGGATACGCTTAGTCGTACGCTTGTGGCGATCGAGAAGGGGGAAGCCCCGCGTGAGAAACAGCCGGAGGAGTTTACTTATGCGCCGATGTTGACGAAAGAGCTTGGAAAGATTGATTGGAATAAGACTTCTTTTGAAATTAAGTCGTTGATTCGTGGAGTAAATCCTTGGCCGGGCGCTTATACCGAGATTGCAGGAAAGAAATTGAAGGTGCATAAGGCGGAGATTTCGGATAAGAAAGGCAATTCGGGAGAGATTTTATGCGCGGATGATAAGAATGGTTTAATTATTGCGACGGCGGATGGAGCGTTGGAATTATTGGAAATACAGCCGGAGAATAAGAAACGGATGAATGCGAAAGATTTTCTAAGAGGAAATAAATTAGTGTAAAATTTTATTTCAACTCTTGATAATTGAAATGTTTTGTGCTATTATATTTTGGAACGGGGTGTAGCGCAGCTGGTAGCGCGCTTGGTTCGGGACCAAGAGGTCGTGGGTTCAAGTCCCGTCACTCCGACCAAAAAAGAAACGACAATTTTCAATAAGAAAGTTGTCGTTTCTTTTTTTGGTGCTTTATTATTTCGTGAGAAATTGTTTTATAGAAGTAATGGTTTTTTTCAAATTTTGCATAGTATGAACAACTGCAATGATGGTAATGTTATTGTTTGATATAAAGTTTGACCAAATTATTGCCATGTTTCAATCTCCTTTAGTAAATCTTCGTGACTAATAACATTTCCATTTTCGATATCGTTTAAGCCTTTTTGTACGGCTATTCTAACTAAAATGGCATCGAAGATTTCATCTAAGGTAGCATTATCAGGCAGTTCATTGGTAACTTGCAAAACTAATTGTTTAATCATACCTTTTTCTCCTTATAACTTTTCGCAATACTCTTACTTAATAACTAATTTGGTGTGCCCGAAGGGAATCGAACCCCCGACCTGCGGTTTAGGAAACCGTCGCTCTATCCTACTGAGCTACGAGCACATGTTTCAATATTTTACGGTTGATGGAAATATTATATCAGAGAAGAGGAGAAAAATCAAATTTTGTTATAATTCGGACTTAAAATTATAGAAATAGTATAAATAGTGTAGGGACAGCATTTATGCTGTCCGCAGAAAATGCTGAATGCAGGACAGCATGAATGCTGTCCCTACAAGGCTTTAGCGAAAATAATAAATTTTAAGTCTGAAGTGTAATCAAATTTTAAATTGTTTACATAAATTGTGTTGATTTTTTTGCTATTATCCTATATAATATTTACGCAAGGAATTATGATAAAGGAGAGCGTTAAAATGAAAAAGATTTTTGTAATGCTTTTAATGATGGTTTGTTTTGTAAATATAAGTTTTGCTGCGGTGGATACAGATAGGGAGATTAAGCTGAACACAAAAGTTTATGATGAGTTAAGTGAATCGGGAGAAAAGGATTATTTTTCCTTTACTTTGTCAAAGCCGGGAAGCGTTCAGATAGAATTTGAGTTTGATGTGACCGGGAAGTATCATGTGAAATTGATGGATTTGGATAATAATAAAACTATTCAGAATAATACTTTTGATTCGGCAGTAAATACGGTTTCGGGAAGAATCTCGAAAGAAGCGAATAAAGTTAGACTTTCTAAGGGAGATTATCGTGTGGAAGTTTCTTCTTCGTGGTTTAACAGTTGTGATGAACGGTATGTGCTTCGTGTTAACTATGAGGATGAAAAAGGAAATAGTTATGAGAAAGAGCCGAATAATGATGCAAAGACGGCTATGCTGATTGAGGCGAATCGAAAAGTTACCGGAAATTTGCAGGCTTCTTCAGATACGGATTATTACATGGTAGAAGTAGAGGAAGCAGGAACGATTCAGTTAAGATTGAATTTCGATGATGAGGCAGCGTATAATGTGACGTTATATTCTGAAGCTGACGGAAAATTGAAGCAATTACAATCTGTAAAATTTTCCAGTGAAGTGAAAAATGAGAATTGTACGCAGACCGGTGATAGAGTAAGAGTGGAAAAGGGCGTTTACTATGTGAAAATTGCTTCTTCCTGGAGTGGTTATTCAAACGAAGATTATGTTTTTACATTAATACATAATTTTGAAAAATATGGTGCGTTTGAGAAGGAACCGAATGAAGATGCTAAGACGGCGACCGAGATTTTTAAGGATGAGATGATAACCGGAAATATGTCTTCTTCCCGCGATGTGGATTTTTATATGGCAGATATGCGTTATGGCGGAACGGTTGTATTGAAAATGTTGGTGCCGGAAAATGCACAATATTCGGTAGTCATTTATCGAGAAGAGAACGGAGCTTTAAAGAAAGTTCAGTCTGAGACTTATAAGCAGACGAATTCACAAAATGTGGAATTGGTGAGTGGAAAAGAATTTGAGATAAATTACGGAAGATATTATTTTAAGGTGACTTCCACAAAGTATTCCAATGTGGATTATGGTTTGGTGATAACCGATAAGCAGGAGGAGGTATTGCCGGTTTCGCCGAATGGAAAAAATGTGATTATTTTGCAGTTGAACAATCCTTATATGCAGGTAAATGCACAAACGGTTGCAGTAGATGGCGACAGAGGAACGACGCCGTTTCTTTACAACGGAAGAACGATGCTTCCGATTCGTGCTGTGATTGAGAATTTAGGCGGTACCATTGAGTATGATGCTTATTCAGGAATGTCTACCATAAGATTGGGCGGTAATTTGGTGCAAATTACAACGGACAGTGCTTTGGTTTATGTGAATGGAGTTGCGAAGTATATGGATACAACGCCAATGGTGGTAAATGGTAGAACAATGTTGCCGTTACGATTTGTGATTGAAAATTTGAACGGAACTGTTGAGTGGGATGACATTAGAAAAACAGCGACGATTACGTATTAAAAGAAAAAGAGGCAGTTTTTTTACAGCCTCTTTTTCTTTTAGTTTTCCTTGTAAAGTGCAAGGGTTGCTAATGTATCTCCCAATTGAGTAAAAATAACGCCTAACATGGCTATTTCTTGTGCGGTTTTGTCTTGTGCCATTGCACAGGCTGCGGCTGTTATTGTTACAGCAACTTCACATCCTTCCATTTTGTCCTCCTTTAATAATGTAGCTGTTACAGTTCGAACTCAAATTTATAGTGAAGGGCAACCACTGTAGGGACAGCATTTATGCTGTCCTGCTTTCTGCCTTTTCTGTGGACAGCATAAATGCTGTCCCTACAATGGTTGCACTATCATTGTAGGACGATATAGCCTGACCTGTAACAGGTAGCTTACTTTATTCTATGAGAACTATAGACAAATTGTTAAAAATGAAAGAGGATTCCTACGATTCCGGAGAGTAGTATGAAGAAAATCGGGTGAATTTTTGTTTTTTGCAGAAGTAGGAAGAGAAGGAGAAACAGAGTAAGTTCTTTTACAATAGTTCCCTTTAATACCGTTTCCTGAAAAACGGTGATTCCGGCGATGAGAATTAAAGCTAATACAGCCGGTTTGATGCCGGAAAATATTTTTTCAACGTAAGGGTTGGCTCGGTATTTTGTAAGCAGATTGGCGATTAGAAGGATAATGATTACAGAAGGTGTGATTAATCCGAGTGTTGCCAAAAGGCTTCCGAAAATGCCGTTTATCGTAAAACCTGTGTAAGTTGCCATATTGATTCCGAGAGGACCGGGAGAGGATTCCGAGACAGCAATCATACTTGGAATTTCAGTGGTTGAAAACCAACCGGTTTTTTCAGCCAAATCATAAAGAAAGGGAATAGTAACAAGCCCTCCTCCGATGGCGAACAGTCCTATTTTAAAAAATTCGCAAAACAGTAAGAAATTCATTGTTTCGGCACCTCGCTTTTTTGAAACATTCCCAAAATTCCGACAAGCAGAATTACCCAAATCGGTGAGAGTTTGAGAAAGTAGTTTAAAAGGAATGCAAGAAGGAAGAGAAGCAGTGCGTAGCGATGGGGGATATTCTTTTTCCAAAGTGACAGTACAGCGGTTAAAATGAGTGCGGAAACGCAGACGTTGATGCCGCGAAAGGCTTGTTGTACCATTGGAATTTCTGAAAAGTTGTTTAGAAAGGATGCGATAAGCAGAATAACGAAAAAAGAGGGAGTGACGATTCCCAAAGTGGCAACAATTGCCCCGATTATACCGGCAGTTTTGTACCCGATAAAAGTGGCGGTATTGACCGAAATAATACCGGGTGTGCATTGCCCTACGGCGTAATAATCCATTAATTCTTCTTCGGTAGCGAGTTTCTGTTTTTCGACAATTTCTCGTTTTAGAATGGGAAGCATGGCGTAGCCGCCTCCGAAGGTTGTGATTCCGATTTTTGCGAAGAGAAAAAAGAGTTTTAGTAATTTTTTCATATTGATTCCTCCGTTATTAGTATAACAAATTTTCGGGACAGCATGAATGCTGTCCGTACAGAATTTTAAGATGAAGTCTTATTCTTGTTGTATAGGAAAAATCAAAGATTTTGCCTATACAACAAGAAATGCTCCGCGAGGATGCACACTCGTGCGCAAGGAAAGTTGCTACGCAACTCGCACTCGGCGCAGGTGCTTTGCCTGCGCAAAGCACTTTTCTTAGAAAAAAAATAGGCAGACTCTTGAAAAAAGAGTGTGCCTATTGAGATGTTCAGCGAATCGGTTTATGTTGTGATATTGGCGGAAAAGGGCGATTGTCTAAGAATTTTTTGATAAGCGACAACGGAATTTTATGGGTCTTAGTATTGTAAATCCGGGGAGTAAGTTCATATAAGTAAAGAAGTTCTGTTTGTTTATCGCTTGTTTTGACGTTTCGATATTCGAAGAGGAAACTTTCGTTCATGGTAGAGGGTACGATTGTGAGGGTTTCGTAATCGGAAATGAAGTTATAGTGTTTGTAGTGTTTGAGTAGTTGAATGAGAAGTCTATTCAGGATTCGGTAGTCTGAAAGCAAATCATTGAGTTGCTTTTGATATTCTTGTACGACAGCGTTAACCGACTTTACGGATGACTCCGGACCGAGTTTTATACTTCCGCTTTCCCACGCTTGGATGGAATTTTGAGAAGATTCGAGGAATTCCTTGAATTCGGGGGGATATTGTTTCAGTTTTTCATTGGATTGAATCGGATAGCTTTGAAAGATTTTTTTGGTGATAAGCTTCAGTTTTGCAATATCTCCCATGTTTTTTAGAAAAATACCGGAACCCCAAATAATCGGGTGACCGGGATAGCGGATTCCGATGTAGCTGTAATACAATTCGTTTTTTACGAGGATGTCATAAAGGAGCGAGGTTGCCGTAAAGGATTTGCATTGTTCCTTAAGGCGCTTTACAGTTTCGGTTACAGGGGGGAGACGTGTTATTCCGACAAAGATTGTATCGGAACTTTTGAGACGAGAAAGCGTGGCGAGAAGCAGTTTATTGAGAATGTCGTTTTTGATGATGTTTTCGCGCAACTCTACGAAACTATTGACGGTGCATTCCATACTGAACCTCCTTAAACGTCCCGAGTAGTTAGTACTCGTAAATAATAAAATAATACAGAAATAGTTTACCATAAAATAGTGGCGAGGGCAAGCGAAAATTCAGATAAACGTGTTACAATTCGTTACAGGTCAGAATATATATCGGGACGTCGAGGACGCCGTCCCCTACAAAGACGGCATAATTGTTGTAGGGACAGCATTCGCGGACGTAACACCATGAACGAAGTGAATGGCTTGTACGTCCTGTGCAAAGAAACTCCAAGAACGAAGTGATTGGGAAGTTTTGACTGCCATGCTGTCCACAGAATAGGCAGAAAGCAGGACAGCATAAATGCTGTCCGTACAGTGTTTTATAAATTTGTAACGACCTGTAACGAGAAAAACAGAATAAGTATTGTGAAGAGTGGGGAAAACTGATAAAATAGACGTATGAATTTATAGGAAAGGCGTGGGAGGAACATGTATAAAAAGAACGCTGTGCTCATATATATTTTAAGCACATTTTTACTTACTTGGTGTGTTTGGGGGCTGGTAGCACTTTATCAAACACAATTGGGTCCGTATCTTTATCAGATAATTGTGGCTTTTAGTATGTTTTTTCCTTTGCTTGGAGTTTTAATTACGAAAAAGATTTGTGCCGGAGAGGAAATTTCTCTGCGGTTACGTCCGAATTTTAAGGGAAATGTGAAATATTATTTAATGGCATGGTTTTTACCGGCGATTTGTACTTTTATCGGAGGTTTGGTTTACTTTTTGATTTTTCGAAATTTTGAATTTGAAAACGGTTATTTTATACAGTTATTACAACCGCAGATTGATAGCGGGTTAATTACGAAAGAAATGGTTCATACCGTTTTGGTTTCGCAGATGATTTCGGGAATTTTTATGGCACCGTTTTTCAACATGCTGTTTGCCTTTGGAGAAGAGGCAGGGTGGCGTGCGTTTTTACAGTCGGCACTCGCGAAAAGGTTTTCTTTGCGAAAATCGATTTTGCTGACCGGCTTGATATGGGGACTTTGGCATGCACCGATTATTGCAATGGGGCACAATTATTCTTTTAACTATGTAGGTTATCCTTGGTTAGGAATTTTTGCGATGTGTGTATTTTGTATTGTGGTGGGAATCTTTTTGTCCTATATTACGATTAAAACAGATAGCGTATGGCCTGCAGCGTTGGCACATGGGGCGTTAAATGCAATTGCCGGAATTGGTTTTTATTTTGTGGCGGATATAGAAAGTATCAATCGTTTTTGGGGACCGACTCCTTGGGGATTGGTTGGCGGTATCGGATTTATTCTTTTGGCGATTTGGTGTTTTATAAAGTTAAAGAGAAATACAAATGAGAAAGTAGGAGAAAGTAATGAGAGTGTGGAATAGATTGGATAATGCTGCTAAAATCTTTCCGGCGGCGTCTTTTCAACATGATACGAATGTATTTCGCTTTTATTGTGAATTGAATGAAACGATAGAGGAGGAAATTTTGCAACGTGCGTTGGATGAAACGATTGAGCAGTTTCCAACCTATCGGTTTATTATGAAGCGTGGGGCGTTTTGGTATTATTTGGAGCAAAGTGAGATTCGTCCGATGGTTCACAAAGAGGAAAAACCACCTTGTTCTGCGATTTATGATCGTGATGAAAAGAGATTGTTGTTTGAAGTTACCTATTATCGAAAGAGGATTAATTTGGAAGTATATCATGTTTTGGCAGATGGGACGGGGGCATTGGAGTTTTTGAAGTTTTTGGTGTATCGCTATCTTTGTTTGAAACATTCCAATATTTCTTCTTCGATAGAGTTGGATTACGATGCTTCGGATTATCAGCAGATGGATGATAGTTTTCAGAAGTATTATGACAGCAGTAAGAAAAAAGGCAATAAAATGCGCTTTGCGTATTTAATTAAGGGAATTAAAACAAGTGATTACCGCTTGAATATTATTGAGGGAATTATGCCGGTGAAGGCAGTTTTGAATAAGGCACATGAGTATAAGGCGACGTTGACAGCGTTTGTGACGGCGTTATTGTTAAAAGCGATTTATGAAGAAATGCCGTATCGGGAGCGCAAAAAAGATGTCGTGATTTCGATTCCGGTGAATTTGCGAAAGTATTTTCAATCGGAGTCGGCAAGAAACTTCTTTAGTGTGATTCCGTTGGCGTATAATTTTTCGAAGCAAAGTTGTGAATTTGAGGAAATGGTAAAATATGTGGATGCTTTTTTGAAGTCGGAATTGCAGGAGGAAAAGCTGAAATTGCGGATTAATGCGTTGATTGGGCTTGAAAAGAATGTGATTTTGCGAATTGTGCCGCTTTGTATTAAGAATATTGTGTTAAGGATTGCGTTTCGGATTTCGGAGTGGACGGATACTTCGACAATATCCAATTTAGGGCAGGTTCAGATGCCGAAGGATTTGGAGAAATATATCGATCATTTCGGAATGATTGTGGCGACAAATAAAACACAAATCGGAATGTGTTCGTATAAAGATAAGTTAACGGTCGGATTTTCTTCTTCTTTTTTGAATACGGATATTCAGCGAAGATTTTTCCGGGCACTTTCAGAGATGAAAATACCGGTTGAAATTGTGAGTAATCGTTTAGAGTGATTTCGGTAGAGGAGATAAGAAATGAAATATTGTGCAAAGTGTAAGGTAAATGTAGCGGGAAATCGTGAAAAATGTCCGCTGTGTCAGAGTAGCTTGACGGCGTTGGATAGGGAAGATCGCGAAGAGGTATTTCCGTTTATTAAGAAGAAAAAGGGAAAATTAGGATTGTTTTTGAAAATTTTTTTGTTGGTGTCCTTTATTGCGATTGTAACAAGCATTATTGTAAATGTGCAAGTTCCGGAAAGCGGGAACTGGTGTAAGTTTGTGGTTTGCGGTATTATCTGTGCCTGGATTTGTATCGGAATTGCGATAAAAAAACGAAAAAATATACTGAAGAATATTTTCTATGAGACAAGCGTTATTGCATTATTTGCGGTGTTTTGGGATGCTTTTACCGGTTGGCACAACTGGTCATTGGAGTTTGCTGTGCCGATTATTTTTGTGGTCTCAATGCTTTTGATGGCACTTTTGTCAAGGGTGATGAGGATTTGTGCGGAGGAACATTTAGTGTATTTATGCGTATTAATTTTATTCGGAGTTATTCCGCAAATCTTTTTGGTAAGAGGCATGCTTGCGGTAAAATTACCATCCTTAATTTGCGTGGGAATCGGCGGAATTTTATTTTTTATATTGTTGTTGTTTGAAGGGAAAAAAATGTGGCAAGAATTAAAGAAGAGATTACATATTTGAAGGAGGAAGAGACGATGGAATTGGCAGAGGATACAAAGGTGCTTTCAATGTTGGGGCAGATGAATCAAAAGCTAAACAACATTAACGAGACGCTAACAAGCATGGATAAGCGGATGAATACAAATTTTAGTCTTTTGGCGGAGGCACAGTTGACGGCAAATGATAAGCTGGATCGGATTGCGGAGAATATAGAGGAGTTATCCTTTAAGACCGGTGTCTTAGAAGCAGGAGTGGGGATGAATGCGAAGAGGATTGAAAAATTGAGGTAAAAAGAATCCCCGTGATAGAAGATTATCACGGGGATTTGAATTTTATTTCCGAGTGAACGGAATCGTCGGCAGCATTGTAGCTTGCTCATGAATGGTTGCAGTCGTGTTGTTCAATTCTTTGAGAAAAATGCGTACGTTTGCGGTGTTACAACACCATTTTGCATTTCCCATTATAGAGAGCATTTTCAGGAAGAACGATTCTGCCTCAGCAAACGAGGTGCCTTGTTGAAAAGTCATTTTATCTTGCGTATCCGAAGGATTTTCACTTTCCCAGACAAAAAATGCTTTGTTCTCATTTTTGAGAGAGCGAATCCCCACCCGAAGAGTTGAAGTATTGTAGGGACATTTTTTTATCTGTCTTTCAAAAAGGGCGAGAGAAGAAGTTTCTTGACCGGGGAATGAAATTGCACGACCCATTGTTTCGTACCATCCTTTCTTAATTTGACCGTCCTGCAGTGAAAAAGTAACTGCGTAGCAAAAATGTAACGCATTTTTTTAGTATATCACAAATATAAAGCTTTTGCAATAGTTTTTGAGAAAACAGTAACTACCTTGGTTACAGATCAGACTCAAATTTATAGAGAAGGCGCAATCATTGTAGGGACACAATTTATTGTGTCCGGAAAATAGGCAGACTATTGAATTAGGACACAATGAATTGTGTCCCTACAAATGATTTTCTACTGATATTTTACGAATGCTATAAATTTAAGTCTGAATTGTAACCTACTATAGTTACAGGTCAGACTCAAATTTATAGAGAAGGCACAATCATTGTAGGGACAGCATTCGCGGACGTAACACCATGAACGAAGTGAATGGCTTGTACGTCCTGTGCAAAGAAAGTCCAAGAACGAAGTGTTTGGGAAGTTTTGACTGCCATGCTGTCCACAGAAAAGGCAGAAAGCAGGACAGCATAAATGCTGTCCGTACAAGGCTTTAACGAAAATAATAAGTTGTTAAGTCTGAACTGTAACAAATTGTTCGCGGATATGCTGTTTTCCTATTGACATATACCCTGTCAGGGTATATGATGATAATACCCTACAGGGGTATATAAGGAGGATGTGACGATGTCTGATAAAGAAGTATGCGGATGCTGTGGAAAAACAACCGCTCGCTCAGATGAAGAACGCAAAAAGCTGATTCACCGCCTAAACCGAATTGAAGGGCAGATTCGCGGGATTCGCGGAATGGTGGAAAAAAATGCTTACTGTGCGGATATTTTAATCCAGTCCGCCGCTGTGAACGCTGCGGTCAATGCTTTTAATAGGAAACTGCTGGCAAGTCATATTCGAGGATGTGTTGCCAGAGATATCCGTGAAGGCAAGGATGAAGTAATTGACGAGATAGTGGAAACTCTGCAAAAATTGATGAAATAAAAGGAGGCGTTACAATAAATTATGGAGCAATATACAGTAACCGGTATGAGCTGTGCCGCCTGTACTGCCAGAGTGGAAAAAGCGGTATCAGGCGTAAAAGGCGTCACCTTCTGCTCGGTCAGTTTGCTTACCAATTCCATGGGCGTGGAGGGAAATGCCGATCCCGAGGAGATCATCGCTGCAGTTCGTGATGCGGGATACGGGGCAGTACTGAAAAAAGGAAATAAAGGGCAAAGTACAAAATCATATTCCGACGCGGAAATACTGCAGGACAGAGAAACCCCCGTACTTAAAAAGCGACTGATCGCGTCCCTCGGCTTTTTGATCGTTCTTATGTATGTTTCTATGGGGCACATGATGTGGGGGTGGCCTCTGCCGCCTTTCTTCGATAATAACCATGTGGCAATGGGGCTTTTGCAGCTATTGTTAACAGTTGTAATCATGGTTATCAATCAGAAGTTTTTTATCAGCGGATTTAAGAGTTTATGGCACCGTGCGCCGAACATGGACGCTTTGGTTGCATTAGGCGCTACGGCTGCCTTTGGTTACAGCACCTTCGCGCTCTTCGCCATGACAGATGCGCAGGTAAAGGGCAACGCAGATGCCGTAATGACCTATATGCACGAGTTTTACTTTGAATCCGCCGCTATGATACTTGCGCTGATAACTCTTGGAAAAATGCTGGAGGCCCACTCAAAAGGCAAAACCACCGACGCACTGAAAGGTCTGATGAAGCTGGCTCCCAAGACTGCCACGCTCGACAGGGATGGTAATGAAATAACCGTGCCGATTGAGCAGGTGGCAAAGGGCGATGTCTTTGTCGTGCGTCCCGGTGAAAATATCCCTGTGGACGGAACCGTTTTAGAGGGAAACAGTGCAGTAGATGAATCCACACTGACCGGTGAGAGTATCCCGGTAGACAAAACGGTGGGAAGCACAGTTTCCGCCGGAACGCTGAACCGGTCGGGGTTTATCCGCTGTGAAGCGATAAGAGTCGGTGAGGACACCACGCTTTCACAAATTATTCAGATGGTCAGCGATGCGGCTGCAACAAAAGCGCCGATTGCTAAGGTTGCAGATAAGGTGTCGGGGGTATTTGTGCCTACTGTAATTGTAATTGCGGTGATAACCGTGATAGCATGGCTTATTGTCGGTCAGACGGTAGGATTTGCTTTGGCGAGGGGTATATCCGTATTGGTGATTAGCTGTCCTTGTGCGCTTGGACTTGCTACGCCTGTAGCCATCATGGTTGGAAACGGAATGGGAGCAAAGAACGGGATTCTCTTTAAGACAGCCGTTTCTCTGGAAAAAACGGGCAAAACGCAGATTGTGGCACTTGATAAAACCGGAACGATAACGCAAGGAGAACCAAGAGTTACGGATATGATTCCGGTTAACAGCAGAAGCGAAAAGGAGCTTTTGTCTATCGCTTATGCGCTGGAGAAAAAAAGCGAGCATCCATTGGCACGGGCAATCACTCAAAGGGCGGAGCAGGATGGTTTGGCAGTTGACGAGGTAGAGCAGTTCAAAGCCTTACCGGGCAACGGACTTACCGCATTACTTGACGGTGCTGTTCTACTTGGCGGCAGTTATAAATTTATCAGCGAACAAATCCCTGTGCCTGATGAAATAAAAGGAAAATCCGAGCGGCTCTCAGAAGAAGGAAAAACGCCGTTGTTCTTTACCTGCGACGGTGAGCTTTGCGGTATTATCGCCGTTGCGGATATTATCAAAGAGGATAGTCCGCAGGCGATAAAAGAAATGCAGAATATGGGCATCCGGGTGGTGATGCTGACAGGCGATAACGAGCGCACGGCTAAAGCGATTGGAGCGAAGGCCGGTGTCGATGAAGTAATTGCCGGTGTGCTCCCCGACGGCAAGGAAAGTGTAATCCGTGAGCTTAAGAAAAAAGGCAATGTCATCATGGTTGGTGACGGCATCAATGACGCTCCGGCGCTTACAAGTGCAGATATCGGCATTGCCATTGGTGCAGGCGCAGATGTTGCGATTGATGCAGCGGATGTGGTACTGATGAAAAGCCGTCTGTCTGATGTTCCTGCGGCAATCCGTTTGAGCCGTGCAACGCTGCGAAATATTCACGAAAATCTGTTTTGGGCGTTTATCTATAACATTATCGGTATTCCTTTGGCAGCCGGCGTATTGCTCAGTGTACTTGGCTGGCAGCTCAATCCGATGTTCGCTGCGGCGGCAATGAGTTTGTCCAGCTTCAGCGTAGTCACCAACGCACTGCGCTTAAATTTCTTTCGAATGCATGATTCCAAACGGGATCACAAAATCAAGAATAAATTAAAAAACACAATTGAAAAGGAGACAAAAACAATGGAAAAGACATTAAAAATTGAAGGTATGATGTGTGGACATTGTGAGATGCACATAAAAAAAGCTCTTGAAGCACTTGACGGTGTGAAAAAGGCCGAAGTCAGCCACAAGACCGGAATTGCTGTTGTAACGATGGATAAAGATATTTCGGACGATGTTTTGAAACGAGCTGTTGCCGATCAAGGCTATCAGGTAACGGATATTCAATAATCAACCCATACCGCATAAAAACAGGCACTGACACGCTGAATGAACAGCCGGTCGGTGCCTGCTTTATTATAAAAGCTAACTGATTTTGATAATCGTCTTTCCCTTAGAGCCTCTGGCTGAAACCTTTGCAAGTGCTTGATTTACTTCGGATAAATCATATATCTTATCTACAGAAGTCTCAATTTTTCTATTCTGAAACATCTCCGAGATTCTATTGAGTCCGGCACCGTCCTCATGGACGAAGACGAAGTAATACTTTTGTTTGTTCTTCGCCGCCATTTTATCATACTTGCTTCCCGCAATGCTGAATAAGAAACGCTTCATCGGCGACATACCTGTACGGACGGCAAATTCACCGTTTGGCAATCCACGCAGAGAAACAATACTTCCTCCGGATTTCAAGATACTGAATTCCTTTTCCGGCTCACGGATTCCCAATGTATCAAGCACATAATCCACCTCGGACAAAACTTTGGAATAATCTTCTGATTTCATAGTGATTTCCTGCTTTTCTGTATTCTTTTCCATTACAAAAACAGCTCGTTTTCTTTTCTGACCGAACATGCCTTTTTAATTACCATAGCTGCAATGGATACCATAGCGCCATTGACTTTTCTGGCGTTATGGGGACACCGCTTCATACAGCGCATACAGGCAATGCACTTTTTAGAATCTGCTGTAAATTTTACCGGATCGATCGCCTGCACAGGGCAGTTTTTCGCACAAACGCCGCATTTCACACAATCTTTGGACGGTTTCGGAACTAATCCGGCACCGCCTGCCTTTTTGTAAGGACGGTTGCCCGGAACAAAAGCTGCGGATTCTGTCTTGTCTGCAATCTGCTGTGCAAACTGTTCCAACTGTTTCTCATCTGACGCGTCAGGTCTGTTTGCAGCATACTGTGGAATGATGGAATGCTGTGCAACAGCGGCGACAGCCGCAACAACTTGGAAACCGCATTCTTTTGCTGCGTCTTCCATTTCTGCAAGCGTGTCCTCATAAGCACGGTTTCCGTATACACACACAAGGGTACATTTTGCACCGTTTCCTGCAATTTTCTTTAACCGCTCGATTGCCACGGCAGGAGCCCGTCCTCCGAATGAGGGCATAGCAATTAGTACCCGATCTTCTTTACCGATTGCACACCCTGAAAAATCAGTTTTAGAATCGCTCAGATCGATTTTTATGGTGCTTTCGCTCCATTGTCTACTGATGATGTGGCGATTTTTTCTGTGCCGCCTGTAGGACTGAAAATGATTTCTACTGTGTTCATATGTATTTCCTCCTGTTATGATATTTTTTTGCGTATGTCTGCAATACAGTCGGCAAGCGTTTTGCCGGTAAGTGAACGGGCGAAGCCTTCTTCAATATCCGCAAACATACCGGTCAGCACGGGCTTGATATGACGGCCAACAATACAACGGTCGTTAGAGTTTTGATGGATATCCAAAAGATGAAGCTTGGAATCCTCCGTAACTGCTTGATAGATTTGAAGCAACGTAAGTTGTTCCGGGGCAACAGTCAGGCTATATCCGCTGATTCCCCTGTGACCGTCAACAATCTCCGCTTTTTTCAATAGTGCCAGTATTTTGCGGATATAGCTGGCATTCGTGCCGACGCTTTCAGCCATTTGATCAGAGCTTATCGGATTTGGAGACTCTGAAATCAGAATAAGCACGTGAACGGCAACGGAAAACTTTGTGTCCATTCTTTTCCCTCCTCTGATTATTCTTGAAACATAATATCATTCGTTCTTTCCACGTCAGTGCTTGTATCAGATACAGATACATTCTACGGTGTTCTAAGCTTTCTGTCAAGAGGTTCTGATGACCGTATAAGTAAAAACGATAGAGCTTCTGCATTCTATCGCCTTTGCAATAGTTTTTGAGAAAACAGGAACCACCCGGGGCTACCGGGTAGACTCAAATTGTTGCAAATATATCGGGACGTCGAGGACGCCGTCCTCTACAATGTTTGTGCCTTCTCTATAACTTTGAGTCTGACCTGTAACTTTTATCTTAATTACTTTTATGATAAAATCTTATTAAAGAATCAGAAAAGAGGAAGTAATAGATATGGAAAAAGATATTTGTCAACGTGCAGATGATTTAGCGAAGGAATGTGAACGGAAAAATCGGATTACTTTTACGTCATTTTTGACGCCGACGGAACAGGCAGAAATTGAGCAGGAGCATTATTTCAACCTTTATTTCTATGGCGGTTTGGAATCGGCAGAGAGGAAAAGAGCTTTTTTTCTGCCGGATTATATCGATAAAGAGACGTATGATTTTTCGTCGTTTATTTCTGCGTTTACTTCGAAATTCCGGTTCGCAAATTTATCGCATCGGGATTTTTTAGGAGCAATTTTGAATACCGGAATTAAACGAGAATGCGTGGGAGATATTTATGTTCATGAAGAGGACGTTTATATCCTCGTGACAAAAGAGATTGCACCGTATCTTTCGGTAAATTTAACCAAGGTTGGCAGAAGCGGAATCCAATTAAAAGAAATTCATCCGAGTGAAGTGAGAAGCAATGAACCGGTTTATCAAGAGCGAAGCTTTACGGTTAGCAGCAGTCGCTTAGATAGTGTTGCAGCGGGGCTTTTTCAGATATCGCGAGAAGATATGGCGAAGAAAATTAAGTTAGGCGTGGTAATGCTAAATTATTTACCTTGCATAGATAGCAGTAAAGAGGTGCATGAAGGCGATGTGGTGTCGGTAAGAGGGCTTGGAAAAGCAGAAATTATAGAGTTTGGAGGTACTTCGCGAAGCGGAAGGGTGTTTGTGATTGGGAGACGTTATCGATAAACTGTAATTTTTAAGTTATCATTCGCATTAAATTTATAGAGAAGGCACAAACATTGTATGGACAGCATGAATGCTGTCCGTACAAATGACTTTCCACTGATATTGTAGGGACACAATTTATTGTGTCCACAAAATGGAATGACATTAGATTAGGACACAATGAATTGTGTCCCTACAGTGTTTGTGCCATTTTTATAATTTTTAGTCTGACTTGTAACCTTTAGAATGACAAATTTTCGTTTTTTTCTTTCCAAATATGACATTTTATGCTAAAATACTCTTGGATTTTATTCGAGAGGAGAGAATAATATGAAGAAAGAAGTCGAAGCAATAAAAGGAAAAACCAAAGGATTTATTCATGAGTTTAAGGAGTTTATTTCGCGTGGAAATGTAGTGGATTTGGCGGTTGGTATGATTATCGGTTCTGCGTTTACATCTATTGTAAAATCGTTGGTTTCGGATATCATTATGCCGGCAATTGGATTTTTAATCGGTGGTTTGCAGTTTACGGATTATAAATGGGTATTGTCACCGGCGACGGAGACAGAAGCGGAAGTTGCAATTATGTATGGATCATTTATACAGCAAGCGGTTGACTTTTTGATTATTGCCTTTGTGATTTTCTGTATGATTAAAATGATTACACGGTTCCGTAAGAAGGAAGAGGAGAAGGCAGAAGAAGTTGCACCGACTCCGGAAGATATTAAGTTGTTGACAGAAATCAGAGATTTATTGAAAAAATAATGGTATAAAAAAGTGGACTATGTCCACTTTTTTATACCATTATGGAAGGCTTACAAGATTCCGGCAATAATTCTTGTCGTTCTAAGCGTTCCAATTTTTCTTCCAATTCATATAAAATCGGATTCAATTCCGGCTTATGCGGAATGCGCTTTGCTTCGTCTAAATAAACCTCAGCTTTTTCATATTCTTCTTTATACATACAAATCTGTGCAAGAGATAAGTTGATAACAACCATATTGTTTGCGGTCGTAATTCCGAAACGAAGAGCGTTATAGAATTCGCGCTCTGCTTCGTCAAATTTATCTTCGCTGATTTTGATAATACCCATTCCCCAGTAATAGTAAGTTTTTTCACCACGTGTCAAATACTTTGGATTTGGTGTATCTAATAGTAATCGGTACGCATCCTTTAATTCTTTTTGACGAATCTTTTTGAATGCCAACGAAACAGAGGCATATTTAAAATAGGCACAAACCATATAGGCAATAACCAATAATGCAACTGTTCCGATATAGATATTCTTAAAAACAAAACAAATAATAGCTATTATTAGAGCAATTAAAATAATTAAAAATCGTATTTTTCTACTTAACATCTTTACCACCTAAGAATCTTTCTACTTACATAATATATCAGAAGAGTCTTTTTATTTCAAGTGAAACCGAAAAAAAATAAGAAAAGTGGTTACAATTCAGACTCAAATTTATAGAAAAGGCACAATCATTGTAGGGACAGCATTCATGCTGTCCACAGAAAAGGCAGACATTAGAATTAGGACACAATGAATTGTGTCCCTACAGCGTTTGTGTCCTTTTTATAATTTTAAGTCTGAATTGTAACAAAAAGGTCACGAATCAACGTGACCTTAATTGGTTTCATTCACTATTTAATAAACGCCATAATTTCAGAAAGGTTAGTTAATTGTTTTGCAGTAATGTTAGAAAATTCAACGGCATAAGAATTTAAGCCTTGACCTAAAGAATCTTTTCTTCGAATAACGCCTTGTAAGTTTAAGGTATTGTCATCTTTAATTTTATTTCTTAATGTTAAGATGGCTTGGATATCTTCGTTTACATCAAAAGTAGCAGAAGTGGTAAATTTCATTCCGCCTGCGGAAATATCCTCTAATCCGATTTCATGCCAATTTTTACGATCAGTCGTTATATTGAAAATTCCCTTTGGATTATCGTATCTCGTATGTTTTCTTTTATTACTGCTCATAATGACCCCTCCTATAATTATTTCGAACCATTTTATCTGTATGTAGAAATGTTCGTTACACTCTATTAAATAGTATACCACAATAATTTTAGATTGTACATGAAATTCATACAATTTTTTTGCTTTTTCTATTTTGGCAGGATTTTGCAATAATGGGAACTTATATAACATTTTAACAGAAAAAACGGACAGCATGAATGCTGTCCGTACAAATACCATTAATCTAATTCGGCCTTACCGGTATAAAGTTGATAGTATCGTCCTTTTAATCCTAATAAATCTTCGTGAGTACCGCGTTCGATGATTTCGCCGTGCTCCATTACCATAATTGCTTTTGAATTACGGACGGTGGATAAACGATGGGCGATGACGAAAGTGGTTCTTCCGGTCATTAGACGATCCAATCCGTGTTCAATATGACGTTCAGTTCGAGTATCTACCGAGCTTGTGGCTTCGTCCAAGATTAAGATTGGCGCATCGGCTACGGCGGCACGAGAGATATTTAACAACTGTCTTTGACCTTGACTTAAGTTTGCGCCGTCACCTTCGATAACCGTGTCATAGCCGTGCGGCAGACGGGAGATAAAGGAGTGAGCACTGGCTAATTTCGCGGCTTCTTCGATTTCTTCATCGGTTGCGTCAAGTCTTCCGTAACGGATATTTTCACGAACCGTTCCTGTGAATAAGTGAGTATCTTGCAATACCATGGAAAGTGCTTTTCTTAAAGATTCTCTTTGAATGGTTTTAATATCAATTCCGTCAATGGTAATCATACCGTCATCGATGTCATAAAATCTCGTCAATAGGTTGATAATTGTCGTTTTTCCGGCACCGGTAGAGCCGACAAACGCGATTTTTTGTCCCGGCTTTGCGTAAAGTGAAATGTCTTTTAAGATTGTTTTTTGCGGGACGTAAGAGAAGGTTACGTCGATAAAACGAACGTCGCCTTTTACCGGTATGGCATCTTTCTTTTGTCCTTCTTTATCGTATTGTTGCCAGTAGAATTCGTCGCCGATTTTAACTAACTCGGTAGGGTAGAGGTAATCGTCGCTTTCCGGTTGTTGCTCCATAATATCTGCGATTCTTTCTGCTCCGGCAAGAGCTGTAATAACAGCATTAAATTGGCTTGATGCTTCGTTAATCGGACGTCCGAATTGTTTCATTAAGTTTAAGAAAACAACTAAACCGCCGACACTTAAATAACCGGAAATGGAAAGTAAACCGCCAATCATAGCGATTAAAGAATAAATAGCATTATTTGAATTCATCATAATCGGCATCATGACGCCGGAATAGCCTTGCGCTTTTGTCGCTGCAATCCGAAGGTCTTCATTGATTTTTTCAAACTCGGCTTTTACTTTTTCTTCATGACAGAAAACTTTGACTACTTTTTCTCCTGTCATGATTTCTTCAATATAACCGTTTACACGTCCTAAGTTCTTTTGCTGTTCGATAAAGTATTTACTGCTGCTTTTCATGATTTTTTGTGCAACAAACAGCATAACCGGTGTGAGTGCGAGGGTAATCAAAGTCAAAAAGAGACTTTTACTAAACATCAGCGCAATAATTCCGACTAAGGTGAGGGAACAGGAGAGAAGTGCGATTAAACTGTTACCAAGTGCGTCGTTTAATGTGTCTACATCGTTCGTGAAGCGACTCATAAGCTCTCCGTGAGTGTGAGAATCGTAGTATTTAATCGGAAGTGTTTGTAGATGAGAGAAGAGATCGTTTCTTAACCGGTTGATAATCTTCTGAGTCGCATGAAGCATCAGTCTTGATTGGAGGTAAGCAGCGATGACTGAAATCAAATAAAAAATTCCGATTCCGATGATACCGCTTAGAAGTCCTGCCATTCGTTCTGCAACCGTCGGATTTCCGGTAATCGGCTGAAGAAAATTATCAATAATTGGTTGTAATCGGTTGGTAGCTTGTAAGCTGGTAAAGATGTTAATCAGCATCATAAGAGCGGCGAAGAAAATCTCTAATTTTTGTGTTTTAATATATTTCCAAATAAAAAACAATGATTTTTTCATGTCTTTAGGTTTTTGCATTGCTTTGTTTTGAGCGGGTTTAGGCATTTTTCCTCTCCTCCTTTTCCTGTTGAGAATAGTAAATTTCCTGATAATCTTCACTGTTTTTCAGTAATTCCTCATGGGTTCCCGTAGCAACGATTTCACCGTCATCAATAACAATAATCTTGTCGGCATCTTTTACCGAACTGATTCTTTGTGCAATGATAAACTTGGTTGTGTCTTTTAACGTCGTATGGAAGGATTCTCGAATTTTACTTTCGGTTGTGGTATCTACCGCACTGGTGCTGTCATCTAAAATTAAGATGGCAGGTTTCTTTAATAAGGCTCTGGCAATACAAAGCCTCTGCTTTTGCCCTCCGGAAACGTTGACGCCTCCTTGTTCGATCCATGTATCGTATTGATTCGGGAAACTCATGATAAAATCGTGGGCAGAGGCAGCTTTTGCGGCTTCCGCGATTTCTTCGTCGGTAGCGTTTTGATTCCCCCAGAGAAGATTTTCTTTAATGGTACCGGAGAACAATGTATTTTTTTGTAATACAACAGCGACATTATTTCGAAGGTGGTTTAATGAATAACTTTTTACATCTTTATTATCGATTAAAACTCTTCCCTTCGAGGTATCATACAATCTGGAAATCAACTGAATGAGCGTTGTTTTACCGGCACCGGTACCTCCGATAATGGCGACGGTTTCTCCGGCTTTTACCGAGAAGTTGATATCTTTTAAAATATATTTATCATGAGAACGATCGTATTTGAAGAAAACATGCTCAAAAGTAACGTTTCCTTTAAATTTGTGCGATTTATCGGCTCTTTTTCTGTCTTTTAAGTCAACATCAGTGTCTAAAATTTCCATGACACGACGATAAGACGCAGTTGCACGAGAAAGCATAACAAACATCATCGAGAACATCATCAAGGACATTAAAATCTGGAAGATGTAGCCGACAAATGCCGTTAAGGTAGCAACGTCTGAAAATCCATCAATAATCTGGAGTCCGCCAAACCAAATAGCGGCGACGGTAGAGGCATTCATAATGAACATCAAAAGCGGCATATTGATAATTACTTTATTCATGGCACTTAGTGAAGTCTTCATTAAGTTGTCGTTTACATCTTTGAATTTTTTCTTTTCGAATTCTTGTCGATTGAAGGATTTTACCACACGAACATTGGTTAAATTCTCTTGTATTGTGGAGTTCAAGGCGTCAATCGCTTTTTGCATCTTTCCGAAGAGAGGAAAGGCTTTTGAAATAATTAAACTTAGTAAAAGTACCATGATTGGAATATCTATCGCTAAAATAACAGCTAATTTTGCATTCATGCGAATTGCCATAATTAGAGAAAAGACAAACATGAGCGGCGCTCTTACCATGATACGCATCGCTATAACCAAGGCATTTTGTAATAAAGTGACATCGTTTGTTAAACGGGTTGCGAGAGAGGCAGTAGAAAAATTGTCGATGTTTTTAAAGGAAAATGTCTGTACTTTATTGAATAGTTTTTTGCGGAGCTCGGCAGCGAATCCGACACCGGCAATTGCAGAGTGTTTTGAGTTACTTGCTCCGGCGAAGATGGCGATGCAGGCAAGAAGAATCATGCCAACTCCAAGCATAATAATCATTTTTGCGTTTCCGCTTTCAATGCCACGTCCGACAATTGCAGCCATTAAAACCGGTTGTGTTACTTCGCAGATTACGTCTATTAGCATAAAAAGTACAGCAAAAATGAAAGATTTTTTATATTTTTTGATACAATCCAATATTTGTTTCATAGTAAAAATCCTTTCTTAATTTTTCAAAGTATCTAAATAGTCGTGCAAATTTTTTTCCATACGGGATAAAAATTGCAATAATAATGTTTGTTCTTCTTCAGAAAAACCGGAAAATTTTCGTTTGATTATTTTTTCAAGAGTTTCTTTCGCTTGATTGGCAGAATGAACTCCTTTTTCCGTTAAGGAAACTTTATTGTAGCGTAAATCGTTTTCATTTGCGGTTCTTTTGATATAACCGTTTTTTTCCAAGCGTTTTAAGGAAACGGCAACAGAAGAGTAACTGATTCCCAAGTCTTCTGCAATTTGACATTGCGTGCATTCTCCTAATTGAGAGAGGGAAAAAAGAATAGGAATTTGAGAAAAATGCAGTTCTTCGATGGATAAAAGTTTTGCGGAGCATTTGTTGTGAAGATTTGCAATTTTTTTATCGATTGTTGCTATTTTTGTGAGTGTGTTGATGATAATCACCTCCGATAGTTAAACAATTAATTGTTGTTCGTTTAACTATTTTAGCCCGAAAGGAAGATGGTGTCAAGAATTTGAATCTGAATTTTGTGTGAAGATGGTTACTGGTCAGACTTAACAACTTATTATTAGCACTAAAGCCTTGTAGGGACAGCATTTATGCTGTCCACAGAATAGGCGGAAGATTAGGACAGCATAAATGCTGTCCGTACAATAAATTGAGAGAAAATTAAGGGCATATATAAAGGCAAGAGTGACTTGTAACGCGAAGAGCAGAATAAGAAAAGGGGCTGTAAAAAAAGTCCCATAAAAAAACATCGGCCGTGTAAATTCGACCGATGTCTTTATATAATTCAATCCGAAAAACCGAACATAACTCAAATTTTAGAGCTTTTTTGTTTTGATGATGTTTCTTTACGGCATCCCCCTCCTTCATTCCGCCGAAAGGACTAACCCTTTCTCACGTCACAAACAAGTCCAATACAGAAACAACATAAGCTCATTCCGCTCCCCGCGTTGTTGTTACCTCCTAAGCCTCCGTGCTAACTTAATCTTATCGATTAACCAGCCTCCGTGCTTATTCCGGCCAACTCGTCGTTTCTCAGACGACTTTACCGCGCCAAAGCTTCCTTCACTTACTAATAAGCCCTTCAAGCTCCGCGTCGCTGAAACCTCCTAAACCTCCGGCTAACCTAATCGCAACGATTAAATCAACTCACGTGCTTATTTTGGCCAACTCGTCGTTTATCAGACGACTTTACCGCGTTATCGCTTCCTTCGCTTATGCTTGGAGATAAAACCCCAAGACTTCATCATCATCCAAAACAAAAACTCCGCTTTGGTTACCCAAGCGGAGCATCATTTTTCATAGCTCTCGACTTCGGCAACCCGGCTTCCATAACCTTTCGGCTTTAGGACCGTAGCTTTGCGCCCCAACCTTTCGATTGGTTTGCCATTTCGGATCTCATAATATTATTATATATAAAGTTGACATAAAAGTCAATAGGTTTTTAAAAAGTTTTTTTTACAGGTCAGAATAAAGTTGTTGCAAATATATCGGGACGTCGAGGACGCCGTCCCCTACAATAACGGTACAATCATTGTAGGGACAGCATTCATGCTGTCCACAGAAAAGGCAAAATGAAATGTGATAGTGAAAAAAGGAAGAAAATCAGGACAGCATGAATGCTGTCCCTACAAATAGATTGAGAAACATATAAGGTATGTCTGATTTATAACATTTTTTTGCGTAATTTTCATTTCTGTGATAATATAGTGCTAACGTAGGAGTTGAAAAAACCGACTGTTTATTTAGGAGGTAGCGTATGTCCGGCTTGTGCAGAGATAAAAAGTTGCATTCCTCTCGGTTGTTTTATACTGATGCTTCGGAAAGTACATTGTATTTGGAAAAGATTCCGCGTTTTCAGAAGTTTCGGGTGGCGGGCTATCGGGTTTACCGTGAGTTGGCAGGCGGTGCTGTGATGGTATGCGAGAGCGGAGAATCGGTGAAATTGGAGAAGGATGACATTGTTTCGGTGGAGTTGTATGATAGAAGAGGATTGAAAAATGGATATTATCGAGTGAATCGGCATCATTTCTTTGTATATACGGGAAGCGGTTTGAAAGAAGGAGTTGCCAATGACTTTTTGCTGAAAGTGATTGGTACGATGACTTGGTAAGGAAAAGACACCATACATTTTGGATGTGTGGTGTCTTTTCTTGTATCAATCTAATTCTGCAAAATCGACATCTAACAATTCATAGTCTAAATAATCCTTATCATCAAAGTGCCACCATTCGCTGGAGATTCTTCGAAATCCGTGTTGTTCCATAATCGTTCCTAACAACTCTCGGTTGGCTTTTTGTTCTTCGGTGCAACCGTTGTATGTGATGGATGCTTCCGGTCCGAAGTGATCGAAACCGGTTGGCATATCGAGTTCGTGCCCTTCTAAGTCGGTTAGGGTGATATCGACGGAGGCACCACGGTTATGGTGGGATCCGGTATCGGGATTGGCGATATAACCTTGTGTAGCAGGGTTGATTTGTCTTGCGGCTTCTCTAAGGTCGTATTGGTAGCGTCTCGGACGGTAAGCGTCGAAGATTTTGATGCGGTAGCCGAGAGAGTAAAATTCTTCGTTAGCAGCCATTAGTTTTTTGGCGGTCCCTTCGCGGAGATAGGCTTTTGCAATTTTCGGATAGAATTGGATTCCGGCGAAGTTATCGGTTGTAGCGTATTTTAAGTCGATGGAAAGATTGGTGTTTAGAGAAATTAAATTGACTAAATTATAGTCGTTTTCGTTATGCAGAAAAGTTTCTAAGTTAGGGTATGTCCCGGCATAACTAATGGTAATATTGGAGACGGAAGGAGCGGAACTTTTTTTGAAAAGCCAGATAGATGGGATGATGAGAATTGCTAAGAAAATAGGAATTATTTTTTTCATTTTTTTGCTCCTTTCGTAATGTTATTGACTGAATTAGTTGACGAAAAGTCGTTTTTTCGCTATAATTAATATCGGTTGATTTGAAAATAAATTAAGGAAAAGGGAGCTAAAAAATATGCATGATATTTATGAGAGTCCATTTAATAAGCGTTATGCAAGTCCTGAAATGAGCTATTTGTTTTCGGATGATAACAAGTTCCGTACTTGGAGAAAGTTGTGGGTTGCTTTGGCAGAGGCAGAAAAGGAGTTTGGCTTGCCAATTACCGAGGAACAGATTGCAGAGATGAAAAAGTATCAAAATGAGATTAATTACGAGGTTGCGGAGGAGAATGAGAAAAAGTTTAAGCATGACGTGATGTCTCATATTCATGCGTATGGAGCGCAGTGTCCGGAGGCGATGCCAATTATTCATTTAGGCGTTACTTCTTGTTTTGTGGGAGATAATACGGATTTATTGATTATGCTCGATGCGTTAAAAGTGGTTAAGAAAAAGTTGGTTGCGGTGATGCAAAAATTGTCGGAGTTTGCGTTAAATTATAAGGATATGCCTACACTTGGATTTACGCATTTTCAACCGGCGCAGCTTACGACAGTGGGAAAAAGAGCTTGTTTGTGGCTTCACGAGTTATATTTGGATTATGAGGAATTAAATTTTGTGTTGGAGAATATAAAATTAAGAGGCGTGAAGGGAACGACCGGAACGCAGGCAAGCTTTATGGACTTGCTGAATAACGACAGCGAGAAGGTTAAGGCACTTGAGGCGAGAGTTTGTGAGAAAATCGGGGTGAAGGAAGTTTATCCGATTACAGGGCAGACGTATTCGCGGAAGGTGGATGCGCGAGTTTTAAATGTACTTTCGGCGATTTCACAGAGTGCGTATAAGTTTGCGAATGATTTACGAATGTTACAGAGTTTGAAGGAGCTGGAGGAGCCGTTTGAAAAGAAGCAGATCGGTTCGTCGGCGATGCCGTATAAGAGAAATCCGATGAGAAGTGAGCGACTTTGTTCTTTGGCGCGGTATGTGATGGTGGATTCGTTGAATCCGGCGTTAACAGCCTCTACGCAGTGGTTTGAGCGTACCTTGGATGATTCGGCAAACCGTCGTATTTCGATTTCGGAGGCTTTTTTGGCGGTGGATTCGCTTTTGATGATTTATTTGAATATTGTTTCGAATATTGTAGTTTATCCGAAGGTAATTGAGAAGCATGTGCGGGAGGAGCTTCCGTTTATGGCGACGGAAAATATCATGATGGAGGCCGTTAAGCGTGGCGGAAATCGTCAGGAGTTACATGAGAAGATTCGTGTACATTCGATGGAAGCGGGGAGACAAGTAAAAGAGTTTGGTCTTCCGAATGATTTGTTGGAGCGGATTAAGGCGGACTCATCGTTTGGTTTGAAGGAGGAAGATATGGCGGAGATTTTGGAGCCGAAAAAGTATATCGGACGTTCTGCGGATCAAGTGACGGAGTTTATTCGTGAGTACATAAAGCCGATTCTTGAGAAGGAAGAAATTTATGAGGGCAGCAGCGAAATGAAAGTGTAATCGGATATTAGTAAAAGTGGCATAAATGCGGTATTTTTATGCCACTTTTGTAATTTAGAATGAAAGATAAATTAATATCATTTTAAATTATGCCGATAGTTTTTATGTAACTTTGAAAAATGGGGGGATTGGAATGAAGAGAATTTTTGCATTATTGATGGTAGCAGTTTTTTTCTTGGGGAGCAGTTTTTCTTTTGCGAGTACAGATTTATTGTTGAGTAATAAATCTTTGTATTTTATGATTGAAAAGCATAATGCTGAAAAATTGCTGGAGAATTTTGCGGAGTTGGAGAAGATTGATTTTGTGAAGTTTTTGGGTAGTGAGACTCCGTTAAAATTAGAGATGAATATTGAAATTGATAGCAGCGCGGAGGAGTTTATTAAGAGAGATATTCAGATTTTGGATGAAGTGAATGAAAAGGCGGGATACGAGCGTGCCGAGATTAAGGTATATAATGACGATAAGTATATTGCTACGTTAGAAGCGATTGAGGATGGTACTGTTTTATCGCTTCGTCTTCCGGAATTGTATGAAAAGTATATTACGGTTGACCTTGGAAAATTAACAGAGCTTTGTGAAAAATTCGGAATGCCGGAAGATGAGTTAAAGGAACTTGAGAAGAGTTATAAAATGCAAGAGGAATTGAAAGCGTTGATGGCTCTTTCGGAAGAACAGGAAGAGGATTTGACGAATTGTGTTATAAAGTGTGGTATGAAATTAAATAACTTGCTCAAAGAGGAGTATTTTGTTCGGGATAATCAGGCGGTTGTAAGCTATGATGATAAAATAATTCCGTGCACTTCGCTTTCTATGGAGATTCCACAGAGGGATATGATTCAGATTGTGAAGGCTCTTTGGACGGAAATAAAGAATGACGAAAGGGTTATGAAGATTTTTGAAGAGAAGTTGAACGGATTCTATGAGATTTATAAAGAGGAATTGGACGAGGAAACGCAGTTGCCGACAATAACTGAAATTTGTGAAGCCATAGATGGATTGTTTACGCGTTTGGAAGAAATGTACGGTCCGGCTTATGATAACGGCAGAATCGTTTCTAAGATTTATTTTGGGGAAGATTACAATATTATTAAGCGGGAGTTCGGAATTAAAAATGAAAGTGCAGATTACAGTACAATGATGAGTTTGACGACATTAGAGGATTATTATGCTTTAGAAGGAGATACATTTGCGTTAAAAGATCGTATTGTGGTAAACGGAAAGGTGACGACGCATAACTTTACTTATGGATATTTGACTTACGATTATGATTGGGATGAACTTGATAATTTGATAAAGACCGAGAAATTAGAGACGGCGGAGTGTGCGGTTAATATAGAAAAGCTTTCTGAGAACGCACTTCGACTCTGGATGGATTTGGATGAGTTTACGAAATTTGAAGTAAATTTGGCTACCGAGAAACTGAATAAGAATTCAGCGGTATTGAAGTTGGATATGCTTGTTTTGGAAAAGGCAAATCCGGATTTAACGTATATCAAGGAAGCGAAGGATACAGAAGTAACTTGTAAGATGGAAATGAAGGTAACGCAAAATCATAAAATAGTGAAGAAAAATTTGAGTAAAAATGAGATAAATATCAATAAAATGAGTAAAGAAGAGTTGGAAAAGGAATGGAATGCAAATAAAGAGAAGATTGCGGAACGTGGCGAGAAGCTGTATAGAGATTTGTTTCCGGAGATGGTTTCAAGCGCAGAAAGAATAAAGGTGAGTGTGGAGAATATAGTTGATGCTCAGAGTAAGATATCAATTATGTAGGAACGTGCAGATAAGACAACAGTTGCTATGATTGGTAAGGCTGTAAAGGTTTGGTACACGGATTATTCGGCGGATCCTATTGAAAAAATGATCGTGGGAGATAAGAACTTGTCCGGCGAATGGAAGGAATATGCGGAACTTGGTTGTATTGAGGAATATGTTAGTCCGGATTTAGAAGCTACTAATGGTAAATATTTTGTAGCTTTGAAAAATGCCGGAACGGTTTCAGAGAGAGTTGTGGTTGGAGTTTCTGCTTGCGACGGTGCAGATTTACCAAATCCGAATGATGCTGTTTTAGAGGGAAATGTGTATTATATTGAACCGTAATAACGGGAAAGTGAAGGTTGTAAAAAAACTGCCTTGGAAGATTTTATTTTTCCAAGGCAGTTTTTTTACAGTTTCAATGATGGCACAAACGTTGTAGGGACAGCATTCATGCTGTCCACAGAAAAGCTTGCCGTATTTTTTTAAAAATATATAAACATTATGTAAATAAATACCGATATATATAAGTAGAAACGTTTAAAGTGGAAAGCAAAGAATTTTAACATCAGGAGATCAAATAAATAAAGTTTGGAGGGGACTTTATGAAAAAAATGATGATTATGATGTTTGTGGTTGCTTTGACATTTTTAGTGACGACTTCATTGGCAGTAACGAACAGTAACTTTGAATTTGTGGTACCGTCGGATTATGAAACTTTCCAAGAAAAGGCGAATGTGGGGATTTATAAGAAAGAGGGAAGCATTTTAATGTATGCAGTGAAGAGTATTTATGATGGAAGTCGTTTGGAGGTTTTGCAGTTTAGTACGGAGGAATTGACGAAGCTAATTAAAGATATGTATGGAGAAAGTGCTCCTAATATAGAGGGTAAAAGTACGGTTTCGTTGAAAAATAGAGATGCAGTTCGGTTAGATATTACGAATGAGCAGGAAACAAAGAGCGTTCTATTTTTTACGAATTCCGATTCTGCGCTTATTATGATTGCTTTTTCAGGAACGGTTTTTGATGAGGAAGAGATGAATGCGATACTTCAATCGTTTGAGGTAAAAGGACTAATGAATAAGCAGTATGCGTTGATTGTAGTTGCGGTTGTTGTTGCTTTTGTGATTTTCTTGGTTTTATTTTCGAAAGTAAAGAAGAAATAGAGAAAAGGATATTATCTGATGAAACATTACCGGTCTTGAAATTATAAAAAGTAGGACAGCATGAAGGCTGTCTGTACATTGTTTGTAGGAGCATTACAGAAATTAAGTCGGAACTGTAACGATGAAATAGGTAAAAAAGAAAAAAGGGAACATAATTTTTGAAAGTGTTCTCGTTTTTCTTTTTTTGTAGCTTGAATTATTATTAGCAATAATATATATTTTAAGTAAATGGGAAATATTATTTTCTATTATCGTGTAAAATATAGGGTGAGGGAAGTATTTATTATGGACAGATTAAAAGGAAAGGTTGCTATTGTGACAGGTTCTACCAGTGGAATCGGTATCGGTATTGCAAAATTGTTTGCGGCAGAAGGAGCTAAAGTTGTTATTTGCGGACGCAGACAGGAAAAGGGACAGGCTGTTGTGGATGATATCGTGAAAGAAGGCGGAGAAGCGTATTATCATTTTATGGATATTACGGATACAGAGAGTATTGAAAAGTTGTTTTCGGATACGGCTGAGAAGTATGGAAAAATTGATGTTTTAGTAAATAATGCGGCTAATGTAGCTTTGAAAGATGGTCGTGTGGATGAATTAACCTTGGAAATGTGGGATAATGTGTTCCAAAGTGATATGCGTGGTACATTTTATGCGACGAAGTGTGTTCTACCGTATATGCAGAAGAATGAGTCGGGAGGATCGATTATTAATATCGGTTCAATGGCTTCCTGCGGAGGCGATCTTGGATCTACAGCTTATGCTTGTGCGAAAGCCGGAGTGGATATGTTGACGAAATCTACTGCTTTGCAGTATGGAAAGCAAAATATTCGTTGCAATTGTGTGCGTCCGGGATTGATTGTTACGCCACAGAATGAGGCGCATGTTCCGCAGGCATTAAAGGATATTTTCTTGAGTAATATTATGGTGAATCGTTACGGTTGTCCGGAGGATATCGGTCATATGTGCGTATATCTTGCTTCGGATGAAAGCTGCTATGTAAGCGGACAGATTGTTAACGTGGATGGTGGGTTGAATTCGCATGTTTCTACAGTTGCTCAGTTTAGAGAGTTGAATTCTCGTACATGGTAAGATAAAATGCTTATTAGCCTCGTGCTAATAAAGAAGTAAGGTAAGGGTGTAACTTCAGAAAATGGTGTTACATCCTTTTTTGTGGATTTTTCTAATAGAATCGTTACTATTTAGACTATATCTCTTAAAATAATGGTATAACCTTTGTAGGGACAGCATTTATGCTGTCCTGCTTTCTGCCTTTTCTGCGGACAGCATAAATGCTGTCCCTACAGTGTTTGTACCATTCTCATAATTTTAAGTATGAATAGTAACATAGAATCGAGGTATTGCTTTATTTTGAATTGAATTTTTATGATTTTTGTGATATACTAAAATTGTGTATTTATATATTACCTTATTTTGAGAGGTGCATTATGGCTGTTAGTTATAAAAAACTGTGGAAACTGTTGATTGACCACGATATGAAAAAGAAAGACCTTGCGAAAGCTGCGGAGATCAGCAATTACACCATTACGAAAATGAGCAAGGGTGAAAACGTAACGGTAGATATTTTGGGCAAAATCTGTGCCGCATTGCATTGTGGTATAGACGATATTATGGAATTTATTCCGGACGAAACGAAGTGAGGGAATAGTATGCTTGAAAATAAATTGGGATTTACAAGCTCCGCCGACCTTGCATGTGCAGAAGAACGCATCAGCAAGAAAAAGGCTCTTGAGCTTTTTGAAAAAGATATTCTTGGTAACCTGCCTGCCGGTAAGTTTTCTACTTTGCAGGCAATCCATAAATATCTGTTTGAGGATATTTATGACTTTGCGGGTGAACTCAGAACAGTTAATATTGCAAAAGGTAACTTCCGCTTTGTACCACTTATGTATCTTGAAGCGGCGCTTGAAAACATTGATAAAATGCCACAATCGAATTTTGATGAGATAGTAGAAAAATATGTTGAAATGAATATCGCCCACCCATTCCGAGAGGGCAACGGTCGAAGTACACGCATTTGGCTCGACCACATTTTGAAAAATGAAATAGGTAAAGTGGTTGATTGGAGCAAGGTGGATAAGGAAGATTACCTGCTTGCGATGGAACGCAGCCCTATTAAAGATATTGAAATTAAGCACCTCTTGAAGGCGGCGTTGACGGATGAAATCAATAGCCGTGAGGTCTATATGAAAGGAATCGATCACAGCTATTATTACGAGGGTTATTCGACATTTAAGACAGAAGAATTGTAAATTTATTCGACGGTATTTTATATAAAAAAAATACATTAACACATATAAAAACGGGGTGTAGTGTTATGAATTTAAAAGAATTATCTTCAGACGGTAAAGTGGCATATTTGATTAAGCCGATATTAAAAGTATTGCAAGAAGCCGGTGGTCAATTAGAGCGTTCGGAAATCAAAGAGAGAATCGCTGATTTAGATGATCAAATAGCCGAATTTGCCGAAAGCGTGAAAAAATCAAAGAAAACCGGCAATTCATATAAAGAGTTTAATTTTAAGTTTAACTTTGCTATTAAAGATTTATTTTTTAATGATTTATTGACATATACAAATTCATCGCCGATTACTTTGACAGAAAAAGGATTATATCTTGAGATAGATACTCTCGATGTTCAAAAGGATATTATAGAAACCTCAAAAAAGCATTGGGACGAATTGAGTAAGAACAATAAAAAGAATAAAATTGTTGATGTAAGTAATAGTGAAGAAGAAACGCAGGCGGAAGAAAAACTCAAAGATGATTTTAAAGAAATGCTTCTGGCGTCAATTGCTAAGATGACTTCAAAAAAGTTTGAAGCTTTTTCACGAGCGTTGCTAAACCGCATGGGTGTTGAGTTTACCGAAAAAGGTGTACAGATTAGCAATGACGGCGGAATTGACGGATACGGCTATCACGTTGATGCAAATGATTTCAGAACAACAAGAGTAGTTATACAGTGTAAAAGATATAATGTTGCACCCGTGACGGAGCCTGAAATCAATCAATTCTTAGGCGCTATGAATAAATATCAGGCAGATTATGGGGTGTTCATTACGAACGGTAGATTTACCAATTCGGCAAGAATTGCTGCAAGAGAAGGATCTCCAATCACATTGATAGACGGCAATGATTTGGTTAAATTGGTTATTAAATACGAGCTATATATAACGCCTGTTAAAACTTATGTGTTAGATGAATTTTATAATTCTGAGGAATAATAAAAGGTAAAAATTTTGATCTTCAACTTCCGATAATTTTATATTATCAGAAGCAAAACTGAACATTACAAGGGGTGAAAATTATGTTACCTGAAGAAAAAGCAAGAGTTAAAATCGATAAGCAATTAACCGATGCAGGTTGGGATATTGTATCAAGAGAAGATTACATTCCTAATACAGCATTAGCTGTTAAAGAGGCTTTAATGCTGGGTGGAAATGAAAGCGACTATTTATTGTTTGTGGATAACAAAGCTATTGCAGTTGTAGAAGCCAAAAAAGAATCAAATAATCTTGGTGCAAAAGTTGCTGAACAGGCTGAAAAATATGCTGTAACACCTCAAAGATGGTATGGACTGTGGTTTCAGCATTTGATTCCTCTCGTGTATCTTGCAAATGGTAACAAAATATACTTCAAAAATATGCTTACTGATCCCGATGGGGATTATATTGAACTTAATGAAATGCACTCGCCAAAAAAGATGTTGCGAATTATTGGCCAAAAGTCTGAATATGGTGCCTTACCGAGAATTGAAAAGCGTGGTCTGCGTGATTGCCAATATGATGCCGAAGTGAATTTGGAAAAATCACTTAAACAGGGACAAAAAAGGGCTCTTGCTGTACTTGCAACAGGCTCGGGAAAAACATATCTTGCCTGTCTTGCGTCATATCGATTGCTTAATTACACACCAACAAAGAGAATTCTATTCCTTGTTGATAGAAATAATCTTGCTCGGCAAACTGAAACAGAGTTCAGTTTGTTTGACCGAACGGAAAAACAACAACCAATGAATACGCTTTACCAAATAAATCGTTTAAAAAGCACAGAAGACATCGGTGGCGATATAGTAATATCTACAATTCAAAAATTATTTGCTGTTTTAACCGGTCAGTCTATCTCTGATGACGATGAGGATAAAGAGGACGAAAAGCTATTTTCTTTTAAGGATACAGATAAATCTCAATCTGTAATCAGTTTGGGGGATGATTTAAAGCTACCGCCTGATTATTTCCAGTTTATTATTATTGATGAGTGTCACCGTTCGATTTATGGAAAATGGCAATCGGTATTAAACTATTTTAGGGATGCTAAAATTCTTGGTCTAACTGCTACTCCTACCTCGGAGGCATATGCATTCTTTAACAAAAATATCATTGAAGAATACACGTATGATGATTCTGTAGTTGACGGTGTAAATGTTCCTGCCCGTATTTATAGAATTAAAAGCAATATAACCGAGCATGGCGGAACTATTCAGAAGGGTGATACCTTTGTAGAAAACACCCGTGGTGGCCAAAAAGTAGATACTTATGTAGCCGAAGAACGAATTGATTACACTGCAACACAGTTAGATCGTTCGGTTATTAACCCCGACCAAATCTACAAAGTAATAAATGCTTATAAAGAATCAATATATATAGACTTATATCCTGACCGTGAAGAAGTGTGGGAGTATATTCCCAAAACTTTGATTTTTGCAAAAGATGATAATCACGCTACTCAAATTGTAAATGTTGTTAAAGAAGTCTTTGCCGATAAATTTGAAGGTGGCATTGTGCCTGAGAAGTTTGTTCAAAAAATTACATATTCAGCCGGCGATTCTAATGCACTTATCCGTGATTTGCGAACCGAAAAAGAATTTAGAATTGCAGTAACAGTAACACTTGTGGCAACCGGCACAGATGTCAAGCCTCTTGAAGTCGTACTGTTTATGAATGATGTTAAATCAGAGGTTCTTTATACGCAGATGAAGGGCAGAGGCTGCCGTGTAATAAGTGAGGATAAGTTAAAAGAAGTGACTCCTAACGCCAATACAAAAGAGTGTTTCTATATTGTAGATGCTGTTGGTGTAACTGAACATGATAAGACTATTCCAAAGCCAACACTTCCTGGTGGTGACAAAGCGTCAAAAATCCCAACCCTTGAACAATTACTGGAGCATTTGGCACACGGTGAAGTATCTGATGATAATCTCGCTTTTTTGCGTGATTATTGTGCAAGCATAAACAGACGATATGAGAATAATCCGTTATTTGGAAGACATCTCAATATTTTCATTTCTGACTATGGCTTTGCACCTAAAACACTTGCATTTGATATAAACAATGCGTTAGCGCAGAATATATTACCACTGTTTGTAAGTGCATCTGACAGTAATATTGAGCGAAATAATCTCATTTCTTGTCTGATTACAAATCTTGAAGCAAGAAAGAAGTTGCTTGAACTGCACAGGGGGTATTATGCAATTGCACCGGATAAAGATGAGATAATAGAAAAAGGATTTACAAAAGAAGCTGCAAGAAGTTTTATTGATTCTTTTGAAAAATATCTTTATGAAAATGCAGACAGTATTGAAGCTCTCCGTATCATCTATAATTCCGAAGATACAGTGATTACATATTCTATGTTGGCTGAATTGCAAGACAAACTTATTTCAGAAAACCGGTTGTTTACTCCATATAACATTTGGAGTAATTACAAGCTGTTAGATGTAGATGGAAATGTCGATGATTTGGATGTTAAGCAAAGCGTCAAGGCATTAACTCATTTGATTCAACTTGCCCGTTATGCATATAAGAAGAACGATAAGTTGAAAAGTTTGTTAAAAGGATATTCTCAGCGTTTCACTCTTTATTGTGGACAGGCACAGCGTATTCTTACGTCTGACCAGCAAGAAATAATGAAACAGATTGCTGATTATATTATCAACGAGGGCTCTATAAGCGTTATGGAGCTTAACTGTATAGATACAGACCTTTGGAGAAAGGCTGTAAAAAGTTTCGGTGTTCCGGCATTGACTGCCGAAATTATCGAGTTATCAAAATTTATTTTAAAGGTGGCATAATTATATGGCAGAAATTCAAACAAAAAGCGAATCAGCATTGATTAAAAAGGTTGGCGACATAGCAAATGTTATGGCTGCCGCAGGTGTTGGTTTTACAGATTATATTACACAGCTTACATATATCCTTTTTCTGAAAATGGACGAAGAAAAAGAGGAAATGGGACTAACAAGTGCTATTCCGGACGGATACAAGTGGAAAGACCTTGTCGATTTAAACGGTACGGATTTAATTGATAAATATGAAGAAATCCTTAAAGAGCTTGCCAAAGAAGATGGATTGATCGGCACTATTTTCACTAAAGCATCAAACAAAATCGACAGTCCGGTGAAACTTGCAAAAATCATAGAAATGGTCAAAGCTGAAAACTGGTATATGATGGAGGGTGACCTTAAAGGCGCCATCTATGAATCAATTCTCGAGAAGAATGGGCAAGACAAAAAGAGTGGTGCCGGTCAATATTTTACTCCCCGTGCACTTATTAAAGCAATGGTTGATGTTACAGACCCTAAAATCACCGAAACCGTTGCTGACCCAGCTTGCGGTACAGGCGGATTTTTACTTGCGGCATATGAACATATGAAAACGCAAAGCAAGGAAATTGCCAAGCAAAATTTTTTGAAAAATAATGCTTTTTTCGGTGCAGACAATACGCCATTGGTGGTAACTCTTGCTTCTATGAATCTATATCTGCACGATATCGGAACAAACCAAAGTCCGATTGTTTGTCAAGACTCCTTACTTGATACCTCCGACAGAATGTTTGATGTGATTTTGGCTAATCCACCCTTTGGTACAAGACCGCAGGGCAGTGTTGAAGTTTATGCCAATCGACCTGAATTTGTAAAAACATCAGATAATCAGGTGAATTTTCTGCAACACATTATGTCTATTGTAAAAACCGGTGGTCGAGTTGCCGTTGTATTACCCGATAATGTTTTAACTGATGGAAATGCAACAGCCAAAGTAAGGGAAAAGCTTCTCAATGAATTTAATCTACATACAATCTTGCGACTCCCGACAGGTATATTTTATGCGCAAGGTGTTAAAACTAATGTTTTGTTTTTTGAAAAAGGCAAACCCACCGAAGACATTTGGGTTTATGATTATCGTACCGGTATAAAGCATACATTGGTGCAAAAACCGCTTACAAGAGAACATCTTGATGACTTTGTTGAATGTTATTGCTCCGGACATATGCAGGACAGAGTGCAGACCTATTCACAGGATAATCTTAACGGGAGATGGAGAAAATTCACTAAGGATGAAGTCTATTCTCGTGACCAATTAAAGCTTGATTTCAAATGGATTGTTAGTGAGGAAGATGATGACCGTACTTTAGCCGAAATGATTGCACAACTCAAAAAGGAATCCACAAATATTGCCAATGCCGTTGCAGAACTTGAAAAATTAATCGGCGAGGTGAAAGAATAATGGATACCAAAGCATTAAGACAAAAAATCTTGGATTTAGCTATTCGTGGGAAACTTGTACCGCAAGACCCGAACGATGAACCTGCATCTGTTTTGTTGGAACGCATTCGCGAGCAAAAAAAGCAACTTGTTAAAGAAGGAAAGCTAAAAGCCAAAGATATTGAGAATGATACAATCATCTTTAAAGATGATGATAATTTACATTATGAGCAGTTCCAAGATGGAACGGTGAAATGTATTGAAGATGAGATACCATTTGAGATTCCAGATCAATGGAGTTGGGTCCGATTGGGCGATTTAGCACAATACAAAAAAGGACCTTTTGGAAGTAGCA